>JAJZTT010000062.1 GCA_021848705.1 Pseudomonadota bacterium
CCTCAAGGCTTTCCTGGTGAACCGCGTGGGCGACTTCGGCTTCCTCCTGGGAATCGGGCTCATCCTGGCTCATTTCGGCACCCTCGATTATGAATCCGTGTTCGCCAAGGCACCTTCGATGACCATGGATACCATCGAAATCATCCCCGGATCGCAATGGCTGCTGATGACCGCAATCTGCATTTTCCTCTTCATCGGCGCAATGGGTAAGTCCGCCCAGTTTCCGCTGCATGTCTGGCTTCCCGATTCCATGGAAGGCCCGACGCCGATTTCCGCGCTGATCCATGCAGCGACCATGGTGACTGCAGGGATATTCATGGTGGCGCGGATGTCTCCTCTTTATGAGCTTTCAGAGACTGCGCTTTCGGTGATCCTGGTGATCGGATCGATCACGGCGCTCTTCATGGCCTTCCTCGGCATGGTGCAGAACGACATCAAGCGGGTGATCGCCTATTCCACGCTTTCGCAGCTCGGCTACATGACCACCGCGCTGGGCGCATCCGCCTACGCCGGCGCGATCTTTCATCTCATGACGCATGCCTTCTTCAAGGCGCTGCTGTTCCTTGCAGCGGGTTCCGTGATCATCGCGATGCACCACGAGCAGGACATGAGGAAGATGGGTGGCCTGAAGAAGTACATGCCGATCACCTACTGGTGCGTGGTGGTGGGTTCGGTCGCCCTGTGCGGAATCCCTCCCTTCTCCGGATTCTTCTCGAAGGACATGATCATCGATGCGGTACGCGACTGTCAGCTCCCTGGAGCAGGTTTCGCCTATTTCGCGGTGGTGACGAGTGCATTCGTGACCGCATTCTATTCATTCCGCCTGTTGTTCATGACTTTCCACGGCAAGCCCAGGATGGATCATCACACCGAGTCGCACCTTCACGAGTCCCCCTGGACGGTGACCCTTCCGCTCATCCTGCTCGCCATTCCTTCCATGCTGGCAGGCTGGCTTTACATCAAGCCGCTTCTGTTCGGCGATTATTTCGGCAGCGCGATCGTGGTCTCCGAAGTGCATGACGTGCTCGGTCACCTCAAGGAGGAATACCACAGCGCTTCCTCGCTCGACATTGTCCTGCACAACCTTCTGACTCTGCCGATGATCTTCTCGCTGCTCGGGATAGCGGTCGCGTGGTTCCTGTACATGGTGAGGACAGATCTTCCGGAAAAGATCGCGGATCGTTTCGGAGTCATCTACAGGCTGCTTGAAAACAAATATTACTTCGACGAATTCAACGATTTCTTTTTTGCAGGAGGCGCCAGGAAGATCGGCAATTTCCTGTGGAGCAAGGGTGACGTCAAGGTGATCGACGGATTTTTCGTCAATGGCGCAGCTCGAGTGGTTGCCGGTTTTTCCAGACTGGTCAGGGAACTGCAGTCCGGGTACGTCTATCACTATGCCTTCGCCATGATCTTCGGCCTTTTCGTTCTGCTGAGCATAAGCGGGGTTCTCAACGCCTGGTTCGTCAAGCCGTGAACTTTTGAAATAGGATTGATATGATTTTAGGAATGCCGATACTGTCCGTGGTGATATGGCTGCCGATCCTGGCGGGCCTTGCCGTGCTCGCAACCGGTGGAGACAGGAATGCGAACATGGCCAGGAGCATCGCCCTGGCCGGTTCGATCCTGGGTTTCCTGGTCTCCATACCGCTCTACACCCAGTTCAACGCTTCAACGGCAGGAATGCAGTTCACGGAGATGGTTCCCTGGGTGGAGCGCTTCCATGTCAACTATCATCTCGGCGTGGATGGAATTTCCGTCTGGCTGGTGCTGCTGAACTGTTTCACCACGCCGCTGGTGGTGATTGCAGGATGGCGAGTGATCGAGACCAAGGTTGCTCAATACATGGCAGCCTTCCTCATCATGTCCGGAATCGTCAACGGCGTGTTCATGGCGCTCGACGCATTGCTGTTTTATGTATTCTGGGAAGCCATGCTGATTCCGATGTTCATCATCATCGGCGTATGGGGCGGACCGAACCGTGTCTATGCAGCGATCAAGTTCTTCCTGTACACGCTGCTCGGCTCTCTCCTGATGCTGGTCGCCTTGATCTATCTGTACAACAAGTCGGGAAGCTTCAACATCCTCGACTATTACAGGCTTCCGATCGGCATCACCGCCCAGATCTTCATCTTTCTCGCCTTCTTTCTCGCCTTCGCAGTCAAGGTGCCGATGTGGCCGGTCCATACCTGGCTGCCGGATGCGCACGTCGAAGCGCCGACCGGCGGTTCGGTGGTGCTTGCCGCGATCATGCTGAAAGTGGGCGCCTACGGATTTCTGAGATTCTCGCTGCCGATCGCGCCGGATGCGAGCCATGCGCTTTCCGGCTTCATGATCACACTTTCCCTGATCGCCGTGATCTACATCGGCTTGGTCGCGCTGGTGCAGTCCGACATGAAGAAGCTGATCGCCTATTCCTCGATTTCGCACATGGGTTTCGTGACGCTCGGCATCTTCATCTTCAATTCCATCGGGACCGAAGGCGCGATCGTGCAGATGATTTCGCATGGCCTGGTTTCAGGGGCGATGTTCCTTTGCGTGGGCGTGCTCTACGACAGGATGCATAGCAGAAGAATCTCCGACTACGGCGGGGTGGCGAACCGGATGCCCATGTTCGCCGCTTTCTTCATGCTGTTCGCCATGGCCAATTCCGGACTTCCCGGTACCAGCGGATTCGCAGGCGAGTTCATGGTGATCCTCGGTGCGATGAAGGCCAATTTCTGGATCGCCTTCGGAGCCGCGACCACCCTGGTCTTTGGCGCCGCCTACACCCTCTGGATGTTCAAGAGGGTGATTTTCGGCGCCATCGCGAATGCCCATGTTGCGGAACTCGCAGACATTTCAGGAAGGGAGTTCCTGTTCCTGGCGATTCTCGCCATCGGCGTACTCGGCATGGGGCTCTACCCCCTCCCGGTCAGCGAACTCATGCATGCTTCGGTGAGCGATCTGCTCGCGCATGTCGCCCACAGCAAATTGTAAATAGGGACATCGAATGAATTTTTCCGTGCCTGATTTCACTCCAGCGCTTCCAGAAATCTTCCTGCTCTGCGCACTGTCCGCCATCCTGGTGGTGGACCTCTTCATAGAGGATGAGAAGCGCTTCACGACCTACCTGCTCACGCAGGGGGCCCTCGCGATTGCGGTGGTCGTCACGATCATGACTGCCCACATGACCCCGGTCCACACCTTCAGCGGCATGTATGTGAGCGACATGATGACTTCGGTGCTCAAGGTCGGCACCTTCCTGAGCGTGATGATCCTGCTCAGCTACTCCAGGGGTTACCTGCAAAAGCGCGGGCTTTTCCGCGGAGAGTTCTACACCCTGACGCTCTTCACCACGCTTGGCATGCTGGTGATGATCTCCGCGAGCAATTTCCTCACCCTCTATCTCGGGCTGGAGTTGATGTCCCTGAGTCTGTATGCGATGGTTGCGCTGCAGCGTGATTCTTCCATATCGACCGAAGCTGCGATGAAGTATTTCGTGCTCGGCGCGCTCGCTTCCGGCCTGCTGCTTTACGGCATGTCGATGCTCTATGGTGCGACCGGTAGCCTCGACCTGTCTCGCATCCTCGAAGTCATCAGGAGCGGCCAGGCGAACAGCAACGTGCTGGTGTTCGGTGTGGTGTTCGTGGTTGCAGGACTCGGCTTCAAGCTGGGCGCGGTTCCGTTCCACATGTGGATTCCGGACGTCTACCACGGCGCGCCCACCGCCATCACGCTCTTCATCGGCTCGGCCCCGAAGCTGGCCGCATTCGCCTTCGTGTTGAGGATCCTGGCAGGAGGATTGCAGCCGCTGGTTCATGACTGGTCGCAGATGCTGGCGATCCTGTCCGTGCTTTCCATGGGCCTTGGCAACATCACCGCGATCGCGCAGACCAACCTGAAGAGAATGCTCGCCTATTCGACCATTTCCCACATGGGTTTCCTGCTGCTCGGCATCCTGAGCGGAACGGTGAACGGATACAGTTCGGCGATGTTCTATGTGCTCGTTTATGCTTTGATGACTCTGGGCGGCTTCGGCATGATCATGCTGCTCTCCAGGGAAGGATTCGAGGCGGAGAACCTCGATGACTATCGCGGGCTCAATGCGAGGAGCCCATGGCATGCCTTTGTCATGCTGCTCCTGATGTTCTCGATGGCAGGCATTCCGCCCACTGTCGGTTTCTATGCCAAGTTTTCCGTGCTTCAGGCAGCGCTCAATGCCGGGCATCTCGGCATCGTGATCGCTGCGGTGATGTTCTCCCTGATTGGCGCATTCTACTATCTCAGGATCGTCAAACTGATGTATTTCGACGCTCCCGTGGATCATTCTCCCATCGTGGGCACTTCCGATTGCCGCATCCTGCTCGGCGTCAATGGCATTGCCATGCTGCTCCTGGGCATCCTTCCTTCCTCGCTGATGGCGCTCTGCGCGCAATCCATCCAGTCAGCCGGATTCTGATGTCCCTGCGGGAATCCAGGATCGATACCGCCCTCGTTTACGACGGGGGCCTTCTCAAGGTGAGAAGGGATCTTGTGAAGCTCCCGGATGGAAAGCAGGCTTTCCGCGAATACATCCGTCATCCAGGAGCCTCCGTCGTCATCGCCATCAATGCGGATGGAAATCTGCTCATGGTGCGCCAGTTCAGGTATCCGCTGGATCGCACTTTTCTTGAGCTTCCTGCAGGAAAGATCGATCCCGGCGAGACGCCGCTCGAATGCGCGAGAAGGGAGCTTCGCGAGGAGACCGGTTATGAAGCCGGGGAGTTTCGGGAAATCGCTACCGTTCACCCCTGCATAGGCTATTCAGATGAGCGTCTCGTCTATTTCATCGCCGAAAACCTGGTCCATGCAGGGAAACAAACGGACGAAGAGGAATTTCTCGAGAATGTCGAGATTTCGCTGGACGAGGCCCTGGGCATGGTGAGACGCGGCGAGATTTCTGACGGCAAGACCGTGTCCGGCCTGTTCTGGGCAGAAAAGATACTCGGCAGCGCCTGGTAACGATTCCTGTGCTATAAATCAGGTAGGTACAATCACGGAGAATCGATTTGGCGAGGATCGAGGAGGGGAGGTTCGAGGAGCTGTCCCCTCATAAGCGCTATGCAATGATTTCGGAGAAAGCCTATTTCCTCGGAGAGGAGAGGAGAAGGAGGCAGGAGCCTGACGATCCTGCGGCGGACTGGATGTTGGCCGAGGCCTTCATCGACAATCTGATCGGATTCGGGGCCTTCTGAAATTTTCCGCCACTTTCGTGGCGGAAATTCTATTCCGTGAAGAAGGACTTCACCTTGTCCATCCAGGATTCTGATTTCGGGATATGGCGCGAGCGGTTTTCGTGACTGATGGAATCGAATTCCTTCAGCAGTTCCTTCTGCCGCTCTGTGAGATTGAGCGGAGTCTCGACCACGAGATGGCACAGGATGTCGCCGGTGCTCGAACTCCTCACTCCCTTGATCCCCTTTCCCCTGATCCTCATCACCTTTCCGGACTGCGTTTCCGGTGAAACCTTGAGCTTCACGTTGCCATCCAGCGTGGGAACCTCGATTTCGCCTCCAAGGGCTGCCGTACCGAAACTGATCGGCATTTCGCAATGCAGATCGTTGTGTTCGCGAGTGAATATGGGGTGGGATTTCAGGTGGATGACGACATAGAGGTCTCCTGGGGGCCCTCCGTTGACGCCCGCTTCTCCTTCGCCTGAAAGCCGGATCCTGTCTCCTTCGTCCACGCCGACAGGAATCTTCACGGAAAGCGTCTTGTGACGCTTCACCCGTCCGGATCCTCCGCAGTCGCCACAGGGGCTGGTGACGATCTTGCCGCTTCCCTGGCATTTCGGGCAGCTCTGCTGGATCGAGAAGAAACCCTGCTGGATCCTGACCTGGCCGTGGCCGCCGCAGGTGGGGCAGGTGACAGGCTGGGTTCCCGGCCTGGCCCCGCTACCCTTGCAGGTATCGCAGGAATCCATGGTGGGGATCCTGAGCTTGGTCTCGGTTCCCCGGGCCGCTTCTTCCAGCGTGATTTCGAGGTTGTACTGAAGGTCTGCGCCGCGGTATACATTGCTCCTGCCGCGTCCGCCGAGAATGTCGCCGAAGATGTCGCCGAATGCATCTGCGAATCCGCCCGAAAAACCGCCGCCGAATCCACCCGCACCCTGTTCGAATCCTGCGTGACCGAACTGGTCGTAGGTGGCGCGCTTTTTCGCATCGGAAAGGGTTTCGTAAGCTTCCTTGGCTTCCTTGAACTGTTCTTCCGCCTTGGGATCGTCCGGGTTCCGGTCAGGGTGATATTTCATCGCAAGCTTCCGGTAGGACTTCTTGATATCCTCCTCGGAAGCATCCCTGCCGATGCCCAGCACTTCGTAATAGTCTTTTTTGGTCATTTTCAGGTCGATGGCGGGTTACCCCGCCATCGGGTCAGGGTCATTTTTTGTCGTTGACTTCCTCGAATTCCGCATCGACCACGTCCGAATCGGCACCCGGGCCGCCTGCGGCATTGCCCTGTTGCTGCATGACTTCTGCGAGCTTTTGCGAGGTGGTCTTCAGCGCTTCCATGCGTGCATGCATTTCGTGCTTGTCATTTCCCTTGACTGCCTGCTCCGCATCGGAGATGGCCTTCTCGATCGAGCTGACTTCCGATGGGGAAAGCTTGGATCCGTGCTCGGAGAGCATCCTGCGGATGGAGTGGATCATCGCATCGCACTGGTTTCTGGCTTCGACCACTTCGAGCGCCTCGCGGTCTTCTGCTGCATGCGCTTCGGCATCCTTCACCATGCGATCGATTTCGTCGTCGGAAAGGCCGGAGCTCGCCTGGATCTTGATCTTGTTTTCCTTGCCGGTGGCCTTGTCCTTCGCCGAGACGTGCAGGATGCCGTTCGCGTCGATGTCGAAAGTCACCTCGATTTGCGGCATGCCGCGAGGGGAGGGCGGGATGTCGGTCAGGTTGAACTGTCCGAGGCTCTTGTTGCCGCTGGCGACTTCGCGTTCGCCCTGCAGCACATGGATGGTCACCGCCGTCTGGCTGTCTTCTGCAGTGGAGAAGATCTGGGTTGCCTTGGTCGGGATGGTGGTGTTCTTCTGGATCAGCTTGGTCATCACCCCGCCCAGGGTTTCGATGCCGAGTGAAAGGGGCGTGACGTCGAGCAGCAGCACGTCCTTCACTTCACCCTGAAGCACGCCTCCCTGGATCGCTGCCCCCACTGCGACTGCCTCGTCGGGGTTCACGTCCTTCCTGGGTTCCTTGCCGAAGAATTCGCGCACTTTTTCCTGAACCTTGGGCATTCGGGTCTGGCCGCCCACCAGGATCACGTCCTCGATGTCGGAAATGCTGACGCCAGCATCCTTGATCGCGATCTTGCAGGGCTCGACGGTGCGCTCGATGAGATCCTCTACCAGGCTCTCGAACTTGGCGCGGGTGATCTTCATGGCGAGATGCTTGGGACCTGTCGCGTCCGCGGTGATGTAGGGCAGGTTGATCTCGGTCTGCTGCGAGGAAGACAGTTCGATCTTGGCCTTTTCCGCCGCTTCCTTCAGGCGCTGCAGCGCAAGCTTGTCGTTCTTGAGGTCGATCCCCTGTTCGCGCCTGAATTCATCCGCGAGGTAGTCGACGATGCGCTGGTCGAAATCTTCGCCGCCCAGGAAAGTGTCGCCGTTGGTGGAAAGCACTTCGAACTGGTGCTCGCCGTCGATTTCAGCGATCTCGATGATGGAAATGTCGAAGGTTCCGCCGCCCAGGTCATAGACTGCGATCTTGCGATCGCCTTCCTTCTTGTCCATGCCGAAAGCGAGCGCGGCTGCGGTCGGTTCGTTGATGATGCGCTTGACTTCGAGGCCTGCGATCCTGCCTGCATCCTTGGTTGCCTGACGCTGCGAATCGTTGAAGTAGGCGGGTACGGTGATGACCGCTTCGGTGACGGGTTCGCCGAGGTAGTCTTCCGCGGTTTTCTTCATCTTCATGAGGACTTGAGCGGACACTTCGGGCGGCGCGATCTTGCGTCCGCGCACCTCGACCCATGCATCTCCGTTGTCCGCCTTGATGACCTTGTACGGCATCAGGGCTACGTCCTTCTGCACCGTGTTTTCGGAGAAGCGACGACCGATGAGGCGTTTCACGGCAAAAAGGGTGTTCTGGGGGTTGGTGACAGCCTGGCGCTTGGCCGGCGCGCCGACCAGGATTTCACCTTCCTCTGTGTAGGCCACGATGGAGGGAGTGGTCCTCGCTCCTTCAGCATTTTCGATGACTTTCTGCTTTCCGCCTTCCATGATCGCGACACAGGAATTGGTGGTTCCCAGGTCGATGCCGATGATCTTTCCCATTATGTCTATCCTTCAGATTGGTTGATTTGTATCGTATATGTGGTTCAGGGTGGGGTTTTTCAACCCTGCGCCACGATGACGAGTGCGGGGCGAATGATCCGCTCGTTCAGGCTGTATCCCTTTTGCAAAACCTGGATCACCGTATTGGCCGGTTGATCGGAGGGAAGCATGCTGATCGCCTGGTGCTGGTGCGGGTCGAACTTTTCTCCGACGGGATTGATTTCCTCGATTCGGTATTTGGCGAAGACCGAAGCAAGCTGCTTCAGCGTGAGTTCGACACCATCCTTCATGCTTTCGATGGTCGCGGTTTCCACTGCAAGCGCGGATTCAAGGCTGTCCTTGACGGCGAGCAGGTCGGTGGAGAAATTCTCGATGGCGTATTTGTGCGCATTGGCGATGTCGAGTTGCGCGCGCTTCCTGACGTTGTCCGCTTCGGCCCTGGCCCTCAGCCAGGCATCGCGGTGCTCCTGTACGGCGAGTTCCGCCTGTTTCAGGAGTTCTTCCATGCCGGTTCCTTCTGCTACCTCATGGATTTCTTGGTTCTGCTCTTCCTGCATCTGTGGTCCTCCTGATTGGTTGGTCTTTTAGATGGAGGCATCGATCCGGATTTCAAGTGCCCTTAATCCTTCGCCCCCATTTTCAGGGCACGCTCCCTTCCCGTCGGGTCTTCATTGCCCGGAGGATTCCATCCCTGCAGGTTTTCCTGAGCGATGCCGGCGAGGGCGTTCACCCAGCCTTCGCTCTCGTTCAATGCGGGGATGTAGCGGAATTGCCCGCCGCCCGCGTTGAGAAAGGAGGTTCTGACTTCCATGTCGATTTCTTCCAGCGTCTCCAGGCAGTCCGAGACGAAACCCGGGCAGACAACGTCGACCCGGCCGCATTTTTCCTTTCCCAATTTTTCCAGTACTTCGACCGTATAGGGTTCGAGCCATTTCGCGCGGCCGAAGCGGGACTGGAAGCTCACGATATGGCGGTCCTCCTCGAGTCCGAGCGCTTGCGCCAGCAGCCTGCCGGTTTTCTGGCATTCGCAGTGGTAGGGGTCGCCGAGATCGAGGGTGCGGCGCGGTACGCCGTGGAAGCTCATCACCAGCTTCTCGGGCTCACCGTGCTCCTTCCAGTAATTCGAGATGTTTTCTGCAAGCGCGGCAATGTATCCGGGATGATCGTGGAAGTGCTTGATGATGCGGATCTCGGGCGGGTTCCTCATGCATTTCGTGGCGGAGAAAATGGCGTCGTAGACCGTTCCGGAAGAGCTCGCCGCATATTGTGGATAAAGGGGCAGGACCAGCACCCGATCGCATCCCTGCGCTTTCAGTTCGCCCAGCTTCGATTCGATGGAAGGGGTTCCGTAGCGCATCGCATAATCGACGACATATCCATCCAGCATCGTGGAGAGGATCTTTGTCTGTCTTTCGGTATGGACCTTCAGGGGGGATCCTTCAGGCGTCCAGATCTTCGCGTATTTCTTCGCGGATTCGGCCGGTCTCGTGGTGAGTATGAAGGCGTTCAGGATCAGCCACCAGATCGGGCGGGGGATCTCGACGACCCTCGGGTCGGAGAGAAATTCACGAAGGTAAGGCTTCAGCGCGGCTGCGGTCGGCGCTTCGGGCGTGCCGAGATTGACGAGCAGGATGGCTGTCTTTTTCCCCCGGCCATGCCGGTGGGGTGGTTCAGGTTTGTAAGTCATGTCTGTGAGAGTGCTCCGCTCAGGAGTTTTGCCGTTACATCGACAATCGGTATGATTCTTTCGTAGGCCATGCGCTTGGGGCCGATCACCGCGAGCGTACCCACGATCCTGTCTTCGGAATGGTAGGGGGCTGTGATCACGCTGCATTCGTCGAGCTGGCCGAGGCCGGATTCGCTGCCGATGAAGATCTGCACGCCCTGTGCCTTTCTTCCCGCATCGAGCAGTTGTAGCAGGGCGGTTTTCTTCTCGAACAGTTCGAACAGGTTTCTGAGTCGGGAGAGGTTCGAGGAAAGATCGCTGACATGCAGCAGATTGCTTTCTCCGGAAATGACGCAGTCGCCGGTGGCCGGGTCGTTCGATGAAGAAGCCTCATCCACGACTGCGGACATGAGTTCGCTGACATCCTGTCTGAGCGCCGAAACTTCCTCGCGGATCTTTCCGTGGATCTGTTGCAGGGTCTTGCCCGAGAAATTTGCGGTCAGGAAATTGGAAGCCTCCCTCAGTTCGGAGGATGTGTATTTCCTCTCGGTGAAGATGATCCGGTTGTGCACCTCGCCGTCGGAGGTCACATAGATGAGCAGGATGCGCTTTTCCGAAAGGTGCAGGAATTCGATGTGGCGCAGATAGGGGGAGGAATCGAGCTTTGGCGCCATCACCACCCCGGTGAAGCGGGTGAGTTCGGAAAGGAGTTGCGATGCGGAATTGATGAGGCGCGCAGGGTTGTTCGGCTGGAGGTTCCCGCCAAGCTGTTCGATTTCGCGCCTTTCGAGCGGTTTGACGACGAGCAGGGAGTCGACGAAGAAGCGGTAGCCTTTCGCGGTGGGGATCCTGCCCGCAGAAGTGTGGGGACTCGAAACGAAACCCAGGGACTCGAGGTCGGCCATCACGTTGCGGATCGAGGCCGGGCTGAGTTCCAGACCCGAGTAATGCGTGAGGGCACGCGAACCCACCGGCTGGCCTTCCTCGATGTATCGCTCGACCAGGGTTTTCAGCAGTACTTGGGCGCGTTCGTTCAGCATGGAGGGAATTTTACACCAATTCCATGCAGCCTAGTCCGTCTCTTTCCTGATCGCTTCGCGCAACATCCTGAAAAAGGGGCGGTACTGTTTCGGAGGTTTTCCCGCTGCTCGGTCCTTCAGGATGCTCCTGGCCAACGTCCTCAATCGGGTGATGTCGGAATCAGGGTGGGATCTCGCGAATTCGTCGAAGGCCGAGTCGTCCTCCAGGAGTCTTTCGCGCCAGCGCTCGACGAGATGGAATTCTGCTGCATTTTCCTTCGACTGTGCATCCCATTGCGAGAGTTTTCTTCTGATTTCTTCCGGCTCGACTTCGCGCATCAGCTTGCCGATGTACTGCATTTGCCGTCTCAGCGCGCCGAAATTCGTCAGTTTTCTCGCTTCCCTGACTGCGTCGAGCAGCTTCTCGGGGAGACCGATTTCTTCGAGTCGCTCTTTCGAAAGCGCGACAAGCTCTTCCCCCAGATCCTGGAGGGCGTGCATTTCGCGCTTTTTGCTCGACTTGCTCTGTACTTCTACTTCTTCTTCGTCTTCATGCATTGGCGATGGGTTTGCCCTAGGGCATCATTTCGCGATCTGTTTTTCGCGGATTTCGTCGAGCGTCTTGCAGTCGATGCAGAGGGTCGCGGTGGGGCGAACCTCGAGCCTGCCGAGTCCGATTTCCACGCCGCAGCTTTCGCAGTAACCGTATTCTTCCGAATCGATCTTGGCGATGATTTCGTCGATCTTCTTGATCAGCTTGCGCTCGCGGTCGCGGCTTCGGAGTTCGAGCGCCATGTCGGATTCCTGGCTTGCCCTGTCGTTGGGATCGGCGAATACGGTCGCCTCGTCCTGCATGGTATGCACGGTCCTGTCGATATCCTGTGCGAGTTCCTGCTTCATGCCTTCGAGAAGGTTCCGAAAGTGCATGAGCTGCCTGGGATTCATGTATTCCTCGCCATCTTCTGGCACGTACGGAATTTTCACTTTTTCTGCGGACATCATATCTTCCTAACTATCTGGCAATTGAACAAGCTTGCAGCCCTGGGCCGCCGACCAGCAGCCCCGTTTCGCCCGGTTCTTCCGGCAGCCGGCAAAAACCGAAGTCTACACCAATATCCATTTTATCGTAACAATATCAAATCTGCCGCGGATTTTCCCGGCGCTGCGCCTTTTTCGGAATCCGGATTCATCCTGCATTTGACGTTTTTCCCGAGTCGGCGTATAGTCTCGCCTTTCCGGGGTGTAGCGTAGCCTGGTAGCGCGCCTGGTTTGGGACCAGGATGTCGGGAGTTCGAATCTCTCCACCCCGACCAGTTGTGATGTGCCCGGTACTGTGCCCGTAGCTCAACCGGATAGAGCACCAGCCTTCTAAGCTGGGGGTTACAGGTTCGATTCCTGTCGGGCACGCCAGTAGTTCAGTGTTGTACCAGTGGTGGCTGTAGCTCAGTTGGTAGAGTCCAGGATTGTGATTCCTGTCGTCGTGGGTTCGAGTCCCATCAGCCACCCCATCTAATTCCCTGATTTAAATCCATTATTTAATTTCGCGATATTTCCGTTTATTTCCGGAAAGGTCTCATTTCGTCCGTTTTGGGGTACAAATTGGTGTACAAATTTGTACCCCGTGCCTCGATTTGTACCCCGGATGGGGTAGTCTCCGGTCGTTGCAGGGGTTCGAGGGCCGGGCAGGTCCCGGCCTTTGCTCGTTCGGCAAGGCCTTGGCGTCGCCCCCAAGGGCGGCGGCAATTGCCGCGCCTAGTAGAAGTTCTTAGAACTTCTTAGACCGGAATTTCGGCAAAATGCTGAAAGCCAGAAGGGGCGCGGGTTTGCGCCCTTTTTTTGGGTCTGGTCGGTAAAGGGTTGCGGCTAGGGTAGTAAAGGGTTTGGGCTATGGTGGTAAAGGGGTAGGGCTATAGTGATGGCCCGGTCCTGCCAGTCGCACGGCTCCGGATAGGCCGGCTAGTTCATGATATTGTGGTATTCGCTGGGGGTCATGTTGTGCTCGCCCTCAAGTAAAGGAAGCTCCTTGGGGCGACTGACCAGCACAAGCCCGCTGCTGGTCTGATCGATAGCCCATCCCATGCCGCCTTGCAGACCGCGTGTACGGTCTGCAATCTCATCCAACGCCGCACGCAACTGGCCGCGCTTCTGGCTCTTGCTCTGCTTCGAGAAGCTTTCCCACGCTGCCACGCCCCATACATGGGGCGCCAGTGTGTCGATGTGCGCCCCGTTGCCGTTGCCCAGCGCCCGGCCCAGACGGATGTTCGAACAAAACCAGCAATGCAGCAGCTTTGCGACTTCACTTTCAAGTTCGTTGCGCTCGAATAGCGAGATTTTGACGTGCTGCCCCTGAAATACAGCGGCAGTCAGACGGGGACTGGCCGCGACGTGGATTTCTCCGCTCTTCTTCGGCCGACATATGGACGGCACGCTCTGGACGGAGGGTCGCGGCCTCCTCGAGTTCGGGGCCTTCGCAGGGGCGTCGATCGTGGCGCTCGCATTCGCGGCGGTACGGACCCTCGGCCTCCGGCGGTCCGCTCCGCTTCTCCTCCTCACCGTCCCGGTCGCCGGCCTCGCGTACGGCA
>JAJZTT010000063.1 GCA_021848705.1 Pseudomonadota bacterium
CGATCTCTATCCGGCGCCGATTCGGGCAACTATACCTTCTCGGGAGTCTCCGGCAATTACTCGGTCTCGAAACTGGCCTTGGCGGGTTCGATCGCAGCGGGATCCTCCGTCTACGGCTCGGCACTGACGCCCGGAACTGCCACCTTCACCAATGCGGTTTCTGGTGATGCGCTCGGCACTGCCACGGTTTCCGTGAACACGACAGGCAACCTGAGCAGCAGCGGCAATCTCAAGGCGGGAAGCTATGCGGGAATCGAATCGGTGAGCGCCATTTCGGGTGCCGATTCGGGCAACTATATCTTCTCGGGAATCACCGGCAATTACTCGGTCTCGAAACTGGCCTTGGCGGGATCGATCGCAGCGGGATCGTCGGTCTACGGTTCGGCCCTGACGCCCGGAGCTGCCTCCTTCACCAATGCGGTTTCTGGTGATGCGCTCGGCACTGCCACGGTTTCCGTGAACACGACAGGCAACCTGAGCAGCAGCGGAAATCTCAAGGCGGGAAGCTATGCGGGAATCGAATCGGTGAGCGCCATTTCGGGTGCCGATTCGGGCAACTATACCTTCTCCGGAATCACCGGCAATTACTCGGTCTCGAAACTGGCCTTGGCGGGATCGATCGCAGCGGGATCCTCCGTTTACGGTTCGGCCCTGACGCCCGGAGCTGCGACACTTTCCGGGGTGATTCCTTCCGACATCGTGAGTCCGACTGCAGTGACCGTGAATACTGCGGGCAATTTCAGCACGAGCGGCAATCTCAAGGCGGGAAGTTATACCGAGTCGTCGACCGGATTGACCGGCGCGGATTCCGGAAACTATAGCTTCGCAGGAATAAACGGAACCTATTCGGTGACGCCGCTGGTCCTGACGATTACCGCAACCGGTTCCGGCAAGACCTATGACGGGACGAATACGGCGAGCGCGTCGCTGTCGAGCACGGGCCTGCTTGCCGGCGACCTGGTGAGTTTTGCAGGCAATGCCGCCTTCCCGGACAGGAATGTCGGCGTGGCCAGGACGGTGACGGTTTCCGGCATTTCGGCCACCGGAGTCGATTCCGGCAATTACAGTTTCAATACCACGGCCACGACGACTGCGGACATCACGCCTGCGACCCTGACCTACAAGTCGAATCCAGTCAGCTTTTTCCAGGGCCAGGCACCAGTCGGCCTGACCGGTACGGTGACGGGATTCGTTCCCGGTGACAATCTGGCCAATTCCACCACAGGCACGCTCGCCTGGATCAGCAATGCCACTTCTACGAGTCTGCCGGGTCAGTATTCCATCGATGGAAGCGGCCTTGCCGCCCATAACTATGTCTTCGTTCAGGATGCGGCCAATGCGCTTGAGCTCACCGTGGTGGCGGGCGCGCAGCAGAATAGCTCCATTCTTTCCACCCAGGAAAGCTTCTCTGCCCAGGCGCCGAATCCTTCGCCGACCATCCAGGTGAACGGACCTTCGGCGGCCGGCGGCACGGCGCCGAGCGGCAATGTTCTGATCCAGACCGACAGCCTGGGCAACGTCACCGACACCAGGACCACCACGACCATCGGCAACCAGGGCCCCAGCCTCACCGTCATCGGCAACGGTGTGAACCTGCCCGGCAACTCCATCAATTGAGGAAGAGATGAAAAATAAAATCAAACCGATCGTTGCGATTCTGGTGGCCATGCCGTTTTATGTTCATGCGGCGGTGCCCGGTGCGGGCTCGATCCTGCAGCAGATCAACCCATCCCTTCCGCCTTCGCCTTCCGGGAACGAGACCGGACTGAAGCTGCAGAAGCCCGGCGGGGAAAAGCTTCCTTCGACCATGTCCTTCAAGGTTCGGAAGATCAAAATCACGGGCAACACGAAGTTCGATACTGCGACATTGCATGCGCTGGTTGCGGACTCCGAAGGCAAGACGCTCACCTTGACCGATCTCGAAGGACTGGCTTCGAAGATCACCGATTACTACCACGAACACGGCTACCCGCTGGCGCGCGCCATCATTCCTGCGCAGACCATCCATGACGGGGAAGTGACGATCGAGGTGATCGAGGCCGCATACGGCCGGGTGAAGCTTCAAAACAGCAGCAGGGTGGAGGACTCGCTGCTGCAATCGACGCTGTCGCCTCTTTCGAGCGGAAAGGTGATCGAGCAGCAATCGATGGACCAGGCGTTGCTGCTGCTTTCGGACATTCCCGGGTTGATGGTGAGCGCAACCTTGCTGCCCGGGGAAGCGGTGGGGACTTCAGATCTGTTGGTGCAGACCGAACCCGGCCCAGCCGCGACCGGGAACGTGACGCTCGACAATTACGGAAACCAGTACACGGGAAGGGTTCGTGCAGGGGGCGCGGTGAGCATCTTCAACCTGCTGCATCATGGAGATACGCTGAGCGTGAACGGTCTTTCGACGGGCTCCGGGATGAATTACGGGCGGGTATCCTATGAATCCCTGCTGAACGGGTCCGGCACGACCGCAGGGGCTTCGTATTCTGCGCTGCATTACATACTTGGCGACAGCCTGTCGAACCTGAACGGCCACGGTACGGCGCAGGTGGGGAGCCTGTGGAGCCGTCATCCCTTTATCCGCAGCCGCAAATTCAATCTGTACGGGCAGATCCAGTACGACCGGCTGAAGCTTCAGGACCACGTCGATGCGGCCTCGATCCGCACCGACCGGCATCTGGACGACTGGACCGCGACGCTCTCCGGAGACCTGCGCCATGCGGAGGGAATCGATACCTGGAGCGTGGCTGGGACTTCGGGGCGGGTATCCTTCGACGATGCTGCCGCGGGCGCAGCGGACGCGGCAACCGCGCGCACTGCGGGAGGTTTTGCGAAATGGAATCTCAATTATGCCAGGCTGCAGGGATTGGGGGCGAAGAACGCGCTGTATTTTGCGCTCGCCGGGCAGTGGTCGAACCAGAACCTGGATCCTTCGCAGCAGATGGTGGCGGGCGGCCCGTACACGGTGCGCGCTTACGACATGGGTGCGTTGTCCGGGGACGAAGGGGTTCTCGGCACACTGGAATTTCGCCGCGAAATCGCCCGGTATCACGGCAACTGGCAGGCGATCGCTTTTTATGATTCGGAGCGGGTGACGGTGAACAAAAATCCCTGGGTTGTCGCGACCAACGGGGCGACGCTCTCCGGTGCGGGTCTCGGGGTCAACTGGGAAGGGCAAAAGGGCTGGAAGATGAAGACCTATCTCGCTTTCCGCACCGGGTCCACCCCGCTCGTCGTCAACGCGTCCTCCTCCCGCGCCTGGGTGGAGTTCGGAAAGGGATTCTGAGAAGAGGGCGGGATGGCTCGAGCCGAAAGAGGGCGTTTACGTTCACAACCAGGGCGGACAGATGCTGATTTCGCTGGGCGTTGAGAAGAAACTGCTTCCCGCTTCCATGATCAATCAGTACGCGAAGCTGCCGCGATGACTTCGTGCCTTGTCGGCGAGGAACTCCCTCGCCGGATTCAACGTTGATCCGGACTGCGAACTGCGCGTCATGGGCAACTGAGCCCACTCCGGAAAGAAACAAACCGGGAAAGTCTTTTCCGTGAATCCCTCCGGCGTCTTTGCCTAGGGGCTCGCTGCTGAATTATAATGTCGACTCCGGCGATCGGATTTTCGGCGACGAGGCTTGACCAAAAGACCGTCAAACGTTACTGTTTACTGTTCTACGAATATATCTTTAGGGAATTTTATGGAATTGACTGGCGCGGAAATCGTGCTGCGCTGCCTGCAGGAAGAGGGCGTCGAGTGCGTCTTCGGATATCCCGGCGGGGCAGTCCTGTTCATCTACGACGAATTCTTCAAGCAGGACAAGGTGAAGCACATCCTGACTCGCCACGAGCAGGGAGCGGTTCATGCCGCCGACGGCTATTCGCGTTCGACGAAGAAGGTCGGGGTTGCGCTCGTGACTTCGGGGCCCGGTGCCACCAACGCGGTCACGGGCATCGCGACCGCCTACATGGATTCCATCCCGATGGTGATCATCAGCGGGCAGGTTCCGACCCCTGCGATCGGGCAGGACGCATTCCAGGAAGTCGACACCGTCGGCATCACCCGTCCCTGCGTGAAGCACAATTTCCTGGTGAAGGACGTCAAGGACATCGCGCCCACCATCAAGAAGGCGTTCTATCTCGCAGCGACCGGCCGCCCGGGACCTGTGCTGGTCGACATTCCGAAAGACATCACCCAGCACAAGGCGGAGTTCTGTTACCCGGAATCGGTCAGCCTGCGCTCCTATAATCCGGTGCTGAAAGGGCATTCCGGCCAGATCCGGCGCGCGCTGCAGCTCATCCTGGAGGCGAAGCGCCCGATGGTTTACACGGGCGGCGGGGTGATCCTCAGCAATGCCGCGGAGGAGCTCGCCGAATTCGTGCGCATGATGAATTTCCCCTGCACCAACACGCTGATGGGCCTGGGCGGCTATCCGGCAACCGATCGCCAGTTCCTCGGCATGCTCGGCATGCACGGCACCTATGAAGCCAACATGGCGATGCAGGAATGCGACGTGCTGATCGCGATCGGCGCGCGCTTCGACGACCGGGTGATCGGCAATCCGGATCATTTCTCGAATTCGAACCGGAAAATCATCCATATCGACATCGATCCCTCCTCGATCTCGAAGCGCGTCAAGGTCGACGTGCCGATCGTGGGCAACGTGCGCGACGTGCTCCAGGAAATGCTCACCACGCTGCGCGAAGGCCGCGAACCCGGCGACGGCGAGGCGATCGAATCATGGTGGAAGAAAATCGAGGAATGGCGCAGCCGCGACTGCCTGAAATTCGACAGGAACAGCAGCATCATCAAGCCGCAACGCGTCGTCGAGCTCCTGCACGAAGTGACCGGCGGAGACGCATTCGTGACTTCCGACGTCGGCCAGCATCAGATGTGGGCCGCGCAGTTCTACAAGTTCGACAAACCGCGTCGCTGGATCAATTCGGGCGGTCTCGGCACCATGGGCTTCGGCCTTCCCGCGGCAATGGGGGTGCAGATCGCCAATCCCGGCGCCAAGGTCGCCTGCGTGACCGGCGAGGGGAGCATCCAGATGTGCATCCAGGAGCTTTCGACCTGCAAGCAGTATCACCTGCCGATCAAGGTGATCGCCCTCAACAACCGCTATCTCGGCATGGTCCGCCAGTGGCAGGAATTCTTCCACGGCAACCGCTATTCGGAATCCTACATGGAAGCGCTGCCCGACTTCGTGAAGCTCGCGGAAGCCTACGGCCATGTCGGCATGCGGATCGAGAAGCCGGAAGACGTGGAAGGGGCGCTGAAGGAAGCGTTCTCGCTCACCGACCGCCTCGTTTTCATGGATTTCGTCACCGACCAGTCCGAGAACGTCTTCCCGATGGTTCCGGGCGGCAAGGGGCTGAACGAGATGATCCTGGTTTAATTTTTGGGATTCACAAGATGCGACATATCATTTCATTGCTGATGGAAAACGAGGCGGGCGCGCTCTCCCGCGTTTCCGGGCTTTTCTCGGCGCGCGGCTACAACATCGAGTCCCTGAGCGTGGCGCCCACCGAGGATCCTTCCCTCTCCAGGATGACCATAGTCACCAGCGGTTCGGAAGACGTGATCGAGCAGATCATCAAGCAGCTCAACAAGCTGATCGAAGTCATCAAGGTCATCGACCTCAACGACGGCGAACACATCGAGCGCGAGATGATGCTCGTCAAGGTGAAGGCGGGCGAGGAGGAGCGCGAAGAAGCCAAGCGCATGGCCGACATCTTCAGGGGGCGGATCATCGACGTCTCCGACCAGAGTTACACCATCGAGCTCACCGGAACGGTGGCGAAGCTCGACGCATTCCTGGCCGCGATCGACAGGAGCTGGATCCTGGAAACCGTTCGCACCGGCGCTTCCGGAATCGGGCGCGGCAACCGGATGCTCAGAATCTGACCATTTACAAACAAGAGGAAAACATGAAAGTTTATTACGACAAGGACGCGGACCTTTCTCTCATCAAGGGCAAGAATGTCACCATCGTCGGCTACGGCTCCCAGGGACATGCGCACGCGCAGAACCTGAGCGATTCCGGCGTCAACGTCACGGTCGCGCTGCGTCGCGGCGGCGCATCCTGGGACAAGGCCGCATCCGCCGGCCTCAAGGTCGCCGAAATCGAGGAAGCCGTGAAGGTGGCCGATGTCGTCATGATGCTGCTGCCCGACGAGAACATCCCCGACGTGTACAACAGGCAGGTCGCTCCCAACATGAAGGCGGGCGCTGCGCTCGCCTTCGCGCACGGCTTCAACGTGCATTACAACCAGGTCGTTCCCCGCAACGACATCGACGTGATCATGGTCGCGCCCAAGGGGCCGGGACACACTGTCCGCTCCGAATACCTGAAGGGCGGCGGCGTTCCTTCCCTGATCGCGGTGTACCAGGATAAATCCGGCCGCGCCCGCGACATCGCGCTCTCTTACGCGGCAGCCAACGGCGGCACCAAGGGCGGCGTGATCGAGACCACTTTCCGCGAGGAAACCGAGACCGATCTGTTCGGCGAGCAGGCCGTGCTCTGCGGCGGCGCGGTGGAACTGGTGAAGATGGGCTTCGAGACCCTGACCGAAGCGGGATATGCCCCCGAAATGGCCTATTTCGAATGCCTGCATGAACTGAAACTCATCGTCGACCTGATGTACGAGGGCGGCATCGCCAACATGAACTACTCGATCTCCAACAACGCGGAATACGGCGAATATGTCACCGGCCCGCGCGTGATTTCGGATCAGGCGAGAGCCGCGATGCGGCAAGCCCTGAAGAACATCCAGACCGGCGAATACGCGAAGCGCTTCATCCTGGAAGGTCGCACCAACTATCCGGAAATGACCGCGCAACGCCGCCTGAACGCCGAGCATCCGATCGAGAAGGTGGGCGCACAGCTCAGATCGATGATGCCCTGGATCAGCAAGAACCGTCTGGTCGACCAGAGCAAGAACTGATCGCCTGAATGAAGAACTATCCTCATCCCATCATCGCGAGGGAGGGCTGGCCTTTCCTCGCGGGGGTGGTTTTCGTATCCGTTCTCGTCACCTGGATCTTCGGCTGGGGCGTGGCGATCCCGTTCTGGATCATCTCGGTTTTCGTCCTGCAGTTCTTCCGCGATCCGGGTCGCGTGATTCCCGACAACCCGCGCGCGGTATTGTCTCCCGCCGACGGCAGGATCGTCGCCGTGGAGAAGGTGAAAGATCCCTACATCGAGCGTGAAGCGATCAAGGTGAGCGTTTTCATGAACGTGTTCAACGTTCACTCGAACCGCAGTCCGGTCGACGGGGAAGTGGGCGGGGTCTGGTATTTTCCGGGCAAGTTCGTCAACGCCGATCTCGACAAGGCGTCCCTGGAGAACGAGCGCAACGCGGTCTGGATCCGCACCGCCGACGGGCGCGACATCACTTCCGTGCAGGTCGCGGGCCTGATCGCGAGGCGAATCCTTTGCTATGTGAAGGCCGGGGACAAGCTCTCTCGCGGGATGCGCTACGGCTTCATCCGCTTCGGTTCCCGGGTGGACGTCTATGTTCCCCTGGATACCCGGGTGCTGGTTTCCATCGGCGACCGGGTTCGAGCCACCGAAACCATCCTGGCGGAACTCGGATGAAGGTCGTCTACGACGAATCCGAGTTGCTTCCCGCCAAACCGAGAAGGCGGGGGATTTATCTCCTGCCCAATCTTTTCACCACGGCTGCGCTTTTCGCGGGTTTTTACGCGATCGTGCAGGCGATGAACGGCCGCTTCGAGCGCGCCGCGATCGCGATCTTCATCGCGATGGTATTCGACGGGCTGGACGGGCGGATCGCCCGCCTGACCCATACCCAGAGCGCCTTCGGCGCGGAGTACGACAGCCTCTCCGACATGGTCTCCTTCGGGGTCGCCCCTGCGCTGGTCGCCTACGAATGGGCGCTGAAAGGGCTCGGCAAGCTGGGCTGGGTCGCAGCCTTCATTTATTGCGCGAGCGCGGCCTTGCGCCTGGCCCGCTTCAACACGCAGATGGACGTGGTCGACAAGCGCTATTTCCAGGGATTGCCGAGCCCTGCAGCCGCGGCGCTCGTGGCAGGCTTCGTCTGGCTGATGCTGGATTTCGACGTGGCGGGGCGGGACATCCGGATGCTGGCCTGGGGCCTCACGGTTTTCGCAGGCCTCACCATGATCAGCAACATTCCCTTCTACAGCGGCAAGGACCTCAACTTCAGGAAAAGCGTGCCGTTCATCGCGCTGTTCTTTTTCCTGCTGGTTTTCGTGCTGCTCACCAGCGCTCCCGCCAAAGTGCTGTTTTCGATTTTCCTGATCTATTCCTTCTCTGGCTATCTGCTCTGGATCTGGCGCAGGGCAAAGAAACAGCCTGAAAACGGAGAAAAAGAATGAAAGACAAACTGATCATATTCGACACCACCCTGCGCGACGGCGAGCAGAGCCCCGGCGCATCCATGACCCGCGAAGAGAAGGTCAGGATCGCGAGGCAACTCGAGCGCATGAAGGTGGACATCATCGAGGCCGGATTTCCGGCGGCGAGCCCCGGCGACTTCGAGTCGGTGAGTGCGGTCGCTGCATCGGTGAAGGACAGCACGGTCTGCGGCCTTGCGCGGGCCATCGAGAACGACATCCGGCGCGCCGGGGAGGCGCTGAAGTCTGCGAACTCGGGGCGGATCCACACCTTCATCGCCACTTCCCCGATCCACATGGACAAGAAGCTCAGGATGAGCCCCGACCAGGTGCTGGCGCAGGCGGTGAAGGCCGTGAAATGGGCGAGGGAATACACCGACGACGTGGAATTTTCCCCGGAAGACGCAGGGCGCTCGGATCTCGATTTCCTTTGCAGGATCCTGGAGGCGGTGATCGACGCGGGTGCGAAGACCCTCAACATTCCGGACACCGTCGGCTACAGCATGCCGGAGCAGTACGGCGCCCTCATCCGTAATCTGAGGGAGAGAATCCCCAATTCGGACCGTGCGATCTTCTCGGTGCATTGCCACAACGACCTCGGTCTTGCCGTGGCCAATTCCTTGTCCGCCGTGATGAACGGCGCGCGCCAGGTGGAATGCACCATCAACGGGCTGGGCGAGCGCGCGGGCAATGCGGCGCTCGAGGAAATCGTGATGGCGGTGCGAACCCGCCAGGATTACTTTCCCTGCGACACCGGGATCGATGCCACCCAGATCGTCCAGGCGAGCCGCCTTGTATCCGGGATCACCGGTTTTGCCGTGCAGCCCAACAAGGCGATCGTCGGCATCAACGCCTTCGCGCACGAATCCGGAATCCACCAGGACGGCGTGCTGAAAAGCCGCGAGACTTACGAGATCATGCGTGCGGAGGACGTGGGCTGGAGCGCCAACAAGCTGGTGCTCGGCAAGCATTCCGGGCGCAATGCATTCAGGACCCGCCTCACCGAACTCGGCATCGAACTCGGATCCGAAGATGCGCTGAACGCGGCTTTCGCGAGGTTCAAGGATCTCGCCGACAAGAAGCACGAAATCTTCGACGAGGACATCCAGGCGATCGTCTCCGACGAAGCGGTGGGCGCGGCTTCCGAGCATTACCGGCTGGTGTATCTCAAGGTCTGCTCCGAATCCGGAGAAACCCCGGTCGCCAGGGTCAACCTGCTCGAAGGCGGGGTGGAGCGCGAGGGGGTCTCGGAAGGGAGCGGCCCGGTGGACGCGGCCTTTCGCGCGATCGAAAAAATCGCGCAAAGCGGGGCCGAACTCCAGCTCTATTCGGTCAACAACATCACCAGCGGCACCGACGCGCAGGGCGAAGTGACGGTGAGGCTTCACAGGGACGGCCGCATCGTGAACGGGCAGGGGGCGGACACGGACATCGTGGTGGCTTCCGTGAAAGCCTATATCGGCGCGCTCAACCGCATCCTGAGCGGTCAGGAAAAGGTCAATCCGCAGCTCTGAACGGGATGCGTTTCGGGCGGATCCAGGTCCGGGCCCGGGATGGAAACGGCTCCCCGCTTCCTCCATGGCTCCGGGTTTTCCAAGTTCCCCACGGAAGCGTGGTTTCAGAATGCAACGAAGGGACCGGAACCCGCCGGCGTCATCGAACCGTTGATCGCGAAATAGACCGTCCTCCCGAAAAGAAAGGGAAGCCCCCAGTCGAACGATGAAGGGGTGATCGTGGTTCCTGCGATGTTATTGAAAACGGCATTTCCAGTCGATACGAGCGCATCGGCGTTGCCCACCGAAAAATTGACGGTAATCGCGGGCGTCCCAGTAGCAGTACCCTGCACAGTCGCTGAAAGCTGCTGTGTGGAGGAAGGGCAATACCCCTGAATCACGTATTTGCAAAGAGGCGTTGCGCCGTCCTGAAAGAAATACATATTGGACCCAGTATCGATGAAGCTGCTGGAAATGGTCTGATTGTTGAACACCGTGGTGAAGTTGCCGGAGGCATCCAGCGGAACGACGGTCGCGGAACCCGGCGCATTGTTGCTTCGCGTCCCGATTCCGAAAATGAGCGAACCCGTGAGCCCGGATGCGCCGGCTGCAGCAAGCTGCGGCAAGACGATGACCACTCCGTTGTTGTCCAATGAAAACCTTGAGACCGGATTCTGGGGCTGGAGATTCAAGGGCTCGGCCAGGGAACTGCAGGCTGAGGGACATTCGAAAAAGACGCCGTTGTTGGCCGAAGTCGCGCAATATTGCCCGCATTCATAGGAGAAAACGCCTATTCCGAGGATCCCGTTCGCATTCAGCGCAGCGGCATTGCCAATGGAGACCCCGGTGCAGGAGGCCGGTACGGCTGGATTTTGTACGGTGCTGATATCGTCCACGACCTGTACGGGAAGGCCGTAAGCTGTTTCTCCAGCCATCTTGACGTCCGCAACCTGCACGCTTCCCCAGGTATAACCGGAAGCGAACTGGGTGCATTCGAAAAGCGGCCCGCCCCCGCTACCATTGAGTTGGGTGAGGGGAATGGAAGCCGGTATCGCGGATTTCAACAGTCTGATTCCGTAAGAGCCCGTATCCACGAGAATGTTCGGGATGACTGTGCAATTCGAGGAGTTCGGCGTGCAGATTGTGATGCTTGTAAGCAGAACGTTTACATTGACGGACGCTGGCGCGGCATAAAGACTCAGGACATTCGATCCCGGTGCAACCGTCACGCTGGGGATCGTGCTGGCCGGTGCGCTGGCAGGTGTCGCACCCCCACCTCCGCCGCCTCCGCAGCTCGCGAGCAGAATGACAAGAAGCAGCAGCGCCTTTTTCATTGGATTTGTGACGGAGAAACACCGGAAGGCAGCAGGTTCGGAATATAACCCTGCCCGGAAAAGGCCCTCATGTGCCCGTTCGATCTGACGACAAGGCCAGGGGTATCAACAAAGCCGGGGCCCAGTTTCGCGTGCAAGGCGCCGACGTAGGCGCTGTAATAGGAACCCAGCAGCTGTTTCAGATCCGGCATGAACGGCCCCTGCCAGGCGATCCCGAATACCGTTCCAGTGGTGTTGTCGGCAAATTCCTTGACCACGGTTCCCGAGGGAAGCTGCAATATGCTCACCATGTACAAGGCGGATGGCATGCTTCGCAGGGTGGCATTCATCGCCTTGCCGTCCGCAGCGATGGAGGCCGGATTGCCGCCCAGGTCCGCTCTGGATTGCAGGGGAAACAGCAAAACGATCAGGAGGATCTGGATGCAAAACGGCTTCGATATGTTCATGTGTTGAGTGCTCGTTCTTCAAATTGGTTTGCAATCATCTTCGCCGGAAAGTGAACCGGCGAAATCGTGCCAGGGGGAGCGCAACCCTGAATTCGGACATTTCGAATGGCAGCCGAAAGAAGCTCATGCTACCATGAATACGTCAAAAACTGGGGAAGCTGGGCGAAGCCAATGCGACATCAGTGCCCGCCCGCATCACTTCAAACCCTGGTCAAAATTGCACGCTGATTGACAGGCACTTTGCGAAACAGCGAGGCCCATCTAGATGACGAAATCGGAAATCGTGGTGAAGTGCGGGTGGGTATCTGCGGAAAGCGCCATGAGACCGGGATGAGTTTGCCCTGGTCGTAGTTGTCGTCCTGGTACCTTGCCATTCTGCCTCCCTTTTCATGATTGAGGGGTTTCCGGTCGTCATGTACTGCGCAGACGGTCATATTTGAGCGCTTTTTGACCATTTTCTACAGCCTCAACATGGTGAGGTACCCTGAAGATTGTAGACACTCCTGTTTGGTAAACTTGGAACAGGAGGAAGAGATGAGCAAGAATGTATCACAGAGCTATACGCCGGAGTTTCGTGCAGAGGCGGTGAAGTTGGTTATCGAAAAAGGCATGTCGCAGGAAGACGCGGCGAAGCGTCTGAACATGCCCAAGGGCACGCTGGGTTATTGGGTGGCAAGCGCACGCAAGGGCCATGTACCGTCAGACCCCAACGGGCTGAATGCGGTCGAACTGGCTGCGGAGCTTGCACGGGTGCGAAAGGAGTTGGCCGAGGTCAGGATGGAGCGCGACATCCTAAAAAAAGCGACGGCGTACTTTGCAAGGGAATCGCTGCCCGGTACGCGTTCGTAAAAGAGTGGCGATTCCAGTTTACGGTGCAGGCGCTATGTCAGGTACTTTCGGTATCGCGTAGTGGATTTTACGCCTGGCTCAACCGACCACCTTCGATGCGGGCGCAGGAAGACGAGCGGTTGAAAGTGGCGATCCGCGCCGCTCATAACAAAACGCGACAGAGCTATGGGCCGCTGCGATTGCAGCCGGAATTGGCATCAGAAGGTTTTGTTGCGGGGCGCGATCGCATTGCGCGATTACGCCAGGAGATGGGGATACGCTGTCTGCAGAAGCGCAAGTTCAAGGCGACGACGAATTCGAACCACGACTTTCCGGTAGCGAGCAACCTGCTGGAACAACGCTTTGAGCCTACCGCCCCCAATCAGGTGTGGGTGACGGACCTGACCTACATTCCAACGGACGAGGGATGGTTATATCTGGCTGGAGTCAAGGACGTGTTCACCTGCGAAATCGTCGGACATGCCATGGGCGAACGGATGACGAAGGAACTTGTCAGCCATGCGCTATGGAAAGCGGTGCAGTGGAAGCGGCCGGAAGCCGGGCTGATTCACCACTCGGATCGGGGCAGTCAGTATTGCGCCCACGATTACCGCAAACTGCTCGACCAGTTCGGGCTGCGTGCCTCAATGTCACGTCGGGGCAATTGCTACGACAATGCACCGATGGAAAGCTTCTGGGGCAGCCTGAAAAACGAGTTGGTGCACCAGCGACGCTATGCCACGCGGAAAGAGGCGCAAGATTCGATCAGGGAATATATCGAGATCTTTTACAATCGCCAACGGCGCCACTCGCGCCTTGGCTATCTGGCACCTGCTGTGTTTGCATATCAATTCAGCAGACAACAGGTCGCCGCTTGAGTCAGGCGTGTCCACTATTGACAGGGCACCTCATGCGGAGATCGGA
>JAJZTT010000064.1 GCA_021848705.1 Pseudomonadota bacterium
GGCCGCCTCGTCGAGCGCATTGTCGCATCCGTGGCCGAAATGGATCTTTCCCTGGTTGAAGCGGCTCACCGCGAAGCGCAGCATGTCCCGGATCGTGAGAAGATGGTTCCTGGCTTCTTCGAACATCATTTTGCGAGCAGCCTTTCCATGGTTTTCAGGTAGATTTCGTGAAGCGGGGAAATGTCCGCAACTGCGACGCATTCGTCGATCTTGTGGATGGTGGCGTTGAGGGGGCCGAGCTCCACGACCTGGGGGCAGATTTCAGCGATGAAGCGCCCGTCCGATGTGCCTCCTGAAGTCGAAAGTTCGGCTTTCACCCCGGTCGCTTCGTATATCGCCTCCGTGATCGCATCGACGAGCGATCCTTTCCCGGTGAGATAAGGTTTTGCGGAAAGGGACCATTCGAGATCGTATTCCAGCCCATGCCGGTCGAGGATTTCATGCACTCGGGCTTTCAGGGAATCCTCGCTGCTCGAGGTCGCGAACCTGAAATTGAATTCGATTTCGACGTGTCCCGGGATCACGTTGGTGGCGCCGGTTCCCGCGTGGATGTTCGAGATCTGCCAGGTGGTGGGCGGGAAATATTCGTTTCCCTGATCCCATTCCACCTTCGCAAGCTCCGCGATCGCGGGCGCAGAAAGATGGATGGGGTTTTTTGCGAGATGGGGATAGGCGATGTGTCCCTGGATTCCCTTCACGACGAGGGTGCCGGAAAGCGATCCGCGGCGTCCGTTTTTCACCGTGTCGCCGAGCTTGTCCACGCAGGTCGGCTCTCCGACGATGCAATAATCGATGGATTCTTCCCTCGCCTTCAGTGCATCGACCACGCGGGTGGTGCCGTCGACCGCGATTCCCTCCTCGTCGGAGGTGATGAGCAGGGCGATCGAGCCGGAATGCTGCGGGTTTTTTTCGAGGAATTTCTCGATGGAGGTGACGAAGGCGGCAAGGGAGGTCTTCATGTCGGCCGCTCCACGCCCGTAGAGCATGCCATCCCTGACTTCAGGGGAGAATGGATCGCTTTTCCATTTTTCCACCGGCCCGCTCGGCACGACATCGGTGTGTCCTGCAAAGCAAAGGAGGGGAGAATCCTTCCCCTTTCTCGCCCAGAGGTTGTCTACATTGCCGAAACGCATCCTTTCGACGGAAAAGCCGAGTTTTTCCAGGCGTGCGACCAGGATTTCCTGGCAACCTGCATCGTCAGGCGTCATCGATCTGCGTGCGATCAGTTGTTTTGCTAGTTCGAATGTGCTCATTTTTTGAATGTTTCAGAATATTCCCGTTCGTCGAAGCCGAGGAGGATCCGACCTTCCACTTCGAGCACCGGGCGTTTGATCACCGAAGGTTTTTCCAGCATCAGTTCGATGGCGGATTCCCTCGAATTCACCCCGGCCTTTCCGGCTTCGTCGAGCTGGCGCCAGGTGGTTCCCTTGCGATTGACGAGCGCTTCCCATCCCAGCTTTCCGGTCCATTCCTCCAGCATCTCGCGGGTCACCCCGCTTTTCCTGAAATCATGGAAGGGAATTTCGATGCCGTTTCCGGCAAGCCAGGCGCGCGCCTTCCGGACGGTGTCGCAATTGGAAATGCCGCAAAGCCTCAAGACCTGTTCTCCGTGTCGATCTGGAAATGGGTGAAGGATCCGGTCCGCACCACCTCTGGCTGGTTGGATTTTTCCCGATGTTCCGAATATTCGATGATCGCGGAGAGATTGCTCGGAGAATCGGAATTCGCCATGGCATCCTCGAAGCTGATCTGGCCGTCCTTGTACAGGTGGTAGAGGGATTGCTCGAAGGTCTGGCTTCCCGAAGCGAGGCTCTGCTCCATCGCTTCCTTTACCTGGTCGATGTTGCCGCTCTTGATGAGCTCGGCAATGTGCTTGGTGTTGAGCAGGATTTCCACCGCCGGAACCAGCTTGCCCGATACGCTCGGAATGAGGCGCTGGCAGATGATGCATTTCAGGCTGATGGAGAGATCCGAGAGCAGGGAGTTTCGCGCCTCGTAGGGGAAGAAGGTGATGATGCGATTGAGCGCATGATAACTGTTGTTGGCATGCAGGGTGGACAGGCAAAGATGACCAGCCTGGGAGAACAGCAGGGTATGCCTCAGGGTTTCCTGGTCGACGATCTCTCCGATCATCACCACGTCCGGCGCCTCCCGCATCGCGTTCACCAGCGCGCTCGAATAGGAGCGGGTGTCGGTTCCCACCTCGCGCTGGTTGATGATCGATTTCTTGTGGGTGAAGCGGTATTCGATCGGGTCCTCGATGGTGAGGATGTGCCCGGTGCTGCGCTGGTTGCGGCTCTCGAGCATCGCGGCGAGCGTGGTCGATTTTCCCTGGCCTGCCGCGCCCACGACGAGCACGAGGCCGCGCTTTTCCATGATGAGATCCCGCAGCATGGACGGAAGATTGAGCGAGGGGATGTCCTGGATCTTTTCCCGGATGTAGCGGATCACCATCGAAACGCTGCTTCTCTGATGGAATACATTGACCCTGAAGGATCCGGTATCGGGCAGGTTGATGGCGAAGTTCACATCCCATTCGGTCTCGAATTCGCGGGCCTGCTCCTGGTTCATCAGGTTGTATGCGAACTCCCTGATCTTCTCGGAATCCAGGATCTGGTTGTTGACCGGGCGAATGATGCCGTTGATCTTGATGTTGATGGGGGCGCCGGAAGTGAAGAACAGGTCTGAAGCCTGTTTTTCCGCCATCAACCTGAACAGCGGGGCGAGTACCATTTCGCCGGCCAAGGTCAGATCCCTCTCAGCAGCTCGTTGATGCTGGTCTTGGCGCGGGTTTTCGCGTCGACCTGCTTGACGATGACTGCGCAATACAGACTGTATTTCCCGTCCGCGGAGGGCAGGTTTCCGGAGACCACCACGGAACCTGCGGGGACTCTTCCGTACAGAACCTCGCCGGTTTCGCGGTTGTAAATTTTCGTGCTCTGCCCAATGTACACGCCCATCGAGATCACCGCGCCTTCTCCGACGATCACGCCTTCGACGATTTCGGATCTTGCTCCGATGAAGCAGTTGTCCTCGATGATGGTGGGGTTGGCCTGCACCGGTTCGAGCACGCCGCCGATACCGACGCCGCCGGAGAGGTGAACGTTCTTGCCGATCTGGGCGCAGGATCCGACGGTGGCCCAGGTGTCGACCATGGTGCCTTCGTCGACAAAGGCGCCGATGTTGACGTAGGAAGGCATCAGCACCACGTTCTTCGCGATGTGGGAACCCTTCCTCACCGCTGCGGGCGGCACCACGCGGAATCCGCCTTCACGGAAATCGCGGGAATTGTAGTCTGCAAACTTCGAGGGAACCTTGTCGTAGTAATTGGTATAGCCGCCCTTGACGAAGCTGTTGTCCTCGATCCTGAAGGAGAGCAGCACTGCCTTCTTGAGCCACTGGTGGGTCACCCAGTCGCCTTCGATTTTTTCCGCGACCCTGAGTTTTCCGGAGTCGAGTAGTCCGATGACTTCGCCGATGGATTCCTTGAGTTTGGGATCGACGTTGCGCGGAGTGATTTCGGCGCGGCGCTCGAAAGCTTCTTCGATGATGTGCTGCAGTTCGTTCATTGTTGTTGTCCTCGATGTTGCGTGCCCAGTTCAGAGCACAGTCTGCTGATTCTAGTCGCCCCTTCCAGGCATTCGTCGAGCGTGGCGACGAGGGCGATGCGGATGAAGCCGCTTCCCGGATTGATCCCGTTCGATTCACGGGCCAGGAAGCTTCCTGGCAGTACCTGCACATTATAATCCCGATGCAGCATGCGTGAGAACTCGGTATCGCTTCCCGGCGTCTTCGCCCAGAGATAGAAGCCCGCATCCGGCATCTTCACTTCCAGTTTTCCTTCGAGGAGGGGAAAGACGGCTGCGAATTTTTCCCGGTAGAGGTTGCGGTTCTCCAGCACATGCGTTTCCTCGCTCCAGGCTGCGATGCTCGCCGCCTGCACCGCAGGATTCATCGCGCAGCCGTGATAGGTGCGGTAGAGCAGGAATTTTTGCATGATTTCGGCGTCTCCCGCAACGAAGCCGGAGCGCATTCCCGGGACGTTCGAACGCTTGGAGAGGCTGCTGAAAACCACGAGATTCCTGAAGTCGTCGCGCCCCAGTCTTTTCGCCGCGTCGAGTGCGCCGAGCGGAGGATTCGATTCGTCGAAATAGAGTTCGGAATAGCATTCGTCCGACGCGATGACAAATCCGTGGCGGTCTGAGAGCTCGAATGCGGATTTCCATTCCTCCAAGCCCATCACCTTCCCGGTCGGGTTTCCGGGAGAGCAGAGGTAGAGGAGCTGGGTGTTTTTCCAGACCGATTCAGGCAATTCGGAGAAGTCGATGGCGAAATCTTTTTCCGCCAGGGTATTGAGAAAATGCGGGGTGGCGCCCGCGAGGAGCGCAGCCCCTTCGTAGATCTGGTAGAAGGGATTGGGGCAGACCACCACGGGATCCGGGCGGGAAGGATCGACCACTGCCTGGGCGAAAGCGAAAAGCGCTTCGCGGCTTCCGTTCACCGGCAGGATCGCGATATCCTCTTCCACGCCGTAGCGCATGGCAAGCCATTTCCCGATCGCGGCTCTGAGCGCATCGCTTCCCTGGGTTGTGGGATAATGGGAGAGTCCGGCAAGGTTCGAAGCGAGCGCATCGCAAATGAAGCGCGGAGTTTCGTGCCTCGGCTCGCCGATGGAGAGACGGATCGGGGAATATTCCGGATTGGGGTCTGCGCCCCGGTACAGGGCAGCGAGGCGCTGGAACGGGTAGGGCTGCAGTCGCTCGAGATGGGAATTCATTCAGGCCAACATTCAAAAATACCCGATTATAATGCGCCGCAACCGGTTATCAAAACAAATTCCAGCGGTTTCCCTCCTCACCGGAGCCATGGTGTGGGGGCTCATCTGGTATCCCTACCGGGTATTGTCCTCGGTCGGCATGGAAGGATGGCTTTCGCTCACGCTGAGCTATTTATTCGCCCTCGTCCCTTCGCTGGTCCTTTTCCGGAAACCCCTGTTTGCCGCAGGATTTTCGCCGCTGCTCGCAGCAATCGGACTGTCCGCGGGGCTTTGCAACATCGGCTATGTGCTCGCCATGCTGGGCGGGGAAGTGATGCGGGTATTGCTGCTTTTCTACATGGCGCCGCTCTGGACCGTGCTTCTTTCCCGGATACTGCTCGGGGAAAGGCTCGACGCCACGGGCCATCTCGTGATCCTCACTTCGTTTGCGGGGGCGGTTGCGATGCTCTGGAGTCCTTCCGAAGGATCGATCTTTCCCGAGAATCATGCGGAATGGCTCGGACTCGCCTCGGGATTCATGTTCGCGCTCTCCAACGTGCTTGCCAAGCGAGGCGAATCGATTCCTGTCGAGGCGAGGTCGGCGAGCGTATCGGCCGGAGTGGTTGCCGCGGGCATCGTTCTCGCTTTTTTCCAGCACGGCCCGATCTGGCATGGAATCACAGGCTACACGATTCTCATCAATTTTCTGATGGGGGGCGCGATCTTCGCGGTGAACGTGGTCATGCAACACGGCCTTTCGCACACCCCCGCCAACCGCGCCATCGTGATCCTGTTATTCGAGCTCGTGGTGGCGGCGGTCTCCTCCTATTTTCTCGCCGGGGAAGCGATGACCCTGCAGGAATGGGCGGGCGGCAGCCTGATCGTCTCCGCAAGCATCCTTTCCGGGAAAATCGGGAAGGACCAGGGATGATACGCAAACATTGAACGTTTACAAACGTTCTTTCCCGTATCCGTTTCGCCTATAAGGTCTCCAGCACCCTCGGACGGGGCGTGAAGGGTTTGGCGAGTCTCGCCATGCCCCCTGCACTGCGAGACGCGGAATGCCGATGCGGATCGAGATCGTTTGACGCAGCCTGTCAGGCTGCGGAAATGACGACGGGATTGAATTCCAGCGCCCTGAAATCGTCCTGGATTCCCTCGCCGAATTCGAGCACGGTGTCGTCCTCTTCGTCGTGATACCAGTTCAGGATCACCCTGTTTTGCGTCGAAGCCGTTGCATTCAGGCTGTCGAACAGGTTGTACAGCATCTTGGTGGCCGCGCTGTTGAAATAGGTGAGGCGGAAGTTGAATTCGATATCCACGCCACTGACGGAGGCGAGATAGCCATCCAGCGCCCTGAGTATGGGCAGGAAAAATTCCTTGGCGTTTTCCGGGTAGGCTTCTCCGCTCAGGGAAAGCAGGTTCTTGCTGAAGCGGAAATCGACTTCCGGAGATTGCGCGGTTCTGGGCAGAAACAGGTCGTTCATTCTGGATTCCTTTCAAATGATGGCTTTGAGATAGAAATGGGCGAGGCCGGCATTTTCGGGTTCCTCGCCGAATGCATATTCGATCGGTCCGGAAGCATCGCGTGCGACGGTCAGAAAGCCGAGCCCTGCGCCCCGGCTGATGGTGTCTTCCTCGTGATGTTCGTTTCTCAACTGTTCCCGGTAGGCTTTCCTGATCTCGTCGAGCGTCATCGTGCGCAACGATTCGAGCTTCTCCCGGATTCGCTCCACATGCTCCTTCAGGACCACGTTTCCGCAAATGATGAAATACTCCCCTTCCTTTCCCCGTCCCACCGTCACGGCGCCGATCTTACGGCCATCCGCCGATGCGGGCGCATAATGCAGGGCATTCTGGGCCATCTCGATGTAGCTGGAGAAAATTTTCCTCCCCTTCGGGCCGAGGTTTCCTTCCTGGCCGAGCCTGCTTTTGAGCGCATCGCCCATGGTGGCGATGACGTTGTCGGAGAGTTCTCCGTGGTAATAGAAGATCACGCCGCTATGGCCGGCGGAGTCGCGGAATGCGTTGAACATGTCGAGTTGCATGAGGTGCTTTCTATTGAATGCGGAATCCGAGCAGGCTGACGTCGTCGCGGCGCTTCTGGCCGCCCTGATAGGCGTAGAAGGCATCCATGATGCGCTGCTTCTGTTCGTTCATCGGCAGGTTTCGATGCTCGAGGAGCAATTTGGCAAAGCGCTTCTTGCCGAATGCGATGCTGCGTGCGCCGCCGATCTGGTCGATGATGCCATCCGTGGTGAGATGCACCTGTGCCCCGGGAGGAAGGTCGATTTCCCGATTGGTCCAGGCAAAATGACTCGGCGTTTCGACATAGCCGACGCCCTTCCGGTCTCCTTCGTGGAGGACCACCTCTTCGGCATCCGGAGTCAGGATGAAGATCGGCATCTTGGCCCCTGCGTACACCATTTTCCGCGATTCCGGGCTCACCCAGCAGAATGCGGTATCCATGCCGTCGTCGGAATGCTCGCTGTCGGCGAGATGGGAAATGTTTTCTTCCTCGATCTGGCCGAGCGCGATCTTGACCTTGCGGTTGATCGCCGAAAGGGCTCCGGCCGGATCCTTGCGGTTTTCATTTTGCAGCAGATGGTCGAGGAATGCGGCCATGATCAGGGTCATGAAGGCGCCGGGAACGCCATGGCCGGTGCAGTCGATCAGCGCGATGAAAAACCCGTCGTCGAATTTCTTGCAGAAATAATAATCCCCGCCGACCTTGTCGCGCGGTTCCCAGTGGATGAAATAGTCCGAGAGCGATTCTTCCATGTCCCGCCTCGCGGAGCGGAGGAAGGATTTCTGGATCACGCTGGCGTAATTGATGCTCTCCATCACCATCCTGCTCTTTTCGGCCTGGAGGTGGCTGATCGTCTGCATCAGGTCTTCGCCGGTGCCCATGCCGACATATTCCCCCGAAGGATCGGTGATGATGAAGCCATCCTTGAGCGCCTTGTTGCCTGCATCCACGACCCTGAAGCTGAGTTCCTGTATGCCCATGCGGCCGTCGACGACGAGCGGCTGCTTGTCCATGAAGGCGATGCAGCTCTTGCGGGAATAGACTTCCCGCCGGAACGGCTTGGCCATTTCGTTGAGGAAGATGCTCCTGTTGATCAGGCCGATCGGGCGGCCCTGCTCGATCACCGGGAGGCCGATCACGTCGGGGAAGCTCGTCAGCAGCGTCAGCACTTCTTCATTGGTCTGGTCTGGGAACACGGAGGGCAGCCTGCGGACGAGATCGGATGCGACGAGCTCTCCATCCATGCAGGGCTGTCCGGCAACCCTTTCTTCACGAACTTCGCCGGCCTGATTCAGCATATTCGTTGCCTTGTGTATGAAAACGGGCAAAGTCTAGCAATGCCTCGTTTCATATTTGTGAAGCCTGGAAGATGGATCTTGATGAATTTTTTGAAGATTCATCGGAAATGGCAATCGCTTCCGGTGGGGCGATAGCATCGGGGGGGGGCGAAGCGGCGGGCGGCGTGCCAACGCAGCCATGCATCCCCAGCGAGCGACACAATCCGTGCGAATGGATTTCAGCGTCTGCAGGTGAAATTGTTCATGCGATGCAATAGATATGCTTTACAACATATTGTATAATCATCATTTGATCGGCAGAAGAAGGCCTCGCAGAAGGGCGAGACCCCTCGCAATCGGAAAGGCTAGCGGGTATTGGACTGCGGCTCGAAGGCCATCAGGTCCACCAGCGGCTTCGGCTCCCATCCGGGCATGCGGTGTTCGGCGACCACATTTGTGAAAATTCCGCCCCGCACGTAAAATTTTGCTGCGAGCCGCATGAAGCGCGGGTTGGTGATTTCCACCAGATCGTTGAGGATCCGGTTGGTCACCGCCTCATGGAAGGCGCCCTGGTTGCGGTAGGAGACGATATAGAGTTTCAGGCTCTTGAGTTCCACGCACTTCTCGTCCGGAATGTAGTCGAGGTAGAGCTTCGCGAAATCCGGCTGCGAGGTTTTTGGGCAAAGGCAGGTGAACTCGGGGATTTCCATGTGGATATGGTAATCGCGTTCGGGATTGGGGTTGGGAAAGGTTTCCAGGATCATGCCGTATCTCTCTTGCTAAACGATACCGCCATTATAACGTTTTACACTGCGGATTAAATTGCGACTTTCTCAGATCAGGCTGGCCGGGTTCAAAACATTCGTCGACCCGACGACCATACACATCCCGGGTTCGATCGTCGGCATCGTGGGCCCGAACGGCTGCGGCAAATCCAACGTCATCGACGCGCTGCGCTGGGTTCTCGGCGAATCGAAGGCTTCCTCCTTGCGCGGAAAATCCATGCAGGACGTCATTTTCAGCGGCTCCGCCACCCGCAAGCCGATTTCGCGCGCAAGCGTCGAACTGGTTTTCGACAACAGCCTCGGGCGGGCAGCAGGGCAGTGGAGCCAATACTCCGAAATCGCAGTGAAGCGCATTCTGCAGCGCGATGCGGAATCCTCCTATTACATCAACAATGTGAAGGTGAGAAGACGCGACGTCGCGGACATCTTTCTCGGCACAGGTCTCGGCGGCAATGCCTACGCCATCATCGAACAGGGGATGATCTCGCGCATCATCGAGGCCGACCCCGCGGAACTCAAGGTTTTCCTGGAAGAAGCTGCGGGCATCTCCAAATACCGTGAAAGGAGACGGGAGACCGAAAATCATCTTTCCGCCACCCGGGAAAACCTTTCCAGGGTCGACGATCTCAGGCAGGAAATCGTCGAGCGCATCGGCCATCTCGAAGCGCAGGCGAGCGTTGCGAAGACCTATCGCGAACTGGAAGCGGAACTGAAGAAAACCCGGAACCTCTTGTGGCTGGGTAAAAAAATCCAGGCCGCAGAATCCAGGCGCAAACTCTTCGAGCAGGCGCAAAAACTCCAGACGGAAATCGAGAGCGAGACAGCGAAACTTCGCCATCACGAGACGAAGCTCATTTCGCTTCGCGAAGAGCAGGAGGTCCGGGGGGCCGCATTGCAGCAAGCGCAGGGGTTCCTGTACGAGTCCAATGCGGAAGTCTCCTCGATCCAGAAGGAAATCGATCACCTGAAGGCCAACCGGGCAAGGCTTGCTAGCAGGATGGAGACGGCGAAATCCGATCTCGGGAAGCTGGAAAAGCAGCACCAGGAGGCGGTTCAGCTTCGCGAAACCTGCCTGAAGCAGCTCGGTGAGGCAAGAAGCCGGCTCGGGGAAAACGCGCTCGCGCTGGAAGCCGCGAGGGCGGCGTTCTCCGGGTCCGGCGAGACTTCCCGGATGGCCAGGAACACCTTCGAGGAGGCGAGGCTGCAGGCATCGAAAATCGAGCAGGAAGCGAGGATCGAAGAGGCTCATCTTTCCCATGCGAAGCGCATGGCTGCGGAGATCGCAAGGCGCCGGGAAAACCTCGAATCCTCCCTGAAATCGATCCCGAAAGCGGACGAGGCTTCGCTCGCGAGGCTGGAGGGGTTGCTGGAAGCAAACCGCGAAAATTCGGAGAACTCGAAGCGGGAAACGGAAGAACTTGCGAGGCGTCTCGATGAGGCGAGATCGGCGAGAAGGGAGGCTGCGGAAAAACTCAGGGCGGCGGAGCGCCTTTCCCAGGAAATCGGGGCAAGGCTGAAGGCGCTGATCGAAGTCCAGAAGGGAATGGAGAACGCCTCCGGCCTCGGAGAATGGCTGAAAAAAAACCGGCTGGAAGAGGCACCAAGACTGTGGAGAGGCATTTCGGTGGAACCCGGTTGGGAAGTCGCGCTGGAAGCGGTGCTGGGGGAGCGGATCAACGCCATTTTCTCGATCGACGCCTGGAAAGGACTCGTCGCCCCCGGGGAAGCGGTTTTCGCGAGAAACGAGAATTTTGTGAAAGCCGCCCCCAATCCGGGACTCAAATCCATGCTTTCCCTGGTTTCGGTTTCGGACGAAAACTTTTCAGCGGCGCTTTGCGAATGGCTCGCCCATGCCCACGTCGCGAAAGACATTGCCGATGCGATCGAACTCTCCCGGAAGCTCGAAGCCGGTGAATTTTTGGTGACGCAGCAGGGACATGTCGTCACGAAAAACGGGATCCATCATTACGGGCCGGATTCCAGGCTCTCCGGCGTCCTCGCCCGCAACCAGGAAATCGAGGCGCTGAAGCAGGAAAACAGGGAAGCTGCGATCGGACTGGAGGCGGCCCGCGTCGTCGCGAGATCCTGCGATTCGGCCTTCTACAAAACGGAAGCTGCGCTGAGGGAAGCGGGAGCGGCGCACGCCAAACTCGACCGGGAGCGCCACGAGCTCCAGTTGCAACGGCAGAAGGTTTTCGACGCCAACGAGCGGGCGAGGCAGGAATCGGCCAGGATCGCCGGGGATCTCACGGAGATTTCCCTCCAGCAGGAAAAGGAAGCTGCCAGGATGGCTGAGATCGAAGAAAAGCTTTCCGGTTTCGCTGTCCTGCTCGAAAACGCCGGAAGATCGCTCGCCGATGCGAGAAGGGGAATGGAGTCCGTCGAAAGGGAGAGCGAAGCGCTTTCGGGAAAATTGAAGGAAGCGGAAAGGATCAGCCAGGAGTCCCTGCTCGCTGAAAAATCCCTGTCCATCCGCATCGAGGAACTGGAAGGAAGGCTGGAGTTCCTGACATTGAACAGGCGACAGGGCAGGGAAGCGATGGAATCTCTCGAGCTGGAATTGTCCGGTCTCGATTCGAAGTCGCTCGAGGAGGCACTGCAGGCGGCTCTTGCCGGAAAGCAGAAGCGGGAGGAAAACCTTCAGGAAGCGAGGAAGGAGAGCGAATCGATCATTTCCGAAATGAGGGAAATCGACCGCGCACGCCAGGAGGCGGAACTCGCCATCGGCCCGCTGAAGGACAGGCTGAACGAAACCAGGATGAAGGAGCAGGAAGCGAGGATCAGCGAGGAGCAGTTCGACGAACAATTGAAGGAGGCTTGCGCACCGGTCGAAGAACTGATGAAGGAAAACATTCCGAAGACCGCATCCCTCCAGGCGGAAATCACCAGGCTGCAGGGAAGGATGGAGAGCCTGGGAGCGGTGAACCTCGCCGCATTCGATGAGCTTCAGTCGGCCAAAGAGAGGATCGGCTACATCGAATCGCAGCATGCGGACCTTTCCACCGCGGTGGAAACGCTGGAAAATGCGATCCGCAAGATCGACCGTGAAACCCGCGAAAGGCTGATGCAGACCTATGAGGAGGTCAATCGCAATCTCTCCGAGCTTTTCATTCAGCTCTTCGGAGGAGGGCGAGCGAGCCTGGTGCTGACCGGTGAGCAGATCATCGATGCAGGACTGGAAATCGAGGCGCAGCCTCCCGGAAAGAAGAACGCATCGATCAGGCTGCTTTCCGGAGGGGAAAAGGCGCTGGTCGCACTTTCACTGGTTTTCTCGCTGTTCAGGCTGAACCCCGCCCCTTTCTGCCTGCTTGACGAGGTGGATGCGCCGCTCGACGACAGCAATACCGAGCGGTTTTGTGCTATGGTCAAAAAGATGTCTGAAAACACGCAGTTTCTTTTCATCAGCCACAATCGGATCACCATGGAAATCGCCCATCAGCTGATTGGCGTGACCATGCAGGAGCAGGGCGTCTCCCGCATCGTGGCGGTGGATATCGAGAAGGCTAACGGTATAATGACGGTCTAGCTGGACAGTCCGGCTTACATGAGGTTGATATGAGCAAGTTGCAAATGGGTCTGATCCTGGTCGGCTCGCTGTTCGTGGCCGGGATGCTCGCCTTCAACTGGTGGCAGCAGAGAAATTATCGGCGTAAAACCGAGTCCCTTTTCGAAAGGCACGACGACGTGCTGCTGGACGATTTCAAGGCCGTGGGGAGACCCGCAGAGCGGGTCGAACACGAAATCGTCGATTTCGAGGAGGAGGAAACAGTCGACATCCTTCCCGAACCGGAAATGCCGCCGGAGCCGATTGTCGTGCATGTGAAAAAAGAGGTGCCCCCCGTGACTCAGGAAAAGCCGGCCTTCGTCGATGCCGAGATCGACTATATCGCGGAGATGCAGACGAACGATCTGATCGGCGCCGAAGAGATCGCCGACATCTTCAGAAAAAAATTCGACTTCGGCAAGAAGCTGAGCGTATACGGACTGAATGTGGACAGCGTTTGCTGGGAGGAACCCCATGCCCGTCCCAAATACCGCAATTTCAAGATCGCGCTTCAGCTCGTAGATCGTTCCGGCGTGATCAGCCTTGCCAGGCTTTCCGAATTCCGAGACCTGATCGTGGGGGTCGCAGCCGGGATGGATGCGGAAGCGATCTGCCCGGACATCAACGAGGCGCATGCGCGGGCCGTCCTGCTCGACAAATTCTGCGCGGAAGTCGACATGCTGATCGGGATCAACGTGATCAGCCGCGGGGAGGAATCCTTCGCGGGAACGAAGATCAGGGGGCTGGCGGAAGCGGCAGGTTTCAGGCTGGAGGCGGACGGCACATTCAAGTATTTCGACGATCACGGCAATCACCTGTTCACGCTTTGCAATCATGAGCCCGCGGTATTCCTTCCGGACGGGATCCGGCATCTCAGCACGCACGGCATCACTTTCCTGCTCGATGTGCCCAGAACCGCCACCGGGAAGCAGGCTTTCGATCAGATGATCGTCCTCGCCAGGAATTTCTCGA
>JAJZTT010000065.1 GCA_021848705.1 Pseudomonadota bacterium
TCCGATCTATGAAATTTCTCCAGCCGCAAGGCGTCCCAGTTCCCGGGCGAGTTCTGCGAGTCTTCGTCCGTTCTCCAGTCCTTCGATGAAGCGCTCTGGAATCCCCGAAAGCCCGACCTGGGCGCCAACCAGTGCCCCCGTCAGCATTGCACGCGACATGTTCTGACCTCCTCCGTTGATGGCGTGGAGCACGGCGGATTCGAAATCGTCCGGAAAGCGCGAGGCGAGGTAATAGGCTGCGGGCAACTGATGATAGATCGCGCAGGGCATGCCATAGACGAGGGAGGCCTTCCAGGCGGGCTCGATGGAAATTCCGGGGTCCACCGCTGCGAGCGCCGCATAGTGCGGGGTGAGGAGCGCATCCGGCGAAGAAAACCTACCTGCGCGAGGAGGGTCCGGATCCCCGGGTCTTGGAGGGAGGAAATTTTCCCGGACCACGGAGTGGAAGGGGAGTTTGCCTTTCTGCACGAGGGTCATGAGTTTGCCGGATATGCCCGGTTCGAGCCTTTCACCGGAGACGAGCAGGGAGAGCACGCAGTTGTAGGCCGTGCTCATGGCGACGATGGCTTCGTCCCCTTGCGTCAGAAGGACGTTCGAGGACACCAGGGATGCGACCTTGCCGGGGTCGGCTGCGTATCTTGCCGCGAGCACGATGGCCCGCTCTGCGGCCTCGGTGGTGTCGGCATGCCCTCCCGTTTCCTGCCAGGATTTTTTTTCCAGCACCCGCCTGCGCCATGCTTCGCGGATCGACTGGCTGGTGTAACCTCCCGGTCCGTTCGCAGGGGTTCCGTCCAGGTGCGGAAAGAGTTCCTCGTCGAGCCTTCCGGTGAAGTCTGCTTCGATGTATTCGCCGTTTTCGAGAACCGATTCGAGCAACATGACAAGAATCAAACCGCTTTGCGAAAGCTGCCCTGCCTTCATCCCGTCATGATAACGTCCGGGTCTGGGCGTAGTGTAATCCGAGATCCACGGGCCGAAATCCCTGCGCAATTCGGCAAGGTCGTAATACCAGTGGCATCCGAGCCCAAGGGCGTCCCCGATCAGCGCGCCCATCACGGCGCCGGCTGCGCGATTCCTCATTTTTTTCTCCCAAAATCCAAGTTTTGGATGGTTGTGGCAGCCTGTCAAGAATTTCGATTTTCGTTCTTGAAATATTTTCGTAATAAATCTGAAAACCATGTAGCTGAAATGGTTTTTGTGATATAAATGCAATTGCGACGGTTTATCATTTTTTGTCGCAGTGTCATTTTGAAATCAAGGAGGAAACAGGGGACGAAATCCGGCTATACCAAAAGGGGATCTCGTCAGATAAATTGTATCTGATCAGGAGGTTGTAATGGCAGAGAGAAGTTTGTCGCAGCGTGCGGTATGGTTGACCCTTGTCGGCGGAATGTTGACCGGCATGGGGAATGGCAGCGTGTTCGGTGCAGCAACGATGTGTCTGGTGGGACGCGGTTCTTTCGGCAACTGGGGGGGGAACGGCTCTCTTGCCTATAGTGCCTACACATTCAGCGGTTTTGTCGACTGGTGCATGATCCTTTTCGGTGTGGCCTACGTCCTGATTCTGGGAGTTGCAATGGGTCGTCACGGCAAGCTGGAAGCGATGGCGTTAGCGGCAGCCTGAAGCTCGGCAGGGTCCGGCTCGCCGGACCCTTTTCGAAATCCATGATGCAAATCCTCCAGTTTGGTATACTCGGCGCGTTTCATCGCAGTCTTTCCGACTCGTTCTAAACTCAAGGGGAATTCCATGAAAAAGATGATTGCGCTGGTTTGTCTGGGTCTTGCGACCGCCGTTTCCACGCCTGCCTTTGCAGGCGCGCAGCAGGAAAAAATGAAGGCCTGCAATGTCGAGGCGAAGGGAATGAAGGGGCAGGAACGGAAGGATTTCATGAAGAAATGCCTGAAAAAGGATTACGTTCTGAAATCGGCAGCCGCAAAGACCGAACCTGCAGCAAAGCCTTCGCAGAAGGAAAAAATGAAGTCCTGCAATGCCGAAGCGAAATCCAAAAAACTCAAGGGTGACGATCGCAAGAAATTCATGAGTTCGTGCCTGAAAGGCTGATTCGATTTTGCCGGGCCGTATCCGGCATTCCATTTTCAGGAGAAATCATGGGGTTTTTCGATGCGATCGTTTCCCAGGTTGAAGGGGCGATCTCGGATGCGATTCAGGAATCGCATCCGGGTATGATGGATGAAGTGACTTCGCTTCTGGGCGGTGAAACAAGCCTTTCTTCGCTCGTCGAAAGTTTCAAGGAGAATGGGCTGGGCGAAGCAGTCGCTTCCTGGATAGGAAACGGGCAGAATCTGCCTGTCACGGCCGAGCAGATCCGGTCGGTGCTCGGTTCCGAACAGGTGCAGTCGATTGCGGAAAAGCTCGGCATTTCGACCGACGATGTTGCAGAAAAGCTTTCCGCGCTTCTTCCCCAGGTGATCGACAGGCTCACCCCGGACGGCGAGTTGCCGGAAGGGAACCTCGTGGAAAACCTGCTCGAGGGTCTTCTCGCTTCGAAGAGCTGAAGGAAGGGGGATTCCCCCTTTCCTTTCAGAATCGCCAGCTTAAGCCCAGATCGACTGATCTGCCCATTCCGGGCACCCCGGTGCCGTGGACAATGGTCGCTCCCATCGTCGCTCCCTGTCCCAGGTAGGCGCCGCCCAGCGGATCGAGGTAATATTTGTCGAACAGATTGCGGATCCCGAAATCCAGGCGCGCATTCTTCCATTCGTAGCTGGCGAAAAGGTTGAAGAGGCCGTATCCGCCGGCTTTCAGTTCCCTGCGGACCGAAGCGACGTCGGTCTTTGCCGTGACGAGCTTTGTCTGCAGTATGCCGGTCCATCCACCCAGCCTGTTTTCAAGCGAAATCGTGGCGTTCGGAGGCATGACGTTGTAAAGATTGTCTCCCGTGGTCAAATTTTTACCTCTTTGGTAATCGAAGGCGGCAAGGATCCTGAAGCTTCCGTAACCTTCAAAGCTTCCGAGAGATTTCCATCCCGAGACATCCAGCCCGTAAAGCCTTGCGCTCTGGTTGGCGAAAGTGAGGTTGGCGAATCCGTCGGCACGGACGGCGCAGGCGGGGCATGAAGCCGCATCGATGTAGTTTCTCACCCAGGTGAAGTAAGGGGATATCTTCACCCCCCGGCTTTCAGCGTCGCGCCAGTCCGCAGACAGGTTGAATGTGTGCGCGATTTCCGGTTTCAGGTTCTGGCTTCCGACATAGCCGTTTCCATCTCCGAACCAGTTGTTCATGTTCATGACCATGCTGTTGCTGTTTGCCCAGACATAGCGCTCGTAGAGATTCGGAGAGCGGGTTTTCATGGCGTAACCCGCCTCGAAACGCCAATTCCTGTCCGGCGCAAAACGAGCGAGCAGGGTGAGATCGAGATTGTCGTCGCGCCTCGCGTGCGAAGTGGCATTGAATGAATTGGCTGCGGACGCATAGACCGGGCTGTATCCCTGTACATTTCCGGTGTCCATCGCGACCCGCTCGAAACGGATGCCGGTCTGGGTCGTCCATTCGCGGTTCCAGTTCCTTTCCCATTCCGCGAACAGGGCGGTCCTGTCGCGTTTTCCTCCGTTGATGTTCTGGAATACGTTGGGAGACATCATCATTCCGGAGTTGGCGACCGGGTTCCACCAGTCGTTGAGGCGGTAGCGCCGGTATTCCACCCCCGAGCGGAAAGTGTCCTCTTCCGTGAACGGCAGGGTGCCCATGATCCTGAATCCGGAGTTCCTTCCCTCCGTATCCATCGGCATTCCTGCGACATTGAACAGGGCGCCATACCAGAACTGCTTGTTTCCGATGAAATTCATGCCGTGTCGGGTGTGCTCTTCGTAGAGTTGCCCATCCAGCATCCCCCATGAAAACTTTCCCTGGTAGCCGAGGTTGACGCTGTTGCTGTCGTTGCCGCTCATGTCCATTCTCTGGTTCGGAAATCCCTGGCGCGGAATGCTCTGCGCTGCGGCTTTCAAGGTCACGAGATGATTGCGGCTTTTCAGCCCCAGCGCGACCAGATGGTCGGTAGACTGATAGGAAGAGGAGCCGACTTCGTCGCTTGCGACTGTCGCGCCGGAGAGCGAACCGGGTGTGGAGGAAGCCGGCTTGAATGCGCCGCCCGCATGGTAATTTTTTGCGCGCACGGTGGATCCCTTGTACTGCAGGGAAAGGATGTCGCTCGCGATGGTCGAAGAAAGATGAAAGCCCTGCGCAGCGTCGTTGCTGCGGTAGAAGGCGCCCGTTTCACCCGAGACGAGGCTTTCCCCCTTCATGGCGAAGCGGGGAGGGGCGGACTCGACTTCGATGGTTCCCGCAATGCTGTCTCCACCCATGCTCACCGGCGTGACTCCGGCGACCGCGCGGATCTTTCCGACACTGGAAGGATCGATGTAGGAGAGCGGCGGATTCATGTGGTTGGAACAGGAGGAAACGAGGTCCATTCCGTCCACCTTCACCCGGATCCTGTCGTCTGCGAGCCCCCGGATCGAGGGCAGGCTCGATAAGCCCCCCGCCCTGTAGAGGCTGATGCCAGGCAGGTCTTCGAGCAGGCTTGCGGTGTCGGCAGTTCCTGTCCCGCGCGGGGCTCCCGTTTGCGGGGCGGGCAGGGGGATCCGTTTGTCCGCATAGATTCCGATTTCACCGTCTGCCGCAAATGTTGGCGAAGCGATTGCCAGCGCGACTGTCAGCACAGCGTTTTTCATGATTCAACTCCGCATTTCGATTTGCAAAATTCTTACGCAAATGTAAGGAATGCGGGATCCCGGCGGAAGTGACATGTTGCCGCGCGACAATTTGCCGCACTGCCCGCACAGGGAAAAAATGGCTCATATAACCATTGACTAAGGATGGTTATTTTGCATAGTATTTCCGGAATGATTCTATTTCTCCCCTGATGAGGGCGCCCCTTCCGGAGGGACGAAGAGCAAATGTGGAGAGGCCGCATGGTTGGGACGCTGCAGGGTAGTGAATTCGTTTCAGAAATGCGGCGGCGCGCCGAGGCGATTTTGCGCAGGAACGACAATTCATTTCGCGTTCTTTTCGATTTTTCCCCCACCGCGATGATCGTGGTCGATCCCCGATCCATGTGCATTGTCCGGGCCAACGGCATGGCCCTGCATCTTTTCGGGTTCAGCCAGGGGGAAATGATCGGCAAGTCCGTCGAGGAATTGACTTATCCGGGCGATCTGGTGGTGACCAAGGAGAACATGGACGGGCTCGAAAAGGGTTCCGCCGGCATTCCGGTCGTCGAAAAGCGCTACCTGAAGAGCGACGGCTCTTTTTTCTGGGCGCAGGCCAGCTTTTCGGTCCTGGAAGATGAGAACGGGGTGGCTGAACTGATTCTCGGCAGCCTGTTCGACATCACCGCAAGCAAACTCGAGGAGGAGGAGCTCAGGTCGAGCCGGGCCTTCTACAGAATGGCGGGAAGATCTGCGCGGCTCGGCGCCTGGGGTCTGGAATTGCCTTCCATGCGCCTGATCTGTTCGGACGAGGTCTGCGAGATCCTGGAAATGCCCCTGGGTTTCAGTCCTTCGCTGGAGGAAGCGATCGGCTTTACTGTTCCCGAATTGCGTGAAGAGGTGCGGGAGGTCGTCGATCATTGCATTTCCGAAGGCATCCCCTTCGACAGGGAATGGCGCATCGTCAACGCGAAGCAGAAACTGATTTCCGTGAGGGCGATCGGGGAAGCGATCCGCGATTCATCCGGCAAAATTTTCCGTCTTCAGGGGGCCTTACAGGACATCACGAGCGTAGTGGAAGTGAGCAGGAAGCTTGTCGAGACCGAAGCCACCCACCGGGCGTTATTCGAACACATGCTGAATGGCCAGGCCTATTGCAGGATGCTGTACGAAGACGGCAAGCCCGTCGACTTCGTCTATCTGCAGACCAACAGCGCATTCGAGACACTCACGGGGTTGAAGGACGTCGTCGGGAAGAGGGTGACCGAAGTGATTCCCGGCATCCGCGAATCGGATCCGGAACTGTTGAAAATCTACGGCAGAGTGGCGGCAACCGGCAATCCGGAGAAATTCGAAACCCATGTGAAGTCCCTCGACGAGTGGTTCTGGATTTCGGTTTACAGCCCCGGAAAAGAGCATTTCGTCGCCATTTTCGATGTCATCACCGAGAGAAAGCGAACCGAGAAAAAAATCGCCGAATATGTCCGGCAACTCGAATCTTCGATGGAAGGGACGCTCGTTGCGATTTCGAACATGGTAGAGAAACGGGATCCCTATACTGCAGGACATGAGAATCGCGTCGGCATCATCGCAGGAGACATTGCAAGGGAAATGGGATGGCCGGAGGAGAAATGCCGCGAACTCCAGCTCATCGGACTGGTGCACGACATCGGAAAGATCGCGGTGCCCGCCGAGATCCTTACCAAACCGGGCAGGCTTTCTGCGATCGAATACGATCTTGTCAAGATCCATGTCGAGCAGGGCTACGAGATCCTGAAGGATGTGGAATTTCCGTTGCCGATCGCCGAAATCATCCGCCAGCATCACGAGAGGATGGACGGCAGCGGTTATCCGAGGGGCCTTGCAGGGGAGGAAATTTTGCCGGAGGCGCGCATTCTCGCAGTCGCGGATGTCGTGGAATCGATGGCTTCGCACCGTCCTTACCGCCCCGCATTGGGAATGGACGTTGCGATCGGGGAAGTGACCAGGAACCGGGCGCTCAGGTTCGATGCGGCCGTCGTCGATGCGTTGCTCGTGATGGTGAACGAAAAGGGCTACCGGTTGCCCAATTAGGACTCGAGGGTTCGGGATATCCGGGAAGATCGAATCCAGCGCAGGACCAGGGCGCCCGCAGGAATCACCTTTCTGCACGCCACGCAAAGGCAGCTTCCCTTGAGCGGGATTTTGTGCAGGATTTTCTCCCGCGAACATGGTCTACAGTATGGTAATCGAGAGGAGAATGACATGATAGACCTTCATTACTGGACGACGCCCAACGGCCACAAGATCACCATCTTTCTCGAGGAGGCCGGACTTCCCTACAGGATATTTCCGGTCAACATCGGGCGCGGCGAGCAGTTCGAAAAAGCATTTCTGGAAATCTCCCCCAACAACAAGATTCCGGCGATCGTGGACCATGAGCCTGGCGACGGAGAAGGCCCGTTGCCGGTTTTCGAGTCCGGCGCGATCCTGCTTTATCTTGCGGAAAAGATCGGGCGGTTCATCCCGGAGGATGTGAGGGGCAGGATGGAAGCGATCGAATGGCTTTTCTGGCAGATGGGTGGATTGGGACCGATGGCGGGACAAAACCATCATTTCAGCCAGTATGCGCCGGAAAAGATTCCGTATGCGATCGAGCGTTATGTGAAGGAAACCAGTCGTCTTTACGGCGTGCTGGACAGGCGTCTCGAAGATCGCGAATTTGTCGCGGGAGACTATTCCATCGCAGACATGGCGATCTATCCATGGATCGTACCCCATGAGCGGCAGGGGCAGAATCTTGCCGATTTTCCGAATGTCGCCAGATGGTTCGAGAAGGTCGGCACGCGTCCCGCGGTCAAACGCGCCTATGAGATCGCGGCAAAAATCAATCCGGCTCCGACGGTGACGGAGGAATCGAAAAAGATCCTTTTCGGCCAGAGTGCAGCGACGCTCAAAAATACCTGAATCAGGTGGTCAGATCGATCTGGTTCACCGTTCCCGCTTTTCCTTCCTCGGTGAGGTAGACCCCGGTCTGCTTCACCGTTCCCTGCAGCTCGTTCGAATCCGTCTTGATGTTGAAGGGCGTATCCGCCGGATTGACCGAAATCGCGCCGACTCCTGCCGACTTGAGACTGGTCAACTGGTCGGCCCCCGATGCGCTCTTGCTCCAGATTTGAAGGCGGCTGTAGACGGGGTCGTTTTCGTCGATCCATCCGTTCCTGTCGGTATCATAGGCCGCAAGTTCCTGGAATCCCTGGCCGGTTTTCGTGCCGAAAAGCTGGGTGCCATTTGTCACCTGTCCGTTGTCCGTGAGCACCAGAAACCCGCTGCCGTTGGTCGGAAAGGGGATGCTCTCGGGGCTTCCGTCCGAATTGAGATCGAAGGAGAAGCGGGTGCCGGAAAGTGAAGGCGTGCTCGCTCCGAGGTTGATGACGAGCGGATCGGTTTTTTTTGCAGCGTCGCCAAGCCGCAGGCTCTCGCTGGAGGTGACCGAATATTGCCTTCCCATGTGAACGGCAAGGTCGAACTGGATCTCCTTGCCATCGGAAGTGGTCACCGATCCGGTCGCGGTGAAGCTGCTCTTTTCGGTCTCCGTGTAAGTGGAAGTCCTGCTGTATTCGACCCCGAAACCGGAGGTCGGGCGCGGGACTGCGGCAGGAGGCGGGGCATGCGCCACGGTGCTCAGGGACACGGTTCTGATCTTCATCCCGGTGAGCCGTTCCACCAGGAGCTTCGCGACCATCAGTTCGGGCGGCACTTGCTGGGTTTCGCTTGCGGCCATGTCGATGGCCGTCTTCGAAATAGAAACTTCTTCGGGCTGGTTTCGACTGGCCGTGATATGAAGGTTTTGCGTGACTGTCATGCTCTGGGAAGCCGCATGGGAAGACGTGAGCGACAGGTCGGATGAGCTGATCTTCATTTTTCCCTCCTGAAAGGGAACGAACTGAAAAGTTATCGGCAGAAATTCGCAAAACTTTAGATTTTGTTGCGGCCTGGAAAATGCCCATTGTATGGATGAGTGTTCAGGTGTATATGTTCATTCGGGGCGAGGGAGAATATTCCATCGCCGAACTGGCGATCGATCCTGCATTTCGATGAGATTCGGAGGGAAAGAAATGAAAAACGCCGGACTCGAGCGTTTGGGACGCATGCAGCGCCAATACCATCGCCATCACCCATGGCGTCTGTCGCAAGGCGGATTGTTCATCCCGCATTCCTATGCCGAAGCCAGGCCAGACAGTCTGTCCTGGTGGGACGACGTGGGTTTCATCCTGAATGGACGGCGGGTGATCGTCTGGTGGCGTCATCCTCGCCATGTTTACTCGAATGCAATCGAAGATCGATCCTGGAAGGAAGCGGGAGAGGGTCCGGGCGACGACTGGCTCCTGGATGGCGGCACGACGAACTACCGGCGGGTAGGGAAATCGCGCAAGAGGATGGTCGGCTATACCTGTCGCCAGCCATCGGATGAGCAAAGACGGTATTACGACCAACTGCGGGAAGTTCAGGAGCGCTTGTCTGCCAAAGGCATCGAGTTCGATGTCTTTCCAGCATGGAAGCGGGAACGCCTGAAGTGGGCCTTGGGCGTCGATCTGGTCGCCCCCATGGAGGTGCGCAACGAGGTTGAGCTTGCGTCTGTGGCCGGGCTTGCCCGCCGCCTGCTCCTTGGTCATACCACGCTGGAAGCGGAATTTCCAGGGTACCGCTATGGCAAAGCGGATTGGCTTCGTGAGCGGAAGTTGGACGAGGCATCGAATTTACAATCAAACTTCTGACGGGATAAAAAGGCTATGTCACTTCAAACTTGTGGTCTACATTGAAAACATGGGAATCAACGAGATGGGTGTGATGATGGAAAACGCTGAATTTCAGGAGCTGACGAACAGCATTCAGACACTGACGCCCCGCCAACGGGGCCAGTTGGCCGATTGCCTGAACCGGGTCGAGCATGTCGAGGCGGTCAACAGCCTGATCGAGAACCGGATATTGACCACGCCCGTTTGTCCGAAATGCGGCCATGATCAGATTGCGCGCTGGGGCAAGGCTTCCGGATTGCAGCGCTACCGATGCGCCTCCTGCCATGTCACGTTCAACGCGTTGACCGGGACACCGCTGGCGAGGCTCCGCCACAAGGACAAATGGCTGCAATACGCGCAGCAACTGGCTGATGGGCAAAGCGTGCGCAACAGCGCAAAGGCTTGCGGCGTCCATTACAACACCACGTTTCGCTGGCGCCATCGCTTTCTGGCCCTGCCCAATGAGCAGAAGGCAACGACCCTGGTGGGCATCGCCGAAGCCGACGAGACCTGTTTCCCTGAATCGTTCAAGGGTCGCAAGCACGACATGCCGCGAGCACCTCGCAAGCGCGGTGGCAAGGCGGCGCAGTCTGGTTTGTCTGCGGAACAGATTCCGGTGCTGATCTGCCGTGATCGAGCCGGAAGTACGGCAGATTTCGTGCTGGAAAAGGCGGACAATGCGCACATCGAAGCGGTGCTCAAGCCGCTGCTGGCAACGGATGCCGTACTGTGCACCGACAGTGCCAGGGCGTTGGACGGCGCAGTGCGGGACATCGGCATCACTCACCGTCCGATCAATCTTTCAGCGGGCGTGCGGGTGATCGGCCGGGTTTATCATGTGCAGAATGTGAACGCCTACGGGAGGCGGCTCAAGGAATGGATGCGCAGATTTCACGGCACGGCGACACGCTATCTTCCCAATTATCTCGGCTGGCGCAGGTTGATCGATCGCAATCGTGGCGCATTGTCCCCATCCACCGTGCTGCGCGCCGCTTTGGGGATGTATGCCGTTCAACAAACAACGGGTACATAGCCATTAAAAAATCCCATGCCATCCATGTCCTGCGGCAAGTCCCCTTTGCCGTCGCCCCGGCTTGCAATCTGCAGGGAGCACAGTCCGCTTGACCGCCTGCGGGTTGGACGTAAAATTCAGGAATATGTCACCGGAGCGGGCCATGAAATTCTCCACCAACGTCAAGCCCATTTCATTTCTCGAAGGCCATGCAGCCGAGATCGCCGAGGACCTGGAAAGGTCGGGCAGCCCCATGATCATCACCCAGAACGGCGAAGCAAGGATGGTGATCGAGGATATCCGGGACTATGAGCGCAAGGAGGAGGCTCTGGCGCTGCTCAAGATTCTGGCCATGGGAAGGAAGGACATTCAGGAAGGACGCGGCATGTCCGCCGAGGAATTCCGCAGAATCCTTTCCGAACAATAATCCATGTCCGTCATCGTTTTGCCCTGAGCGCAGGACGACCTTACACAGTTGAAGTCCTACATGCATGCGTTTCCGGTCGCTTTTCCACCATTGCGAAACAGCTCCTGACCTCGTACAGAAGTTGCGCCTGCTAAAGCGTTGACCCGCCTTTCCCTCACGCTGAAAATATTTTCCGAATCCCGATAACTGCGACACGACCTGTCGCGGGCCTGGTCCAGTATTGTGGCTGTGGGGCGCCAGGGCCCGAATTGCCAGGGGGGAAAATGAAAAAGGTCATTACGAATTATCGCCTGAGTTTGAAGACCATGGGCGGACAAAGCCCTACAAGGCTCTCGCTTCGTGCACCAGCGATCGACTCGATACCTGTGCGCAGAAATCCTACGAAAATTCCTTCGAGATCAAGGTGAACATGATCAAGACCGACAACGGCTGGATGATCGACGAGGGTGACCAAGGCTGATCTGGATTGATTCCAGTAACTTGTTTGTTGTATTCGATTGCATTATTCTTTTGAAACGGTCCGGGAATGAAAACAAGGAAACTTCGGCTGGGGAAACGATGAAGAACGACAACCACGATCGGCTCGCCTACCGGCTCGCCACCATTCTCGAAAAGCTGAATCTTGGGGAGAAGCTTTATGTCGGAGAGCTTGCCGATGAGTTCAAGGTTGGCGTGCGCACCATCCAGCGGGATATCGAACGATTGAATTTTTTGGACCTCGATCGCGGGGCCGACAAAGGGTATTCCATAAAGCCTATTCTTATAGGCAGGATTTACATCAAGGACATCGAGCGCTTCGCATCCCTTGCCGGGCTGAGCGGGATAGCCCCGGGGCTCGACACAGCCTTTTTACGCGAACTCATGGATTCCAGACTTCAGGATGCGATCGAGGTCAGGGGGCCGAGCCGCGAGAGCATCGAAAGAAAGGCGAGGGAATACCATGTCCTCAAGGACGCGAGCCTGAATCATCGCATGGTTCGATTCACTTACGAAAAGCCCAACTCTCCGAAGAAAAGGGTGGATGTTTCTCCCTATCGCCTCGTCAACCAGGAAGGCGTGTGGTACCTCGCAGCGACCGACGAGGGCAGGCCGAAATCCTACGCGTTATCCCGGATCACCGACATCGAGGTTCTGAGCGAACAATTCGAGCCCGACGAGTCCGTCGTGAAAATGCTCGACGAGGAAGACAGCATCTGGCTCAACCGGAACAAGACCGAGGTCGTTCTCACCGTCGCACCGGCGGTTTCGAGCTATTTCCGCCGCCGCAGCCTGATTTCACAGCAGAAGATCGAGAAGGAACTCGAAGACGGCGGCCTGATCATTTCCGGAAAATTCGCGACCCAAAACCAGCTCTTTCCGATCGTCCGCTACTGGCTTCCCAATGTCCGCATCGTGAGTCCGGAATCGTGGCAGGAAGACCTGGATCGGGAACTCGAATCCTATGTCCGGCGCTGAAGGGGGAAATCATGATTTTCGTCGTCGCCATCCTGCTTCTCGCATTTGCGGCATTTCTTGCCGTTGCATTCGTCGTCGCGCGCATCGCGCAGTTCGCGGCAGTGCTTCTCGTTGCCGTGCTCGTAGCGGTCACGGTCTGGTTCGGCTATCTCGCTGCGGCGATCTTCGGGATTTCGTTCGCGGGTCTCTACCAGGTACTCGGAGAAGAAAACCTCGGCTGGGCGATCGCGGGAGGCGGGATCATCATGCTGCTCGTGATCTTCGGACTGCTCAGTGCGATGTGGCGCGAGATTGCGAATTCCCCGCAGCGACTGAAAAGGCTTGGCGGAATCATGACGAAAAAATCAGGAACCCAAATTCATTGAAGGAGAAGACAAATGCCGATACGACCGGAACCCAGGCGCTATTTCTGCCCTTCCTGCGGCTGGGAAAAGACTGTCCAACCGAAAAGCGACGCCCTGATGCCCGGCGACCTCTACAGCGCATGTCCAAAATGCGGCAAGCCGGTCGGCTCAACACGCGCCGGACTGCTCGCCTCGACCGCCGCGCAGATGAAGGAACTGCTGAGGAAATGACTATTTCCCCCAGCAACAAAACCGGAATTTTGGCAACTGTAAGCTCTGCCAGTTCCACCGAAAAGCATCACCGAATAGGATGGATGGAAGAGGTCCAGATTTCGGGATGGAAAGACCGCCTCAACCAAATATACGTCTGAGATATCTGATTCTGTGCTTTGGTGAAAAACAAATCTGTTCGTATAAAGTATAGACCTGAATCAGTGTTCTCTTGATTCGAAGTAGTTCCGAAGGCTGTCCGGGATATTTTTTCAGCCCGGACAGCCTTTTTGCCGATGGTCAAAAGCATCGGATGGGCAGAAAATGCCGCATTCACTGCC
>JAJZTT010000066.1 GCA_021848705.1 Pseudomonadota bacterium
CGATCTCCTGGTATTCATCGAGCAGGCGCCTCGCCCTTTCATAATCGGATGCATCGTGCAGCCAGATCGATGCGGGGGAGATGCCAAGGAAACTCGCCGGAACCCGATAATACGGAATGGCGTTCTCATCGAGCAGATCGTGGATCTCCCGCTCCTCGTCCTCCGGGACGTCGCCCAGCATGGCAAGCCTGCGCGGACCCACTATCCCAGCAGGTTCGAAATGGTGAGAAGAAGGATGAGCAGAAGCCAGAGCAGCAGGCTCCTCCAGATGAGGCCGACGGTGCTCTGCATGTAGGCGCCGTCCGCCTCTTCACCCATGCCCATGAGCGGGCGATATCGGCTCATGCCGTCTTCGGTGACCGCATCCCCGAGCCGGACCCCCAATGCCCCTGCTCCGCTCGAGAGCAGGATGCCGTGCGATACCGGGCTCCAGGAAGTGGACTGGGTTCTCCAGCAATAGAGCGCATCCTCGAAATCGCCGACGATGGCGAAGCTGAGCGCAGTGAGCCTGACCGGAATCCAGTCCAGGATCCCGAAGGCGCGGGCTGCGAATTTCCCGGAGAATCCGGAATCTTCGTCAGATCCCCATTCCTCTCCCAGCACGGTGGCGATCCGGTAGAAAACCGCACCCATCGGCCCGAATGCGGCGAAATAGAAAATCACTCCGAACACATAGACATGGGAATGGATGAGCCCCTGCTCGATCGAAACCCTGGCCACTTCCTCGGCATTGAATTCTGCAGCCGAAGCCCCCCGCCAGGCGCCGAGCAGATCCCTCGCCTTCTGGAGATCCAGGTCGCGCAGGGCCCGGTCGATTCCGGTATAGGCATGGCTGAACTGCCTGAAGCCCATGGTCAGATACAGGATGAACACCCCCCATGCCCAGCCGAGCGCCGGATTGATCCTGTGGAAGACCAGGCCGACGATTCCGGCGAGCACGGCGGGCGCCATGGCGAGCAGCCAGGCGAAGATGGAATGCTTCGATTCCCCGGTGGTGAGATGTTTTTTCAGCCAATCGAAATACCCCATCATGAAGGAAAGGGTCCTGCCGTCGAAGGGTCGAACCTGTTCCAGCAGCAATGCCACGATCAGCGAAAAAAAAGTCATTACCCTGCCACCACGGGCTCTGCATTCACTCTTTCGAGCGCATCCTGGAGTGTGTCCTCGCTCACTTCGTTGAGGCAGATCGAAAGCATTTCCGCCGCCTCGTAAGCCTCCGGAGGCAGTTTCTCGGAATCGAGATTGGCAACGAACACCGCAGCCGCTCCCGCCACCCTCAACAATTTGTTGCGCTCGCTCATGAGCATCTCCACTTCGGCGCGCAACATGGATATTTCCTGTTCATGCAGCACATGCATCATGGCTCCCTCCTTTCCAATGCCATTCTACCGCAAAATGCACTTCCCGCACTTCATTTTCCGGCCGCGGCGATCGCGGTCATGTTGACGATGCGCCGCACGGTGGCGGTGGGCGTGAGGATATGGGCGGATCTGGCCGCGCCGAGCAGGATGGGGCCCACCGTGATTCCCCCTCCCGACTCCATCTTGAGCAGGTTGAAGGCGATGTTGGCTGCATCCAGGTTGGGCATGACGAGCAGGTTGGCCTCCCCTTTCAGCCTCGAATCGCGCCTGCTCCTCTTCCTGATTTCCTCGGAAAGCGCAGCGTCGGAATGCATCTCTCCCTCGATCTCGAGTGCCGGAGCAGCCTCGCGAACGATCTCCAGCGCCTGCCTCATCTTCCTCGCGGAAGGGGTATCCGCGCTGCCGAAATTGGAATGGGAAAGCAGCGCGACCTTGGGCGTCATGCCGAAGCGCCTCAATTCCTCCGCCGCCAGCAGGGTCATTTCCGCGATTCTTTCCGCATCCGGATCCTGGTTCACGTAGGTGTCGCAAACGAAGAGATTCATGTCGGAGAGCATGAGCAGATTCATCGCTGCGAATCCCTTCGCACGCTGCTTCAACCCGATCCGTCTTTCGATGCACCGAAGATGGGCGGCATATTCCCCGCCCAGCCCGCAAAGCATGGCGTCCACCTTCCCGGATGCGAGCAGGGAAGCGGCAAATTCCGTGGATTCGCCTTCCGGCTCGATCACCTCGAAATCCTTCCCTTCCAGCACCTTCAGGCCCAGTTTGGCGATCTTCTTGGCGATGACCTCTCTCCTTCCGCAAAGCACCGGTCTGGCGAGCCCCTCGTCGACCAGGGTCTGCAGAGCCTGCAGGACCCGGTCGTCCTCTCCTTCTGCATATGCGACCTTCCCTGCAGCCTGCTTCGCCGCAGCAAAAACCGGCTTCATGACGAAAGCGGTCTGATAGACGAACCGGGAAAGATTTTCCCGATAGGCTGCAAAATCGCGTATCGGGCGCTTCGCCACACCGCTTTCCATCGCAGCTTTCGCGACTGCAGGTGCGATCCTCATGATGAGCCTGGGATCGAACGGTTTAGGGATCAGGTACTCGGTTCCGAAAGTGAGGGTCTGCCCGCCATAGGCCTGGGCTGCCATTTCGGAAGGCTCCGCATGGGCGAGCTCGGCAATGGCGTAGACCGCCGCCTTCTTCATTTCCTCGTTGATGGAAGTCGCTCCCACGTCGAGCGCCCCCCTGAAGATGAATGGAAAACAGAGCGCATTGTTGACCTGGTTCGGATAATCCGAACGGCCGGTCGCGATCACGGCATCCGGCCTCGCCTCCTTCGCTACCGCTGGATGGATTTCAGGCTCCGGATTGGCGAGCGCGAGAATGAGCGGATTTTCCGCCATTTTCTTCACCATTTCGGGTTTGAGCACCCCCCCTGCGGAAAGACCCAGGAATACGTCCGCTCCTGGAATCACGTCGGAGAGCGTTCGTGCATCGGTTTTCTTGGCATATCGCGCCTTGTTGGGGTCCATTTCCTCGACCCTCCCCTCGTACACCACGCCCTTTATGTCGGTGACATGGATGTTCTGCACCGCGACGCCCAGGCTCACCAGCATGTCGAGACAGGCGAGCGCGGCCGCCCCCGCTCCGGAAACCACCAGCTTCACTGCAGAGATTTCCTTGCCAACCACCTTGAGTCCGTTGAGGACGGCTGCGCCCACGATGATCGCGGTGCCGTGCTGGTCGTCGTGGAAAACCGGGATCTTCATCCGTTCCCTGAGCTTTTTTTCGATTTCGAAACATTCGGGCGCCTTGATGTCCTCGAGGTTGATCCCGCCGAAGGTCGGCTCGAGGCTCGCGATGATGTCGACCAGCCTGTCCGGGTCGCGTTCGTCGATTTCCAGGTCGAAAACGTCGATCCCTGCGAACTTCTTGAAAAGCACGCCCTTGCCTTCCATGACCGGCTTCGATGCGAGCGGGCCGATCGCGCCAAGCCCCAGCACTGCAGTGCCGTTGGTGATTACCGCAACCAGGTTACCTCTGGCCGTGTAGCTCGATGCCGCTTCCGGCTCCTCCGCGATCGCCTCGCAAACCGCGGCCACCCCCGGGGTATAGGCGAGCCCGAGGTCGCGCTGGTTGGTGAGCCCCTTGGATGGGATGACCGAAATCTTGCCCGGCTGGGGAAGGCGGTGGTATTCGAGCGCATTCCTGCGCAATTGTTCGTCCATGGATACTCCGTTTCAGGATATTTCGAAATGATTCTGGTAGAAAAGAACCTGCAGGGCGAAGGAATCCCCCTGTTCCAGGTTCATGAATTCGATGCCGAAGCGATGCTTCGTTCCCTCCGTTTCGAAGATGCGACGGATGACGGCGGGCGCGGTGACATAGGCGGCAGAACCCTGTCCCGCCACCCTGAAATAGAGCACGATCCTGGCATCGGCCTCGCCCAGGTTCTCTTCGGAAGTGATCTGCGCCCCGGTGAAGCTGATGTCCTCGATGGTGCAGGAAAATTTCCGCCCCGGATTTTCCTCGCGCCAGACCGATCCGATCACGTTCGATCGGGTCCGGACCGCCTTCCTGATCTTCATTCCCCGAACCTCGATCGGGTAGGAAAGGTGCAGGTAGGGATAGGGCATGTTGCAAACTCTCAGTACGGTGGAGGAAAAGGCATAGGCGTGCTTTCCGGCAAATCCCCTCAGCATCACCCCCTGACCTGCGCGCATCAGGATCACCTCTTCGTTGACCACCGGCGGCGTGACGAGCACGCTCTTTTTTTCCAGGAACCCGATCAGCCTGACCCCGTATCGCTGCTCCGTCTCGTCGGAGATCTGCATCTGCAGGATCTCGCCCGGCTCGATTCCGATCGAGGTGAAACGGACGATTTCCAGCCTGGAAAGATCCTCCTTCTCCCCGAGCCTTTCAGCGGGCGCCGTTTTTTTCCAGGCTGGATTGCGGTACAGGCCGTTTTCCATCAGCAGATCGAGCTGATGCTGCGATTCGACGATATGTCCGTAGGCGAGCAGCAGGTTTTTTTTCCTGTCGTATACCGGCCAGGGCAACGGCTTGCCGACCTCGATGTCGCCCTTTCTGATGGGAGTGAGTTCCATGAAACTATTTTATCCGCTTCATTCGCGAATGCGAAACCATTGTGATCACAAATTGTCCACGACAAAGCGGTTATAATGAATCCCAAGACGCACGATCCCGGAACACATGAAGAATTTCGCACAGAACCTGCAGTCCCTCCCTTCCGTCGACGACATCGACAGGATCGAGATCCGCGAAGGAGGAAAAGCCATCGCCCGCATCGAAAACAGGCCCGGACAGGCGGGCTCCCTCGCCATCTACTGCCATCTCGTCCAAACCTACGGATCGATCCATGCGGAAAGTGCGGAGCGCGGACTGGCGCTTTACGCCGAGCATGTCGCCGATGCGAGGGAAAACCCTGGAAAGCATCCCAACATCGACCGGCTGTTCCGGGTCATCGCGGAAAGGCTCGATCTTGCCGCATGCATCGTGCAAACTCAACCGAAAGGGAACCCCGGATGAAACCGATAGACATCAAGATCCTGGATGCGCGCCTGCGCGCCAATCCCCCCTCCTATGCCACGGAAGGAGCGGCCGGACTCGACCTGCGCGCCTGCATCGAGCACGACCTCACGATCCATCCGGGCGAGGCCGACCTCATCCCCACCGGAATCGCGATCCATCTTTCCGACCCCGGCTATGCGGCGATGATTCTGCCAAGATCAGGGCTCGGCCACAAGCACGGCATCGTGCTCGGCAACCTGGTCGGGCTGATCGATTCGGATTACCAGGGACAGATCTTCGTCTCCTGCTGGAACAGGAGCCAGAAATCCTTCACGCTGAGCCCGCTGGAGCGCATCGCTCAGCTCGTCATCGTTCCCGTGATCCAGGCGAAATTCAACATCGTCGAGGAATTCGAGAAAAGCGAGCGGGGCGAAAACGGTTTCGGCAGCACGGGCAAGCATTGATGAATTACTGCAGCCAGTGCGGTTCGCCGGTAGAATTCAGGATTCCGCAGGGAGACACCCTCCCCCGCCACGTCTGCCTCTCCTGCGGAGCCATCCATTACCAGAATCCAAAAATCGTGGTGGGGTGCATCCCGGAATTCGAAGGACGAGTGCTGCTTTGTCGCAGGGGGATCGAGCCGGGTTACGGGAAATGGACCCTTCCCGCCGGATTCATGGAAAATTCCGAGTCTGCGGATGCAGGTGCGGCCCGCGAGACGCTGGAAGAAGCGCTCGCCAGGGTGGAAGTCGGGCCGCTTTACGCTTTCTACAACCTCCCTTCCCTGAGCCAGGTCTATCTCCTTTTCCGGGGAAGGCTGCTCGAAGAGCGATACGGGGCCGGGGACGAAACGCTGGAAGCCGCACTTTTTGCAGAAAAAGAAATTCCATGGAATGAAATCGCCTTCACCGTCGTCAGGGAAACCCTGATGCATTATTTCGAGGAGCAAAGGAGCGGGGCTTTCCGTTTCCATTTCGCCACCATCTAGGGCCAGACCATGCACATACCCGGCACCTTCGTTGCAGCAGGATTCACTTACGTCATGATGGTCGCGGCCTACAAAATGCCGCACCGAAGGAAATTCCACATTTCCGTCATGGCTTCCGCTCTGCTCTTCGACCTCTCCCTTCCCTTTTACCTGTATTCGCACCGCCACTGGTGGCACAGGCTGATCGAACAGCAGGAAATCTTTTCCTCTCTGGTCTGGATGCACGCGGGCATCCTGCTCATGATGTACGGATTGTACGGCGCGCAGATCTACACGGCGCTGAAGCTCACGAAGGGGGATCCCGAGGCTCGCGCATCGCACCGTTCGCAGGGAAAAGTGATGCTGATCGTCCGGCTGTTCGTCATCCTCACCGGGATGCTGCTCGCTTCCTGAACAGGGAAAAAATTCCGACCCAAACACCCGCCTTTTGTGCGACAATCCGCACCTGTGCAGGTAGAAGGATCCCACCATGAAATTCCGCTTCCCCATCATCATCATCGACGAAGATTTCCGCTCCGAGAATACCAGCGGTCTAGGCATCCGCGCGCTCGTGAAGGCCATCGAGGAAGAGGGCATGGAAGTGCTCGGCGTGACGAGCTATGGGGATCTCACCTCTTTTGCCCAGCAGCAGAGCCGCGCTTCCGCCTTCATCCTTTCGATCGACGACGAGGAATTCGGCGGCGGATCCCCGGAGGAAATCGAAAGCGCGCTCTCCCAGCTTCGCGCCTTCGTCGGCAAGATCCGGGTCAGGAACGAGGACATTCCGATCTTCCTGTACGGAGAGACCCGCACTTCCCGCCACATTCCGAACGACGTGCTGAAGGAACTGCACGGCTTCATCCACATGTTCGAGGACACCCCGGAATTCGTGGCGAGGAACATCATCCGCGAAGCGAAGCATTATCTCGATTCGCTCGCTCCGCCCTTTTTCAGGGCGCTCGTGCATTACGCCAACGACGGATCCTATTCCTGGCACTGCCCCGGGCACTCCGGAGGGGTGGCCTTCCTGAAAAGCCCGGTCGGGCAGATGTTCCACCAGTTCTTCGGCGAGAACATGCTGCGGGCGGACGTATGCAATGCGGTCGAGGAACTCGGGCAGTTGCTCGACCACACCGGGCCTGTTGCGGATTCGGAAAGAAATGCGGCAAGGATCTTCAATGCGGATCATCTCTTTTTCGTCACCAACGGCACTTCGACCTCGAACAAGATGGTATGGCATGCGACCGTCGCTCCGGGGGACATCGTGGTGGTCGACCGCAACTGCCACAAGTCGATCCTGCATTCCATCATCATGACCGGCGCGATTCCGGTTTTCCTGATGCCGACCCGCAACCATTACGGCATCATCGGGCCCATTCCGCTCGAGGAATTCAGGCCCGAGACCATCCGCAGGAAAATCGAGGCCAACCCTTTCGCCAAGGACGTGAAATCCAAGCCGCGCATCCTCACCATCACCCAGAGCACCTACGACGGGGTGGTCTACAACGTCGAGATGATCAAGGAAGTGCTCGGCGACAGCATCGACACGCTGCATTTCGACGAGGCATGGCTGCCGCATGCGACCTTCCACGATTTCTATCGCAACATGCACGCCATCGGGCGGGAGCGGCCGCGCTCGCGCGACACCATGGTGATTTCCACCCAGTCCACGCACAAGCTGCTCGCCGGACTCAGCCAGGCGTCCCAGATCCTGGTCCAGGAACCCCAGACGGCGAAATTCGACCGCCACCGCTTCAACGAAGCCTACCTGATGCACACGTCCACCAGCCCGCAGTATGCGATCATCGCCTCCTGCGACATCGCCGCGGCGATGATGGACGCACCGGGCGGCACCGCACTCGTCGAGGAATCCATCCTGGAAGCACTGGATTTCAGGAGGGCGATGCGCAAGGTCGACGACGAATACGGGGACTCCTGGTGGTTCAAGGTCTGGGGGCCGGACGACCTGTCCGAGGAAGGAATCGGCACGCGCGAGGACTGGATGCTGGAGGCATCAGACCGCTGGCACGGCTTCGGCAGGCTGGCCAAGGGCTTCAACATGCTCGACCCGATCAAGGCGACCATCATCACCCCGGGGCTGGACGTGGACGGGGACTTCGCAGACACCGGCATTCCGGCCTCCATCGTCACCAAGTATCTCGCCGAACACGGCGTCATCGTCGAAAAGACCGGCCTCTATTCCTTTTTCGTGATGTTCACCATCGGCATCACCAAGGGCAGATGGAACACGCTGGTGACCGCGCTGCAGCAGTTCAAGGACGATTACGACCGGAACAAGCCGCTCTGGCGCGTCCTTCCCGAATTCGCCTGCAAGCACCCGATCTACGAGAAGATCGGGCTCAGGGATCTTTGCGAGCAGATCCACGGCGTGTACAAGGCCAACGACATCGCAAGACTCACCACCGAGATGTATCTCTCGGACATGGTTCCGGCGATGAAACCTGCCGACGCCTATGCCAGAATGGCGCACCGTGAAATCGAGCGGGTGGGCATCGACGAGCTGGAAGGCAGGATCACCAGCATTCTGCTCACCCCCTATCCTCCAGGGATTCCGCTCCTGATCCCCGGAGAGCGTTTCAACCGAACCATCGTGCAATACCTTCGCTTCGCCCGGGAATTCAACCGAAAATTCCCGGGATTCGAGACCGACATTCACGGCCTCGTCGAGGAGGAAATCGACGGAGAAATGCACTACTTCGTCGACTGCGTGAGGACCTGATTCCCCTTTCGAACCATCCGTATCTTTTGCGTAACCTGGCGTTACCAAATGATACGGATTCCCATATCACAATTCGTCCTTGACAGATTTTGTTTATGACAGCATTATTCATATATGAACAAAATCATCCCCAATCTCGGCAGCGAAAGATCCACCGACAGACTCCTCCGTCTCCTGGTCGGCACCGCGCACGGCCTTGAGAAACGCTACGAGGAAGCGCTCGCGCCTGTCGGACTCACCGGCCCGAAATTCGGCGCGCTCTCCAAGCTCGTCCAGGCCGGCTCCTCGCTGAGTCTCGGGGAACTCGCAGAGCGCCTCACCTGCGTCCGCTCCAACATCACCCAGCTGGTGGACAGACTGGAGGCGGATGGCCTGGTGGAAAGGAGCGAGGATCCCGCGGACAGGAGGACCGTTCGCGCGGGCATCACGGAACTTGGGCTGGAGAAGCAGATTGCGGGAGCGAAAATGATCGAAAAGCTTCTCGAAGAGATCGCATCTTCCCTGAAAGGGTTCGATCTGGATGCATTCGAGCGCGTGTTGAACGCACTCGGCTCGTTCAACGTTCTGGCTTGTTACAAGGATGCATAAATGAGTTTCCAGCCGAATCATTCAGTCCTGTTCCTTGCCATGCTGCTCGCAGGCTGCGCGGTGGGGCCTGACTTCAAGCGCCCTCCCGCACCGGGAGACCAAAGTTATACGGAAAAGGAAATGCCGAAGAAGACGGCTTCTGCGGAAGGCGTATCGCAGCATTTCTCTCAGGAGGATAAAATCCCCGCCCAATGGTGGACCCTGTTCCACTCGAAAAAGCTCGACCGGCTGGTGAAAGCGGCGATTGCCGGAAGCCCCACCATCGATGCTGCAAGGGCGACGCTGAAGCAGGCGAGCGAGACCCTCGCATCCGATCTCGGATTCGAATTTCCCCAGGCAAACCTCGCGCTCGGTGCGCAGCGCCAGAGATTCTCCCCGGCCGCTTTCGGCGGAACCGCCCCTCCGACCGTGTTCAGCCTGTACAATGCCTCGGTCCAGGTTTCCTATGGCATCGACCTCTTCGGAGGACTGCGCAGGACCATCGAGGCGCAGGGGGCACAGGTCGATTACCGGAGATATCAGCTGAAGGGCGCCTATCTCGCCCTGACTGCGAATGTGGTGACCGCAGCGGTTGCGGAAGCCTCGCTCAGGGAACAGATCCGTGCAACCGGGGAAATCATTTCCGCCACGGAAAACCAGCTCGGAATCGTGGAGCGCCAGTATGCGCTCGGAGCGATTCCGAAATCCCAGCTTCTGTTGCAGAAGAGCCAGCTTGCGCAGGCGAAGGCCTCCCTTCCGCCGCTCGAGCAAAGCCTGGCGAAGATTCGCCACCAGCTGGCCGTATATGTGGGAAAAACCCCGGGCAATGCAAAACTTCCGGAGATTTCCCTGGAAGACCTGCACCTTCCTGAAAAACTCCCGCTGTCCATCCCTTCGAAACTGGTGAGGCAGCGCCCGGACATCCTCGCTGCTGAGGCACTGCTGCATTCGGCGAGCGCGCAGGTCGGCGTGGCGACCGCCAATCTCTATCCGCAGATCACGCTTTCCGCGAATGTCGGGACTGAGTCGATCTCTTCTACCTCCCTTTTCACCAACAATACCGACATCTGGAGCCTCGCCACCGGGATCACCCAGCCGATCTTCCATGCAGGATCGTTGAAGGCGCAGAAGCGCGCCGCAGTGGCAGCCTATGACCAGGCTTTCGCGCAATACAAAACCACCGTGCTGGAGTCCTTCCAGAACGTCGCCGACACGCTGAATGCCCTCGATTCGGATGCAAAGGCCCTCGCCGCGAAAGACGAAGCGGAAGCCAGCTCGAAGGAAGCGATGGACCTCGCGGAAAGGCAGTTCAGGCTCGGCGCCGCAAGCTATCTCACCCTGCTCGCCGCCCGCAACCAGTACCAGCAGGACAGAATTTCGGCGATCGCTGCGCGCGCAGCGAGGTATTCCGACTCGGCTGCGCTGTTGCAGGCGCTCGGTGGCGGATGGTGGAATCAACCCAATAACGGAGAAGTATCCGATGACTAAGAAAATGATCATCATGCTGGCGAGCCTTGGCGTGCTGTTCGGGGGCATATTCGGCTTCCAGACCTTCAAGGCGAAAATGATCAAGAAGTACATGGGAGCGAACCGGGCCCAGCTGATGACCATCACGGCCATGAAGGCGGAACTTCAGCCCTGGCAACCGGCCCTGAAATCGATCGGAACCCTGAGGGCTGCCAAAGGCGTGGACGTCTCCAGCGAGATCGCGGGGCAGGTGCGGATCGTTGCGGTAAAGTCCGGCCAGGACGTGAAAAAGGGCGATCTGCTGGTACAGCTGAACGCCGACCCGGACGTTGCACTGCTGCATTCCCTGGAAGCCTCGGCAGATCTCGCCGAGAGCGTCTACCAGCGCGACAGGCAGCAGTTTTCCGCCCAGGCCATCAGCCAGGCACAGCTGGACGTGGATGCGGCCGATCTCAAGAGCAAACGCGCCCAGGCCGATGAGCAGCGTGCCGTGGTGGCAAAGAAGACGATCAGCGCGCCCTTCTCTGGCAGCCTCGGCATTTCCACGATCCAGCCCGGCCAGTACATCAATGCCGGAGACAAGATCGTGACCCTGCAGGATCTCGATCCGGTGTACGTCGACTTCTCCCTCCCGGAAAGGGATGTTTCCAGGCTCAAAAAGGGACAGAAGGTGATCGTCACTTCGGACAGCTTCGCCGGAAGGAGATATGAGGGAAGGATCAGCACCATCGACCCGAAAGTGGATGCAGCGACAAGAAACGTTCAGGTGGAAGCGCTGATCCCCAATCCCGGTCACCAGTTGCTTCCCGGCATGTACGCATCGGTCGAGATCGATGCAGGCGTGACGGAAAACTACATCACCCTTCCCCAGACCGCAGTCTCCTTCAATCCCTACGGCGCGACCGCATTCATCGTCGACGAGCAGGAAAAGAACGGGAAGAAGATGCTCGTGGCGAGGCAGAGCTTCATCAAGACCGGACCCACCAGGGGCGACCAGGTCGCCATCCTTTCCGGAATCAGGCAGGGTGAAATGGTCGTCACCAGCGGCCAACTCAAGCTCAGGAACGGCGCGAGCGTGAAAATCGACAACAGGATCTCGCCGAGCAACGATCCTGCCCCGAAACCGGTCGACGAGTAAGGGCAACCCATGAACTTCACCGACATCTTCATCCGGAGACCGGTGCTCGCCACTGTGCTCAGCCTCCTCATCCTGGTGATGGGACTGCGTTCCTTCTCGCAGCTCTCGGTCCGCCAGTTTCCCGAAACGCAGGATGCAGTCGTGACGGTCACGACGGTCTATTCCGGCGCGGATCCAAAGCTGGTTGCGGGCTTCATCACGACCCCGCTGGAAAACGCCATCGCCCAGGCGAACGGAATCGATTACCTCACTTCCACCAGCACGCTGAGCGCGAGCACCATCCAGGCGACCCTGCGCCTCAACTACGACTACAACAAGGCGCTCACCGAGATCAACACCCAGGTGAATTCCGTGCTGAACCAGCTTCCTCCCGGAACGCAGCAGCCGGTAATCTCGGTGGCGATCGGCGACACCATCGATGCGATGTACATCGGCTTTTCCAGCAAGATGCTCTCCACCAACCAGATCACCGATTACCTGATCCGGGTGGTACAGCCCAAGCTGCAGACCGTGGAAGGGGTGCAGACCGCTGAAATTCTCGGAAAGCGTCAGTTCGCGATGCGCGCATGGCTCGATCCGGTGAAGCTCGCGGCCTTCCACGTCACTCCGGCCGAGGTCAGCGCCGCGCTCGCCAACAACGACTTCATATCCGCTGTCGGAAGAACCCAGGGCCAGATGGTGACGGTGAACCTCACCGCCAACACCGGCCTGCACAGCATCGAGGAATTCAAAAACCTGGTCATCCGCTCGCAAAACGGCGCGAACGTTCACCTCGGTGACGTGGCAAGGGTAACGCTTGGCTCGGAAGATTATGACACTGCGGTCGGGTTCGACGGAGACACCGCCGTCTACATCGGCATCAAGGTGGCGCCCTCCGCCAACCTGCTCTCGGTGAGCCAGGGCATCCGCAAGGCCTTTCCTTCGATCCAGGAGGCACTGCCTTCCGGTCTTCAGGCCAAGATCGTGTACGATTCGACCAAGTTCGTGAACAGCTCGATCCACGAGGTCATCGACACCCTGGTCAAGACTTTGCTCATCGTGACCCTGGTCATCTTCATCTTCCTGGGATCCTTGCGCTCGGTGGTCATTCCGGTGATCGCCATGCCGCTTTCGCTCATCGGCACCTTCTTCATCATGCTGGCGCTGGGCTACACCATCAACCTGCTCACCCTGCTCGCCCTGGTGCTCGCCATCGGGCTGGTGGTCGACGACGCCATCATCGTGGTGGAGAACGTGAACCGCCACATGGAAGAAGGGTTGTCGCCTTTCAAGGCGGCGCTCTTGAGCGGTAAGGAACTGGTGGGACCGATTTTCGCCATGACCATCGTGCTGGTCGCAGTCTATATCCCGATCGGCTTCATGGGAGGATTGACCGGT
>JAJZTT010000067.1 GCA_021848705.1 Pseudomonadota bacterium
TGCGCTTGCAGCCGGAGCGGATATCGTCGGCTTCGACGATCTGGCCGAATCCATCAAGGCCGGAAACATCGATTTCGACGTCGCGATTGCAAGTCCTGACGCGATGCGCGTGGTCGGTGCACTCGGTCAGATCCTGGGTCCGCGCGGGCTGATGCCGAACCCGAAGGTAGGCACCGTGACGCCTGACGTCGCGACTGCTGTGAAAAATGCCAAGGCCGGCCAGGTGCAATATCGCACCGACAAGGGCGGCATCATCCAGTGCTCGATCGGGCGCGCATCCTTCGAGGTCGCTGCGCTCACCGAGAACCTTCGTGCCCTGATCGATGCGCTCAACAAGGCTCGGCCTGCTGCAGCCAAGGGCGTCTATCTCAGGAAGATTTCGGTTTCCAGCACCATGGGCGCCGGGATCAGGATCGATCAATCGAGCCTTCAGGCTCAGTAATCCAGGCTTGTCCTGAAAAAGACTTTGGGCTCCCCGCTTTCGGGCGGGGAGATTATCAAAGACCGTAGGAATCCCAGGATTCAAACAGCAGGAAACTGCATCCTACGCAGATGGTGTACCCGAAAACAGGCAGACTGCGAAATTTCAGCTGGCTCCTGATTTGAGGTCGCTGTAAACGGGTTCCGGGCGGTTTCCGGAATCATACCCTAAACATGCAACGGAAGGGGGTAGACCTTGGGTCTCAACATTGAAGAGAAAAAGGCGGTAGTTGCCGAGGTGAGCGGCCAGGTGGCCCAAGCCCAGGCGATCGTCGTCGCCGAGTATCGTGGCCTCGGGGTGGGGCAGATGACCGCGCTTCGCGCTAATGCGCGCAAGTCCGGCATCTACCTGCGCGTCCTGAAGAACACGCTGGCACGCCGCGCCGTTGCGGACACGCCGTATGCCGGTCTTGCCGAGCATATGGTGGGGCCGCTGGCATACGGTATCGGAAACGATCCCGTGGCGGTTGCCAAGGTGCTCAATGATTTCGCCAAGGCGAACGACAAGTTCGTCATCAAGGCCGGTGCAATGGCCAATCATGTTCTGACGGCAAAGGATGTGGCGGCACTCGCCAGCATGCCGAGTCGTGAAGAACTTCTGGCGAAACTGCTGGGTACCATGCAGGCTCCGATCACGAAATTCGTCCAGACACTCAACGAAGTGCCGACGAAGTTCGTACGCGGACTTGCTGCAGTGCGTGATCAAAAAGAGGCTGCTTAATTTAACAGGCGGGGAAAATCCCCGATCAAACTTTACCAGTAGGAGACAATCATGGCAGTAGCCAAAGCTGAAATTCTCGACGCAATCGCAAACATGACCGTCCTCGAGCTCTCCGAGCTCATCAAGGAAATGGAAGAAAAATTCGGTGTATCCGCAGCTGCGACCGCAGTCGCTGTCGCTGCTCCCGCAGGCGCAGCCGCTGCAGCGCCCGTTGAAGAGCAGACCGAATTCACCGTCATCCTGAAGTCCGCAGGCGAAAACAAGGTCAACACCATCAAGGTCGTTCGCGCGATCACCGGTCTTGGTCTGAAGGAAGCCAAGGATCTCGTCGACGGCGCACCGAAGCCCGTCAAGGAAGCCATTCCCAAGGCTGACGCAGAAGCGATCGCGAAGCAGCTTACCGAAGCCGGCGCGACTTGCGAAATCAAGTAATCGCTGCAAATGGAAAAGGCTGGCGGTTTACCGTCAGCCTTTTGCCGCTTTATAGAAGCCAGCAGTCAGAGGATGTGCGGATCTGTCATTTCACGACTCGTGAGCTATGATGGATAGTCTGGCGTCTTCTTACCCCTGTCTTTTATTCCAGTCCCCTGTTGTGGAGATGTCATGAGCTATTCTTTTACCGAGAAAAAACGTATCCGCAAGAGCTTTGCCAAGCGCGCGAGCGTGCTGCAGATCCCTTCCCTGCTCGCCATGCAGATCGATTCCTACCACGGATTCCTCCAGGCAGAAGACCCCCCTCACGAAAGAAGAAGCGAAGGGCTGCAGGCCGCGTTCAATTCGATTTTTCCGATCGTGAGCCATTCCGGCAATGCGAGACTGGATTTCGTGAGCTATTATCTCGGCACTCCTCCTTTCGACGTCAAGGAATGTCAGCAGCGCGGACTGACTTTCGCCGCTCCCTTGCGCGCGCGGGTGCGCCTCACCCTCATGGACAAGGAAGCTTCCAAGCCCACGGTGAAGGAAGTGAAGGAGCAGGAAGTGTACATGGGCGAAATTCCGCTCATGACCACCACCGGTTCCTTCGTCATCAACGGCACCGAGCGGGTGATCGTCTCCCAGTTGCACCGTTCGCCCGGGGTGTTCTTCGAGCATGACCGCGGCAAAACCCATTCTTCCGGCAAGCTGCTCTTTTCGGCTCGCATCATTCCCTATCGCGGCTCCTGGCTGGATTTCGAATTCGATCCCAAGGATTATCTGTATTTTCGCGTCGACCGCAGGAGGAAGATGCCGGTCACGACGCTGCTCAAGGCGATCGGATATACCCCTGAAAAGATTCTCGCCGAGTTTTTCGTTACCGACACCTTCCATCTCGACAAGAGCTATGTGCAGTTCGAACTCGTGCCTGACAGGATGAGGGGGGAGATCGCTCGCTTCGACATCGTGACGCCGGACGGCAAGACCATCGTCGCCAAGGACAAGCGCATCACCGTCAAGCACATCCGCGAAATGCGCGAAGCAGGGCTCGAAAGGATCGCGGTTCCCGACGAATTCCTGATCGGACGCGTGCTCGCGAACAATGTGGTGGATACCGAGAGCGGAGAGATCGTGGCTTTCGCCAACGACGAGGTCACGGACGATCTGATCGGCAAGCTGAGACTGGCGAAAATTGCCACGGTGAACACCCTTTACACCAACGATCTCGATCAGGGCGCCTACATATCGCAAACGCTCCGGATCGACGACAGCGAGGACATGAATGCGGCGCGGGTGGCCATTTACCGCATGATGCGCCCGGGCGAGCCGCCCACCGAGGAAGCGGTCGAAGCATTGTTCGACGGCCTGTTCTACAGCGAGGAGCGTTACGATCTTTCCGCAGTAGGCCGAATGAAGTTCAACCGCAGGATCGGCCGGCCCGAACTCACCGGTTCCGGCACGCTTTCCAATGACGACATCGTCGCCGTGATCAAGGTGCTGGTGGAACTCAGGAACGGCCGCGGCGAGATCGACGACATCGATCACCTCGGAAACCGGCGTGTTCGTTCTGTGGGCGAACTCGCCGAGAACCAGTTCCGTTCGGGTCTGGTGCGGGTCGAGCGCGCAGTGAAGGAGCGGTTGTCGCAGGCCGAATCCGAGAACCTGATGCCGCACGACCTCATCAATGCGAAACCGGTTTCGGCTGCGATCAAGGAATTCTTCGGTTCTTCCCAGCTTTCGCAGTTCATGGACCAGACGAACCCGTTGTCCGAAATCACGCACAAGCGGCGCGTCTCCGCGCTGGGTCCGGGCGGCCTCACCCGTGAGCGCGCAGGCTTCGAGGTTCGCGACGTGCACCCGACCCATTACGGCAGGGTCTGCCCGATCGAAACCCCTGAAGGACCGAACATCGGTCTCATCAACTCCCTCGCGCTGTATGCCCGCACCAACGAATACGGCTTCCTCGAAACCCCCTATCGCAAGGTGGAGAACGGCCATGTGACCGATCGCATCGATTACCTTTCCGCGATCGAGGAAGGGCAGTACATGATCGCCCAGGCGAACACCGAACTCGATTCGGAAGGACGCTTCGTGAGCGACATCGTCTCCGCCCGCTTCAAGAATGAATTCACACTTTCCTCCCCGGAGAGGATCGAATACATGGACGTCGCGCCCGCGCAGATCGTTTCGGTCGCGGCTTCGCTCATCCCGTTCCTCGAGCATGACGATGCAAACCGCGCGCTGATGGGTTCGAACATGCAGCGCCAGGCCGTTCCCTGTCTGCGCGCCGAGAAGCCCTTCGTTGGAACCGGCATCGAGCGCACCGTGGCGGTCGATTCGGGCACTGCCGTCCAGGCTTTGCGCGGCGGGGTCGTCGATCACGTGGATTCCGGCAGGATCGTGGTTCGCGTGAACGATGCGGAAACCAGCGCCGGAGAGGTGGGCGTGGACATCTACAACCTGATCAAGTACACCCGCTCCAACCAGAACACCAACATCAACCAGAGACCGCTGGTCAAGCGCGGCGACCTGATTGCGAGGGGAGACGTGATCGCGGACGGGGCATCCACCGACATGGGTGAACTCGCCCTGGGACAGAACATGCTGGTCGCGTTCATGCCCTGGAACGGATACAACTACGAGGATTCGATCCTGATCTCCGAGCGCATCGTCGCGGAAGACCGTTTCACCTCGATCCACATCGAGGAACTTTCGGTGGTCGCCCGGGACACCAAGCTGGGACCGGAAGAGATCACCCGTGACATCTCGAACCTGTCGGAGACCATGCTCGGGCGCCTGGACGAATCAGGTATCGTCTACATCGGCGCGGAAGTCGATGTGGGCGACGTGCTGGTCGGCAAGGTGACGCCAAAGGGTGAAACGCAGCTCACGCCGGAAGAAAAGCTGCTGCGCGCGATTTTCGGCGAGAAGGCTTCCGACGTGAAGGATACCAGCCTGCGGGTTCCGGCCGGAATCGCGGGCACGGTGATCGACGTGCAGGTGTTCACACGCGACGGAATCGAGCGCGACGCACGCGCCCAGCAAATCATCGACGACGAGCTGAAGCGCTACAAAAAGGATCTCGAGGATCAGATGAGGATCGTGGAGGTCGACGCATTCCAGCGGATCGAGCGCCTCATCGTCGGACAGGTCGCCAACGGCGGGCCCAAGCGCCTGCCCAAGGGAACGGTGGTCACCGGCGAATACCTTGCGACGCTCGAGCATCACCACTGGTTCGACATCCGGCTCGCGGACGAGAACGCAAGTCGCCAGCTCGAACAGATCCAGGAAAGTCTTGCGCAGAAGCGCCTGGACTTCGATGCAGCCTTCGAGGAAAAGAAGAAGAAGCTCACCAGCGGCGACGAACTGCCGGCCGGCGTGCAGAAGATGGTCAAGGTCTATATCGCGGTGAAGCGCCGCCTGCAGCCAGGCGACAAGATGGCGGGACGCCACGGCAACAAGGGGGTCATTTCCAAGATCGTTCCGGTCGAGGACATGCCTTACAGTGCGGACGGCACCCCGATGGACGTGGTGCTGAACCCGCTGGGCGTTCCTTCCCGCATGAATGTGGGGCAGATCCTCGAGACTCATCTGGGCTGGGCTGCGAAGGGCCTGGGTAACCGGATCGGCGAAATGTTGAAGGCGCACCAGGAGGTCGGCAGGGTTCGCGAGTTTCTGAACAAGATCTACAACAGCAGCGGAAAGGGCGAGGAGATCGACTCGCTTACCGATACCGAGGTGATGGAACTCGCCGGAAATCTCAGGAAGGGCGTTCCTTTCGCCACACCGGTATTCGACGGCGCGACCGAGGAGGAGATCAAGAACATGCTCGAACTCGCCGGATATCCGAGGTCGGGCCAGATCCAGCTCTTCGACGGAAGAACCGGAGAAGGTTTCGATCGTCCCGTCACGGTGGGTTACATGCATGTGCTGAAGCTGCACCACCTGGTCGACGACAAGATGCATGCGCGTTCCACCGGTCCGTACAGCCTCGTGACCCAGCAGCCGCTGGGCGGCAAGGCCCAGTTCGGCGGTCAGCGCTTCGGCGAGATGGAAGTCTGGGCACTCGAAGCCTATGGCGCAGCGTACACGCTCCAGGAAATGCTCACAGTGAAATCCGACGACGTGAATGGAAGAACCAAGGTCTACGAGAACATCGTCAAGGGCGAGCACAAGATCGAGGCGGGCATGCCGGAATCCTTCAACGTTCTGGTGAAGGAAATCCGTTCGCTCGGCATCGACATGGAACTCGATCGCTACTGAGTACAATTTTGAGATTGATGGCTGAAAGCCAAAACTGGAGGTTTTCATGAAAGCATTGCTGGATTTGTTCAAGCAGGTGACCCAGGAAGAGGAATTCGACTCGATCAAGATCGGGCTCGCTTCTCCTGAGAAGATCCGGTCCTGGTCTTACGGCGAAGTGAAGAAGCCCGAGACGATCAACTATCGTACCTTCAAGCCGGAGCGCGACGGTCTGTTCTGCGCCAAGATTTTCGGGCCGATCAAGGACTATGAATGCCTTTGCGGCAAATACAAGCGTCTCAAGCATCGCGGCGTGATCTGCGAGAAGTGTGGCGTGGAAGTGACCTTGTCCAAGGTCCGTCGCGAGCGCATGGGTCACATCGAACTGGCAAGCCCGGTCGCGCACATCTGGTTCCTGAAGTCGCTTCCCTCGCGGCTCGGCATGGTGCTGGACATGACGCTCAGGGACATCGAACGCGTCCTGTATTTCGAGGCCTATGTCGTGACCGATCCCGGCATGACGCCTCTTTCGCGCTGCCAACTGCTCACCGAGGACGATTACCTCAACAAGCTCGAGGAATACGGCGACGAATTCTCCGCGAGCATGGGCGCGGAAGGGATCCGCGCGCTCCTCGAGGGGCTCGACCTGCATGCCGAAATCGAACGCCTGAGGAGCGAGCTCGCCTCCACCGGGTCGGACGCGAAGATCAAGAAGATTTCCAAGCGCCTCAAGGTGATGGAAGCCTTTGCCAGGACCGGGATGAAGCCGGACTGGATGATTCTCGAAGTGCTTCCGGTATTGCCACCGGAGCTTCGCCCGCTGGTGCCGCTGGACGGCGGCCGCTTTGCGACCTCGGATCTCAACGACCTGTATCGTCGGGTGATCAACCGCAACAACCGTCTGAAGCGCCTGCTGGAACTGAAGGCGCCCGAGATCATCGTCAGGAACGAAAAGCGCATGCTGCAGGAATCGGTCGATTCCCTGCTGGACAACGGTCGTCGCGGCAAGGCGATGACCGGCGCCAACAAGCGTCCGCTCAAATCTCTCGCCGACATGATCAAGGGCAAGGGCGGCCGTTTCCGTCAGAACCTCCTGGGCAAGCGCGTCGACTATTCCGGCCGTTCGGTCATCGTGGTGGGACCGCAACTGAAGCTGCATCAATGCGGATTGCCGAAGAAGATGGCGCTCGAGCTCTTCAAGCCTTTCATCTTCCACAAGCTGGAAATCCTGGGGCTCGCCACCACCATCAAGGCTGCGAAGCGACTGGTGGAACAGGAAGTGCCGGAAGTGTGGGACATCCTGGAAGAAGTGATCCGCGAGCATCCGGTGCTGCTCAACCGCGCGCCGACGCTGCACCGTCTCGGCATCCAGGGATTCGAGCCGATCCTGATCGAAGGCAAGGCGATCCAGCTTCACCCGCTGGTCTGCGCGGCATTCAATGCCGACTTCGACGGCGACCAGATGGCGGTCCACGTGCCGCTTTCCATCGAAGCGCAGATGGAGGTCCGCACGCTGATGCTCGCCTCCAACAATGTGCTGTTCCCTTCGAACGGAGAGCCCTCGATCGTTCCTTCGCAGGACATCGTGCTCGGCCTCTACTATGCCACCCGCGCCAAGATCGGCGCGAAGGGCGAAGGAATGCGCTTCTCCAACGTGGGTGAAGTGGTGCGGGCGTATGATACCCGCCAGGTTGAACTCAACGCCAACGTCGTGGTGCGCATCGACGAGACCGTGAAGAACGAAGCGGGGGTGCTCGAGAAACGCACTCTGCGCCAGGAAACCACGGTTGGCCGCGCATTGCTCTCCGAGATCCTTCCTGAAGGACTGCCTTTCTCGGCGATCAACAAGGCCCTGAAGAAGAAGGAAATCTCCAAGCTCATCAATGTGGCCTTCCGCAACTGCGGATTGAGGAAAACGGTCATCTTCGCCGACAAGCTGATGGCGAGCGGTTTCGGGCTCGCCACTCGCGCGGGTCTTTCGATCTGCGTCGACGACATGCAGGTGCCAAGGCAGAAGGAAGAGCTGATCCAGGCGGCAGAGAACGAAGTGAAGGAAATCGAGGCGCAATACACTTCAGGCCTCGTCACCCAGGGCGAACGCTACAACAAGGTGGTCGACATCTGGGGAAGGGCCGGTGACATGGTGGCGAAGGCCATGATGGAGCAGCTCGGCTCGGAGCCGGTGATGGACAAGACCGAGGAAGGACTCAAGGCAAGGGTCGACAATGAGGGCAAGTCCGTCCACCAGGAATCCTTCAATTCCATCTACATGATGGCTGACTCCGGCGCCCGCGGTTCCGCCGCCCAGATCCGCCAGCTCGCCGGCATGCGCGGCCTGATGGCGAAGCCTGACGGTTCGATCATTGAGACCCCGATCACTGCGAATTTCCGCGAGGGACTGAACGTTCTGCAATACTTCATCTCCACCCACGGCGCGCGCAAGGGCCTGGCCGACACTGCGCTGAAAACCGCGAACTCCGGTTACCTCACCCGGCGCCTGGTCGATGTGACCCAGGATCTGGTGGTCACCGAGATCGATTGCGGCACTTCCAGCGGCGTCACCATGAAGGCGCTGGTCGAAGGCGGCGAAGTGGTGGAAGCGCTGCGCGATCGGGTCCTGGGAAGGGTGGCCGCGACCGATATCGTCGATCCTGAAAACGACGCAACGATCATCGAGTCGGGCACGCTGCTCGACGAAAACCTGACCGAACTCATCGAGTCCAGGGGAATCGACGAGGTCAAGGTCCGCACCCCGCTCACCTGCGAAACCCGTTACGGGCTTTGCGCGAAATGCTACGGACGCGACCTCGGGCGCGGACATCTCGTCAATGTCGGAGAGGCGGTCGGCGTGATTGCTGCGCAGTCGATCGGCGAGCCGGGAACCCAGCTCACCATGCGTACCTTCCACATCGGCGGTGCAGCTTCCCGTACCGCGGTGGCGAGCCAGATCGAATCCAAATCGAACGGGTATGGCAAGTTCACGGCGACGCTGCGCATGGTGGAGAACGGTCGTGGCGAACAGATCGTGATCTCCAGAAGCGGCGAAATCGTGATCCAGGACGACAACGGCCGCGAGCGCGAACGCCACAAGGTTCCGTATGGAGCAACCATGCTGCTGAAAGAGGGCGGTGAAGTGAAGGCCGGACAGGTCCTCGCAACCTGGGATCCCCATACCCGGCCGATCATCACGGAATACGGCGGCACGGTGCGTTTCGAGAACGTCGAGGAGGGCGTGACGGTCGCTAAACAGATCGACGAGGTGACCGGTCTTTCCACGCTGGTCGTGATCGATCCGAAGCGCCGCGGTGCCGCGCAATCGAAGGGTCTTCGTCCCCAGGTGAAACTGTTGCAGGCGGACGGAACGGAAGTCAAACTCGCCGGAACCGACACCCCGGTCAACATCACCCTGCAGATCGGCTCGATCATTGCGGTGAAGGATGGTCAGCAGGTATCGGTCGGCGAGGTTCTGGCAAGGATTCCTCAGGAGTCGAGCAAAACCCGCGACATCACCGGGGGTCTGCCGAGGGTTGCCGAGCTTTTCGAGGCGCGCTCACCCAAGGATGCAGCCGTGCTCGCGGAAGTCACCGGAACGGTTTCCTTCGGCAAGGATACCAAGGGAAAGCAGCGCCTCATCATCACCGATCTCGACGGCGTCGCACACGAATACCTGATTCCGAAGGAAAAGCATGTCACCGCGCACGATGGCCAGGTGGTCAACAAGGGCGAGATGATCGTGGACGGCCCTGCCGACCCGCACGACATCCTGAGGCTGCTCGGGGTGGAGGCGCTGGCCGTCTATATCACAGACGAAGTGCAGGACGTCTATCGGCTGCAGGGTGTGAAGATCAACGACAAGCACATCAACGTGATCGTGAGGCAGATGCTGCGTCGCGTGGTCATCAACGATGCAGGGGATTCGAGGTTCATCCAGGGCGAGCAGGTGGAGCGAGCAGAAGTGCTCGAGGAGAATTCCATCCTCGAAAGGGATGGAAAGCAGCCTGCCACCTATGATTTCGTGCTCCTCGGCATCACCAAGGCCTCGCTCTCGACCGATTCCTTCATCTCTGCGGCTTCCTTCCAGGAAACCACCAGGGTGCTGACCGAAGCGGCAATCATGGGCAAGAGCGACGACCTGAGAGGCCTCAAGGAAAATGTGATCGTGGGAAGACTGATTCCGGCAGGAAGCGGGCTCGCCTATCACAACACCAGGAGGCGCCAGCGCGCAGGGGAGGACATGGCCGAAGGCCGTGCGATCTCCGAAGCGGAGAAGTACTTTACTGAAGAGGCTTGACATAGTTCCCGGAAGGAAATAAAATCCACAATCTTTTTAGCCCCATTTCGGGGTGTTCCGGGTTTGATTTGATTGGGGCGGCTGAGGTCGTCCCGGTTTTTTAGGATAAGACGATGCCAACGATAAACCAGCTAGTGCGCAATCCCCGCAAAGAGAAGCGCGTGAAGAGCAAGGTGCCGGCCCTTGAGAATTGCCCGCAGAAAAGGGGTGTTTGCACCCGCGTGTACACGACGACACCGAAGAAGCCGAACTCGGCGCTTCGTAAGGTCGCTCGCGTGCGTCTGACCAACGGTTTCGAAGTTTCCAGCTATATCGGCGGCGAGGGTCACAATCTCCAGGAGCACTCCGTGGTGCTGATCCGCGGCGGTCGTGTGAAGGATCTTCCCGGTGTGCGCTATCACATGGTTCGCGGCAGCCTGGATACCGCTGGCGTGAAGGATCGCAAGCAGGCTCGTTCGAAGTACGGCGCCAAGCGTCCAAAGAAATAATCTGAATCGGGGTTGATATGCCAAGACGTAGAGAAGTACCGAAAAGAATCATTCTTCCTGATCCCAAGTACGGGAGCCAGGATGTGGCCAAGTTCGTGAACGTGCTGATGAAGGACGGAAAGAAGTCGGTTGCCGAGCGCATCATCTATGGCGCGCTTGAACAGGTTTCGAGGAAGAGCGGCAAGGATCCTGTCGAGGTTTTCCTGCAGGCGCTGTCCAATGTGAAGCCCATCGTCGAGGTCAAGAGCCGTCGCGTGGGTGGTGCCAATTACCAGGTTCCCGTCGAGGTTCGCGCATCGCGCAGGACCGCTCTGGCGATGCGCTGGATTCGCGAGTCGGCCAGAAAGCGTGGCGAGAAGTCGATGGGCGCGAGGCTCGCGGGCGAGCTGGTCGATGCTTCTGAAGGTCGCGGTGGCGCGGTCAAGAAGCGCGAGGAAGTGCATCGCATGGCGGAAGCCAACAAGGCATTCTCTCATTTCAGGTTTTGATGATCGGCCATCTGGTCGACGAATGGATTAAGGGCTAATCGTGGCACGTAAAACACCCATTGAGCGTTATCGTAACATCGGCATCAGTGCGCATATCGATGCCGGAAAGACGACGACAACCGAGCGTATCCTGTATTACACCGGCGTATCGCACAAGATCGGCGAAGTACATGATGGTGCTGCGACCATGGACTGGATGGAGCAGGAACAGGAGCGCGGAATCACCATTACCTCCGCAGCGACCACTTGCTTCTGGAAGGGGATGGATGGCAAGTATCCGGAGCATCGAATCAACATCATCGACACCCCGGGACACGTCGACTTCACCATCGAGGTGGAGCGTTCGATGCGCGTGCTCGACGGCGCGTGCATGGTGTACTGTGCGGTGGGTGGTGTTCAGCCCCAGTCCGAGACCGTATGGCGCCAGGCCAACAAGTATCGCGTGCCGCGCCTTGCATTCGTCAACAAGATGGACCGTTCCGGCGCGAACTTCTTCAAGGTCTACGACCAGATGCGCGCCCGACTGAAGGCCAATCCCGTTCCCATCCAGGTTCCGATCGGAGCCGAGGACAAGTTCGAAGGTGTGATCGATCTGGTCAAGATGAAGGCGATCTACTGGGACGAGGCTTCCCAGGGAATGAAGTTCGAGATGCGTGACATTCCTGCCGATCTGGCGGATCTGGCTCAGGAATGGCGCGAAAAGATGGTGGAGGCCGCTGCAGAATCCTCCGAAGATCTGATGAACAAGTATCTCGAGGATGGCGATCTGACCGAAGAGGAAGTCAGGGGCGCGCTGCGTGCCAGGACCATCGCCGGCGAAATCGTTCCGATGATGTGCGGCTCGGCATTCAAGAACAAGGGTGTTCAGGCGATGCTGGATGCGGTGATCGATTACATGCCCGCTCCGGTCGATATCCCCGCGATCCGCGGCGAGAACGAAGACGGAAGCGAAGGCGAGCGTCACGCGAGCGACGAAGAGCCTTTCTCCGGCCTGGCATTCAAGATCATGACCGATCCTTTCGTCGGTCAGCTCATCTTCTTCCGGGTGTATTCCGGCGTGGTGAATTCCGGTGACACCATCTACAATCCTGTGAAGGGAAGGAAGGAGCGCATCGGCCGCATCCTGCAGATGCATGCGAACCAGCGCGAGGAAATCAAGGAGGTTCGGGCTGGAGACATCGCGGCGGCCGTGGGCCTGAAGGAAGCGACCACGGGCGACACGCTTTGCGACCCGACCAAGGTCATCACCCTGGAGCGCATGGTGTTCCCCGAGCCCGTGATCCATGTGGCGGTCGAGCCCAAGACCAAGTCCGATCAGGAAAAGATGGGTATCGCCCTCAACCGCCTCGCCCAGGAAGACCCTTCGTTCCGCGTCAGGACCGACGAGGAATCCGGTCAGACCATCATTTCCGGCATGGGTGAGCTTCACCTCGAAATTCTGGTCGACCGCATGAAGCGCGAGTTCGGCGTCGAGGCGAACGTGGGTGCGCCACAAGTGGCGTATCGCGAAGCGATCAAGAAGTCCGTCGAAATCGAAGGCAAGTTCGTCAAGCAGTCCGGTGGCCGCGGCCAGTATGGTCACGTCTGGCTCAAGATGGAGCCGAACGAAGCCGGAAAGGGATTCGAGTTCGTCGATGCAATCAAGGGCGGCGTGGTTCCCCGCGAATACATTCCCGCGGTCGAGAAGGGGCTCATCGATACCCTCCCGAACGGCGTGCTGGCGGGATTCCCTGTTGTGGACGTGAAGGTCACCCTGTTCGACGGTTCCTACCACGATGTGGACTCGAACGAAAACGCCTTCAAGATGGCGGCATCCATTGCATTCAAGGACGGCATGAGGAAGGCCGACCCCATCCTGCTCGAGCCGATGATGGCGGTCGAAGAGATC
>JAJZTT010000068.1:0-545 GCA_021848705.1 Pseudomonadota bacterium
AAATCTGCATGTTTCCTACGACGGGATCAGGGCCGTCCAGGGAATCGACCTGAAACTCGAAGCAGGGGAAATCGTCTCCCTCATCGGAGCGAATGGTGCGGGAAAGAGTTCCACCCTCAGGGCGATCTGCAGGATCACTCCTTCAGACTCCACCAGGCTGCACTACCAGGGCGAAGACTTGCGCCTCATCCCTCCCCACAAGCTGGTGTCACGCGGAATTTCCATGGTTCCTGAAGGCAGGGGGATTTTCGGCCGCTCCTCTGTAGAGGAAAATCTGCTGATGGGCGCCTACTGCCGCAGGGACTCGATGGTGAAATCCGACCTTGAAAGGGTTTATTCACTGTTCCCAAGGCTGCGCGAGCGTCGTTCCCAGGCAGCCGGGACGCTCTCGGGCGGCGAACAGCAGATGGTCAGCATGGGAAGGGCGCTGATGAGCCGTCCGAAACTCCTTTTTCTTGATGAACCCTCCATGGGACTTGCCCCGATCATGGTCCGCAAGATTTTCGAGATCATCCGCACCATCGCATCCGATGGCATCACCATTT
>JAJZTT010000068.1:555-12558 GCA_021848705.1 Pseudomonadota bacterium
CCAAGACTGCCAAGGTTGAACGCCAGCATCGCCCTCAATATGAGTTCGCGCGGCTATGTGATGGATGGCGGGAAAATCACCCTTTCCGGCCCCTCCTCCTCCCTGCTGGCCAATGCCGAAGTCAGGGCCGCCTACCTGGGGCAATAATTCCTTGCGCATCCCTGGAGAATTGGTATAGACTCTTCACTTGCAACTGATGCAAATAAGCTTCTTAAACATGGGGAGAGGTGAAAATGGAAAGTTTTGTTCCGACTTTGATTTTTGTGATCGGGATCGCGCTGGCGTTCAACCTTGGCAGTCTTGGAATCCAACGCGTGATCGAAGGCCAGAAGTTGAAAGACAAAGGCTGATACGGTCCACATCCAGCTGAAAACCCGGTTCGACCGGGTTTTTTATTTCATAGAAACATGAACATGCAGAATACGCAAAACCCTGACCTCAGAAAGCTGATCAAGTTTTTTCTGATGTCTGCGATATCTTTCGCCATCGGAACCATTCACGGAACGCTCCAGGTTCTCCCCCCCATCCGCGCCTGGCTCGATTCGATCGGAAGCCCTTACGGAGGTCCGGGCCACATGATCGATCCGCTTGCACATGCACACATCAACCTGGTAGGTGGACTCGTGATGCTGGGAATGGGAGTGACCTATTACATGCTGCCGATCCTGAGCGGAAGGGAGATTTATTCCTGGAAGCTCGTCAACCATACGTTCTGGTGGACTGCGCTCGGCGTGCTGGGCTTCTACTTCTCCCAGGTGGGGTTCGGGGTCTGGGAAGGATTTCTTTTCCTGTCCCATCCCGAGCAGATCCCGGCGATCCACCATTATTACGGACTCATCATCAGCGCTTCCGCTTCGACCATGGTGGTCGGTTTCTGCAGCTATCTGGCCAACATCATCCTTACCTTGAGACGTCCATCCTGATTCCGAAGTGGAGAATGGTCTTTTCTCCATTCTGATCGATCATGACCTGAAGGTCCCTGCTGTCCGGGCCGATTTTTTCGGCCCCGTGATAGATGCCCAGATCGCCATCCGGAAATGTCTGCTTCCAGGGCTGCGAATCATTCATCCTGGTCGAGATCACCAGCCCGTGAATTCCCTTTCCGTGCCTGCCGCTCACCTCGACCATGATTTCGTTCACCCCAACCCTGGGCGGGCTTGGTTGGGTCTGTATTCTCACATCGAAACCCTTCCAGTGCTGGGGTGCAGCATCCGGCTGAGTGGAACAGGCGCCCAGAGCCAGCAGCAACACCGCAAGAATTTTCCTCATTGCCTGGAGTGCTCCTGAAGATAACGGATCAGAACCGCCTCGTCCTTTTCAGGAATGACCCCGAATCCTTTTGTAGTCCTCCAGTTCTGCATCCTTCTCACCACTCCAGCCCATTCTCCGGCAGGATGAGCGGAAGGCTGGGGAGCGCCGTGGCATTCCGTGCAATCCGAAATCAGGATCTGCGCACCTGCCGAATCCTGATCAGGCAGGGTCACTACGGCAACCTCCTTTTTCGTTTCCGCGCCACATCCTGCAAGCAGAAAGGCGAGCAAGGCCAGTTCAACCCTTTTCATTCCCATCCTTCCCGGCTTCTTCTCCCTCATCGCTCGGCGGCCCCTGGTGGTTCACCATGAAATATACGAAAGTGACTCCAACGGCGATGTAAACGAGCGCCACGGCATAGCCCCAATCGAACCAGTGGCGTTCCACTCCCGGACGGTTCCCCCAGAACGGAAAGCTGAGTCCGACCGCCACGAGCAATACCGCGACCATGACCGCGATGAACCAGTACGGGACTTTTTTCTGGGACTTCGGGATGTACTCGGTGAGTTCCCAGTCCTCCATTCCACGCTTCCTGAGCCGCTCCTCGTTCGTTGCATAACCGAAGTGATCCTGCGAATCGCGCCCCCACTCGGTGTTCACCGGGGTAAGCTTGCTTCTCACATCCCTGTCGTCTTCACTCATTGCATTCCTCGCATTTCGACATGATTGATCGCGAATTTTCCCTTCCATCCGTCATCTGAATCCGCCCAGACGAACACCCTGTATACACCCTTGTGGATGTCCGGATCGACGTGCAGCGTCACTTTCCTCCTTTTTGCGGAATCCAGCAGGAAGCTATCGGTATCGAGCTGATAGTGCCCCCGAGGCAGTCCGGTCACATGAAGCGTGATTTTCGCCGGCTTGTAGCGCTTGTTGGCCACTTCGATCTGGTAATCCTGACCGCTGGAGTCATATCGATCCGCCGAAAGATTGAAAGGCGCGTAACTGTATAGACCCCAGGCAAACATGGAAGCCCCCAGCAATGTGAAGGCGCCGGTCCAGTTGATCCGGTTGGCGAGCGTATTCATGTTGTTGCGGAAATTGCTCGACTTCGAACTTTGCCTCTCTCCGAACTCGAATTTCAGCAGCCCTTTTGTGCCTTCCTTCGCATGCAGCTTGTCGCAAGCATTGATGCATTCCCCGCAATTGATGCAACTGTCGTAAATTTCCGTCTTTCTCGGATCGATGTCGATGAAGCAGGCAGTGACGCAATAATTGCATTTCGCGCATTCCGCCGACCTCGACTGGTCGTAAGTGACGTGCAGGGTCTGCTTTGTCCTGAAAAAATGCTGCCATACCCGATAGATGCAGGAAAAGCGGCACCAGAAATGCCGGATCACCGAAATGTCGAGCAGCAGGATCACCACGCACACGAAATAGATCCAGTGCAGAGACCTGGCCAGATCCGGGTCCGGCTGGAAGGTGATGAAGTCCCACACCACCGACGGTGGATAAAAATAGAAGAGCGGGATGATTCCCAGGAACATCGCGCCCCCGACAAAGGAGGCGCCGAGCAGCAGGTAATTCAGGATTTTCTTCTTGGAAGCGGCGATGATCGGCGCATTGCCTTCCAGGCTGATCTCGGCGCGCTTGCCGAGCAGCTTTCTGGTCATGTAGTTCGCCCATTCCGCCATTGTGTTCTGCGGGCAGGCCCAGCCGCAGAACACGGTCCCGGCTGCGGAATATAGCATCACCGCACCGGTTGCGATCATGATCCAGAGGCCGAATATGAGGAAGAAATCGGAGAACCAGATCTGCCTGTTGAGCACGACGAGCGCGCCCGCCACCGGATCGATCCTGAACAGGCCGCTTGCCGGAATCAGGATTGCAATCGCGATGATGCCCGCCTGGAAGGCTCTCCTTGCCAGATGAAGCTTGAGCCCGGGCTTGGCCGTTCCAATGACTTTTACGGGAATTTTCGATACGGAATTGTTCACTGCCTGACTTCCTTGTCCAGTGGGGCGAGAGCGACCAGCCTGTCCCTGTACTGCTTTTCACCGTCCCTGTTGCCGGATTCATGCTCCAGCCTCATCATGGCGCGCAACGCCTCGACGTTGTCCGGATAGACTTCAAGCACTTTGAGAAGCGCAGATTTCTTGTCCATCCCGTGTTTCACTGCTCCCGGCAGAGAAGCCATCATATTATCAGCCAGCGTGGAAGCAATCCAGCGATCCTTCGGATTAGCTTCATAAGCATATCTTCTGAGCTTGAGCGCCGCCATTTCATCCCCCTGCAAATAGGCGACCCAGCTCCTTGCAGCAAGCTCGCTGCCGATATAGGCACGATCGAAGCTGGAAGAATCGGCCTGATCCACACCGAATCGGCTTTCCGCATCCCGCACATCCGGACGGGATGCCATCAGCATCTTCAGCACCCTGGTGATGTTGATCGCCCCGTCGTATCTCGCCTTTGGCAGGCTGAATTCTATTTTTGGCGCCCATTCTTCCTGCATCGGTCCGCCTCCCGCCCGGATCGGCCCCCAATACCTGCCCGCCCATGTCCAGATTCCCTCTCCGCCGGTTGCCTGTTCCGACTTGTCCTGCCCAAGCCTCGCCAGATTGGATCGCATCGTTTCGATGTCCGCCAATCTGCCATTTGGCCCAACCAGGGCGAGATGCATCCCGTCGATGAATAGAACCGCATTCGGGAACACCGACTGAAAACTTCTCAGAACGGCTCGCAACGATTCCGGGTCGAACTGGTTGAGTGCGATCCATTGAACGAAGATTCCGTTATCGGTCAACTTCTCCCTTGCATGAGCAAATTCCTCCACGGAAAGAAGCGCTCCCACACCGGTCAGATCCGGATGAAACAGGTCTCCCACGATCACGTCGAATTTCCTGTTCGTGGCAGTGAGGTAGTGTCTTGCGTCGTCCCGCCTGACATCCATTCTGTCCATGACACCCAGATTCGAACCCGCAAACCACTTTCTGGAAGCATTGATCGCACCTTGCGACAATTCCACCGCGGTTCTTTCCAGCCCAGGATAGGGAAGGGATCCTGCAGCAGAAATCCCGGTGCCAAGTCCGAGAAACAGGATCGAATGCGCCCCGGGGTGCAACAGAAGCGGCAATCTCGCCTGGTTCATCTGCACCACCACGGCAGTCGGATCCGTCGATGCATCCATCCTCTGAAGGTCGGTGAGCAGAAGATCCTCTCCATGCTCGTCCTGCACCACATGCGTGATCGCCAGCGCATCCTCGTATCGATACAAATCCCTGCTACCGGCCTGTTCCAGGGGAAGAAGCTTCGAAACCTGGGGGAAAACGAATACAGGGTAGGAGAAGGCGATCATGAGCGGCAATGCCGCCCAGGCCACCCTTCTTCCACCCAGCATCAGCCCGAAGATGGCTAGTCCCAGTGCTGCGATCACGATCGTTCCTGAAGTACCGACCATGGGGATCAGCACGAATCCGCCGACCATGGCTCCGAATGCCGCGCCCAGGCTGTTGATCCCGTAAAGCCATTCCCCTGCAGCCTTGTATTTCGCGGAGAGCAGGGGAAGCCAGGCGCCGAGCGCGAAGGTGACGGGAAGAGTGATCAGGGATAACAGCGCCCCTTCCCTGAAGAGCGCTCCAGAAAGCGTGGAAAATCGCGATCTTTCCACCCAGTCCGAATAGGAAGGATAAAGCCAGAGACTTCCGATGGCGAAGCCCGCCGCGAGAACCGGAAGCACCGATAGCAGGATCTCCCCGGACCTCCTCCTGCTGAGCAGGCTCCCCAGCCCCATTCCAGCAAGAAATACGGCCAGGATCACGGCCAGCACATATTCGGTTCTGAGCAACACCAGGCTGTACAGGCGGGTCCATCCCACCTGCAGCATCAGGCTGCACGCGCCGATTCCGGCGTAGGGCAGCATTGCCCAGGTTTTCGGAAATCCGGCTGCGTTTTGCCCGATCCAGGATTCCCTGATGTTCCTTGAAAGCAGAAAGGCGCCGATCCCCACCATCAGGCCGATCATGGCGACGAGCCGCAACGCCCAGACCCAGCCCAGTTCGGGAAGAAGACCGAGCGGCAACAGGGCGCCGAGGGCAGCTCCCGCCGTATTGATGCCGTACAGGGTTCCAACCTGGATCCCGGAAGCCTCCCCTGCCTTCAGCACCATGGGAAAGCTTGCGCCCATCGCCATTGCAGGAAGCATCAGGAAGGCAATCGAAACGGCGCCCTGCAGCCCGTACCAGCCGACAAGATCCAGCCTGGAAGAGAGCATTTCGATATCCGACGTGGCGACATGCAGCATCGAGGGCAGAAAGAGTGCATAGATGGCCACGCCCGCTTCCAGCAGGGAGAAAGTCAGGACAGGGTCCCTTGCCTTCCATCTCATTCCGGCAAGGCTTCCGATCCCGAGCCCCGCCATGAAAGCGGTCACGGTGAAGACCACCCCGAATATGTTCGCGCCGAACTGGATCGAAATCATTTTCGCCCAGAGTACCTCGTATGCGACTCCGGTCAGCCCGGAAACCGTATATAGCAGGACGAGAATGACCCGCCAGGGCGATTTGGCTTCTTCCAAGACGAAGTCCGATTCAGAAAGGGAAGAACCAGACGATGCCGACGATGGCATGGGCGACGGCGAGGCAAAGGCTCAGGGATGCGATCACCATGTGGGCTAGAAACAGTTTTTTTCCGTACACCCCCACTGCGATTCCGAGCGCTGCCGTGGTGATCAGCATGACGAGGAGCGGAATGCCCATGTAGAACATGATTTCCCGCTTCCTCTTTTCGGAAGGGTCGTTCGGATTCTTTGTTTCGTCACCGCTCTTGTTGAAGGATTCGACGATCTGCAGACTCGATTCGTCGGCGTGCGCGCTTTGCACGTAAACCGGAAGCCCGAACGAAAGCGCAAACAGCAGGATGCCCATGATTCTGGCCAGGATCTTCAATTGGTTTTCTCCTGGGCGGCTTTTTTCTTGTTCGAATAATGCCATGCAAGATAGGCCATCAGCAGGAACGGGAACAGGATCACGATCATGAGCCCGAGAAAGATGTACCAAAGGGTATTGAAGGAGACATGCATGTAACGATAGCTGTCGATCGCAAATGCGGAATTGGCCTGTATCAGCAGGAGCAGGAGGCCGATCCTGACGAATATGCTGCGCATTCTATTCCTTTACGTCGCTTGCGCACCGGAATCCGTAGAAATCCGAAGCGTAGTTGGGAAGTGAAAAATTCCTGTGGAAGGACTGGGTGGAAAAGGGATCGCTTCTCCAGGTTCCTCCACGGAGCACCTTGTAATGAATCTTCAGGGTCCGGGATCCTCCACCGACATCGAACATGTCAAGTGAAGCCTTGCTTCCCTGATAGGGCAGGAAATCGGAAGAAGTCCATTCGTTCACGTTTCCGGCCATGTCCAGAAGACCGTAAGGGCTTGCGCCTTTCGGATATCTGTCCACTGGCGTAGCGCTTCCGACAGTGTAATAAGTATTCAGCCTGGCCGGATCCATCTTGTTGCCCCATGGCCAGCGACGTGCGTCCGTACCCCTGGCTGCCTTTTCCCATTCGGCTTCGGTCGGAAGGCGCTTGTGCGCCCACTTCGCATACGCATTCGCATCCGCCCAGGTCACCATGGTTACGGGATAAAGTTCCTGACCTTTCGGGATCCTCCCCCCCTTCCAGTAGAGAGGAATCCTGTAGCCGGTCGCAGCGACGAATTTCGCATACTGGGCATTGGTCACCAGATACTTGTCCATTTTGAAGGCAGGAAGATCCACGACATGCTCCGGCCCGTTCTGCGGATCGGCCCTTTCCATGTCCGTCCCCATCCTGAACGGCCCTGCCGGAATGGTCACCATGGTATCGACCATCTCCCACTGACGGGGCGTCAGAAGCGCCTCGGCTTCCGCCACCGTATACTCCCTGGAATCCTTTCCTTCCTCGTTCAGCTGGTGGTTTTCGACCTCTTCACCGGCCGCCCGGATATGCTGTGCGACCTGCTTCGGATCATAGGTCGCCTTGCTTTTCATTTCGGCGATCCGGTTGACGCCCAGCCTGACGACATGTACCGCGCTCAGAAGAAAGGTCGCCGCGATGCAGGTTGTGATCGTCGCCAAAAAGTATTTTCTGCGGGTTTCCCGCTCGCCCGACATCGCAGCATGCATCTCAGCTCTCCTCCTCCACCTTGACATCCCTGGCCTTGTAGACCATCGATTTCGGCCTCCTGCCGTAAGTGCTCTTCACGTAGACCTCACCGATGATGCCGCCGATTGCCGAAGATTCGATGGCGAGAATCACGAAAAAACCCCACCAGCCCATCGGCATCAGATGCTCTCCGTGGTGCACCTGCCAGAAGCCGCTGGAGAAGAGATAATAGCTCAGCATTCTCACGATGAAGGGGGGAAAATAGCATAGCCATTTGCCACCAAGCCCGAACACGATCGCGACACAAAAACCGACGAAAAGAGGCAGCACGAAAACATCCAGAAACCACAGAAAGCTGAAAGTGGACAGTCCGTGAAATATCTCGATGTGCACGCCGAGCAGCCTGTCCCCGAAAAAATTGATGGTGAACCCGAGGAAAAGTGCCAGCATCAGATTCTTGTGGCGCTGTGTAATCATGGCTTGTATGTATTCCCGGTCAGTTTCTCATACTCGGCCTTCCTGGTTTCCGTCAGATACCAGTCCTTGACCTTGAGGCTCGCGAGATATTTTGCCATTTCCCTTCTTTCGGCTTCAGGCAGGGATGCATAGGAAGGCATGCTGAATTCCTTCTTCAGCCTGGAAGGAAGGATGGATTGCGGATCCTTCGAGGAGAGGTAATTGTAGAACCATTCCTCGTCCCGAATCGAGCCGATCCCGTCCAGCCTGGGAGCCGGAACATTGCGCATGAAGCTCGCTTCTCCACCCCAGAGGGAATGGCAATCCCTGCACTGATTGTCGCTGATGAGCCGCATCGCCTTCTTTTCCTCGTCCTTCTGCATCGTGCTGTAGAAGGGCAGACCGCGATCCACGGTCTTGTCGTGCGTAACAAACCAGAGGTTCTTCAACATGGTTCCGCCCACGATGAGCGCGATGACAAGCAGAATTCCCTTTTCGCCTCGCCGCATGTTCAGGTTGCTCTTCCCTGTTTCTTGAGCGCTTCCTCTGCGAGAACCTGCTCGCGTCTTGCAATCTGCGCCTGGATGACTTCCCTGCTTTTCTGGTAGTCTTCCTTGGTCATCTTGTCGGCATCGTCTTCCTGGAAGATGACGTATTTGATGTCTTCGTCGAACTGCTCGTGTTTCTTGGCCCAGATGATCCAGTAGATGCACGCGATGATGATCATCCCGCCGGCAACCAGCCACAGATAAATACTCCACCCGTCGCCGAGCGACTCAAGATAGGCGTTGATATAGTCGTACATTTCTCTCTCCTAAAAAAGGTAATCGAACACCATCTGGGTTGCGGCGAAGACGACTGCCACGATCACGCCGAGGATGATGCCGCCGAACATCACCTTTTCGCCCGTCTTCATCTTCGTGCCTTTCGAAGATTTCAGGAAGAAGTAGATGATCGCGGAAAACACCACGATGCCGACCATCATGAACCAGAACACGCCGACGCTGAACTGCTGGCTGCTCATCCCTTCTATGCTCAGATCGAGCTTGGGGGAGACCTGTTTCTCCGCAACCTGATTCGAATTGCTCATTCCCGAAATTCCTTTGGACAGGCTAAAGTCCATCCGGTTCTCAAAAAAAGACAATGCCGCACTTAGGCGGCATTGTCAACCCTGCTATGCAACCAGCGGATCAGTCGCGGATCTGCGGGTTCTTCTTGTCGTAGTTGTCCACCACGAAGCTATAGATGAACGGGCAAATGTACGCAACCAGGATGATGCCGAACAGGCACAATGGTCCGTTGTCGATCTCGATCATTTCTTCTCCTCCTAATGTATGGGTCTTGTCAGTGCTTCGGCTGCCAGCTCGAGGGCGGCAGACGCTTCACCACGATCATCACCGACACGCAGAACGCGGTCAGGTAGAACACGTCGATCGTGTAGCCCTTGTCCCACCAGGGTTGCTTGCGGGTCTTCTCGCCATCGGGCTTCGGATTGCCTTCGAAGTTCGCAAGAGCCACCTGGTCGCCGACCACGTTGTACTCTTCCAGATCCTTCCCGGCCTTCTCCAGCGCCTCGACCTGCGGCTTGATGATGCGCAGATCATCCATCGTCACCGGGTGACGCACGATCAGCGGACCATACTTGGCGAAGTACGTGGAATCGGCTTCCACCGCCTGGTTGATCTTCTCCATCGCCTTGTCGTCATCCTTGATCGCCTTGATCTCGGGCGTGTCCATCAGCGCGATCTGCTTCTGGTAGATCGCAGCAGTCGGACGCTGACCCCAAAGCGGGAAGGTGATCGCAAACGCCGTCAGAATCGTCAGCACCAGGAGCCATACCACAGGCACCGGGAGTCGGTTGTTGTCTTCGGTGAGTCCACCCAGACGTTCCAGTTCCCAGAGATCCTTCGCAACCTGATTTTGCTTGTCGTCCGCGAGCGTGCCCAGCGGATTGTCAAATACCCATGCCATTCTTGTCCCCTCCTGTTATTTCAGACTCAACATGAAATCCAGAAGATTGCGGATTTCACTGTTCTTCGCCGGCATCGGCACGTCGGGCGGCGTATCACGCTGTCCTTCGTGGTATGCATCGTATTCCGCACGCCACTTCGCGAAATCGATGGTGTTGCCGCTCGCATCCTTGTCGCCCCACAGGTAATCGAAGCGCGGCATGATCGAGTGCGGCTGCACCAGACGTGGATTGAAGAAGTGCATCATCATCCATTCGCGCGAGGAGTTGCGGGACGCCACGTGCAGCAGGTCGGGCGCCTTGCGGTCCGAACCGAAAGACGTCGGCGATGCGCCGTTGAAGTCGCCCAGCATCGGCGGCACGCCGAATGCCTGCCAGTCCTGGGTTTCTTCCGGCAGCAACGTGTGGCACCACCAGCAGCCTTCACGCACGAACATCGTCATGCCCGCGCCGGAATGACTGATGTTCGCATCCGGCACCGAATTCAGCACGTCGTTCGGCATCCAGCCCTGCGTCGCCGTCACGTCCTCGATGTAAGGATAGTCCTTGCCGTTGAAGGTCGCGTGCTTCAGCATGAACACCGCGCCGGCCTTGTTGTCCGCTTCGCCGACGCGTCCCTTCGATACCGTCAGGTCCGACACGCCTTCACCCAGAATCACCGGATGGATGATGCCGCTCGGGAACCAGGTCCCCGCCTTGTACACATAGGCGTACGTTCCGGGCGGAACCGCAGCGCCGGTCTTCGGATCCTTGGTCAGCAGCACCTTAACGGGCTTGTTCCAGCCCTTCAGCAGCGGATCGGTCAGGTTGAAGCCTCCATCCCACCCGTTCTGCAACTGGCGGTCCAGCGCGGATTCGGTCGCCTGCACGTTGCGTATGTCGATCGACGGGAAGAACAGCGTGATCATCATCGAGCTGCCCAGCGCAAAGCCGAACATCCTCGCCCCTACCGTATATTGTCTAAATGCCATGTTATTGTCTCCTCACCCGTATCTTAACGTTCGTAAGCCAGTTCATGCGGCTGACGTCCAGCGGGAATTACCGTACCGGCGCGTGCAGTCATCCACATGTTGTACAGCCACACGATGTTGCCGGTGAACACCATCGTTCCGCCGATCCAGCGTGCGATCATGTACGGATGCTCTGCCACCACCACGTCGATGTACGGAACTTCGTAGATCTTGCCTGCGCCCTGGATGAGCCCTGCGATGGTCATCGAGATCCAGTAGGTCGAGAACCCGATCAGCAGCATCCAGTAGTGGAAGTTGCCCAGTGCGATCGAGTACAGCTTCCTCCTCATCAGGGTCTGCATGCCGAGGTAAACGGCCGCCACTTCCATGAAGGTCGAGAAGCCCAGGAGTGCCAGGTGAGCGTGCGCCACGATCCAGCCCGTTCCGTGGATGTACCAGTTGATCGCGCGGGTTTGCTGGAAGCCGCCCTGCATGTTCAGCGGGATCGCCATCAGGACGCCGGTCACCGTGAACTTGATTTCCAGGTTTTCGACGAACATGTTCCACTTGCCCTGCATCGTCAGGAGAATGTTCGAAACGAATGCAATTGCAGGCACCAGGATCAGCACGCCTTCCACCGACGCGAACGATTTCAGCCATTCGGGCAGCGGTGCGGACATCAGATGGTGGGCTGCGGGGGTGGAGTAGAACACCACGACCGACCAGAAGTGCAAGTGGCCGATACGGTGGGAGTACAGCGGATTGCCGGTCACCTTCGGGATCGTGTAGTACGCGATCGCAGCTGCAACCGGGGTGATCCACAGTCCCAGCACGTTATGCGCGAACCACCAGGTCAGGTACGCTTCGGTCAGACCGGTCAGGTGGAAGAACTCGGGCGAGTTTCCGACCAGAAACACGATGCCGACCATGAACGTCGCTGCTGCGAAGAACCAGTTGGTGGTGTAGATCCCCTGCGTGCGACGATTCTTGATCGTCATCCACACGTTCAGCGCCAGCGGGAACAGAATGAAGCACACGATGTACAGGTCGATCGGCCACGGGAAGTCGGAATATTCACGTCCCGACTCGATACCGAACGTCCACATCAGGATCAGGCCGAGGGACAGGCCGATGTTCCACAGCGTGCAGTTCCACAGGCCCAGCTTCTCCGACCACAGCTTGGTGTTGCCGATGATCGGCGTGATGTACATCATCGCCATCGCGAACGCCATCAGATCG
>JAJZTT010000069.1 GCA_021848705.1 Pseudomonadota bacterium
GGGTATGCAGTGCTCATCATCTCCTTCCCGGTGCAGATGACCCAGTGGCTCGCCCCTGAGGCGGTGGCCCAGGCTCACCTCGGTCTGGGCGAAGTGCTGGACTACATGTTCTTCCACATCCTGCCGCAGGGCATGGGGCTGGATGCGGTGACGTCCGCCACGCCGCTGGACACTCTGAAAACCCAGTTGCACATGGAAAAACCGATTGCCGAAATCCTTTCCATGCCGATCTACGGCGCAATGGGCGGAAAGGGAGGGGAATGGATGGCTGCCGCCTATCTCGCCGGTGGACTGTATCTGCTGCAGCAGCGCATCATCACCTGGCAGGTTCCCGTCGCCTTTCTCGCATCCCTTTTCGCGATTTCCGGCCTGTTCCATCTCGCCGATTCCGCGCACCATGCCGGTCCTTTCTTCCATCTCGCATCCGGCGCATCGATAATCGGCGCATTCTTCATTCTGACCGATCCAGTGACAGGACCCACCACGCCGAAGGGAAAGCTCCTGTTCGCGACGGGAGCTGGAATACTGACCTATCTCATCCGCACTTACGGGAGCTATCCTGACGGGGTCGCCTTCGCCACGCTGCTGATGAACATTTGCGTGCCGCTCATCGACGCCTATACCCAGCCACCGGTTTTCGGCAAGAAGAAATGAAGCTCAATCCCCTGCAGATTTCGCTCAGAACCGCCTTCGTCATGCTGGCCTTTTCCATCTTCATGACCGCACTGCTCGCCTTCACTTTCGGCATGACCCGGGACCTCATCGCAAAGAGCGAGGAGCAGGAAAAGCTTGCGCTGATCGAAGAGGTATTGCCGGCATCCCTTTCCGACAATGACCTGCTCAAGGACAGCGTGACCCTTGCGCCGGATCCCCTGCTGGGCAACACCAGCCCGATCACCGCCTATCGCGCAAGGCTCAAGGGAAAACCTTCCGCTGCGGTGCTGGAGGCCATCGCTCCGGACGGATATGGAGGAAAGATCTCGCTGCTTGTCGCAATCCTCGCCGACGGCGAGATTTCCGGGGTTCGCGTGGTGAGCCAGAACGAGACCCCGGGTCTGGGCGACTACATCGAGATCGCCAAGAGCAAATGGATCACGCTGTTCGACCACCTCTCCCTCCAGTCCGTTCCCGATGCCGGATGGCATGTGAAGAAGGACGGGGGGCGCTTCGACTACATGACCGGCGCGACCGTGACTCCGCGCGCGGTGGTGAAGGCGGTGCACAAGGCGCTGCTGTATTTCTCGAAAAACCGGGAAACCATTTTCGGCGAAAGGAAGGATCATGAGTGAGATGAGCTATAGGGAAATCGCGATCAACGGACTGTGGAAGCAGAATACCGGCATCGTGCAATTGCTCGGCATGTGCCCGCTGCTCGCGGTGAGCAGTTCGGCCGTGAATGGCGCGAGCCTCGGGCTCGCTACCGCCATCGTGATGTCGCTCAGCAATGTCGCGGTTTCGCTCATCCGCAATCTGGTGCCGAGTGAAATCAGGATTCCCGTCTTCATCCTGATCATCGCATCGCTGGTGACCATGATCCAGCTCACCATGAAGGCTTATCTGCATTCTCTTTACCTCGTGCTCGGCATTTTCGTCCCGCTCATCGTCACCAACTGCATCGTACTGGCGAGAACCGAGGCTTTCGCCTCCAAGCAGAAGATGCTTCCTTCCGCCTTCGACGGATTCATGATGGGATTCGGCCTCACGCTGGTGCTCACGGTGCTGGGATCGATGCGGGAAATCGTCGGGAAGGGGACCCTTTTTTCCGGAATCGACCTGGTTTTCGGTGAATCGGCAAAGTCCTGGGTGATCACGGTGATCCCGAATTACCACGGATTCCTGCTCGCCATCCTTCCTCCCGGCGCGTTCATCGGGCTGGGCCTGCTGATTGCGCTCAAGAACCATCTCGACAGCCGGGCGGCAGCGAAGGCGGCGCTCGAACCACAGCCTGCATGAACCGGGAGAAAAGACAGGCCATCTTCCAGCGCCTGAGGGATGCCAATCCGCATCCGACCACCGAACTCGAACACCAATCCCCGTTCGAGCTGCTGATCGCGGTGATTCTTTCCGCCCAGGCCACGGACAAGGGAGTCAATCTCGCCACGCGCGGCCTTTTCGCTCGCGCGGACAACCCGCAAAAGATGCTCGATCTGGGGCTCGAAGGGTTGATGGAAGAGGTGAAGACCATCGGGCTTTACAGGACGAAATCCAGGAACATCATCGAAACCTGCAGAAGACTCGTCGCACTTCATGGCGGCGAAGTGCCGAAAACGCGCGAGGAGCTGGAAGCGCTTCCCGGGGTGGGGAGAAAGACCGCCAACGTGATCCTCAACACTGCTTTCCATGTCCCGGTGATCGCGGTGGACACGCACATCTTCCGGGTGGCGAACCGCACCGGAATCGCCCGTGGAAAGGATGTGCTGGATGTCGAAAAGGCGCTCATGAAGGCGGTTCCGAAAGAGTTCCTTCAGGATGCGCATCACTGGCTGATCCTGCACGGCCGCTACGTGTGCAAGGCGAGAAAGCCTGCATGCCCTTCCTGCATCCTACACGATCTTTGTGAATTCAAGGGAAAGACCATCTGATGTTCAATCCAAGCCGGGAAGAAGTCAGGGCTTTCTTTTGCGATACATGGAAGAAGCATCGCCTGAACGAGATCCTGACCCAGCTCGAAATGATGGCGCTCGAAATCATCGAAGCGCATCCGGAATTCCATGCCCTGCTGGAAGAGGCGAACCTTGAAGACGAGGGCAACCATTACCTGCATCTGAGTCTGCATCTCGCAGTGGCCGAGCAGCTCTCCATCGACCAGCCTTTCGGAATCCGCGAGCGATACCGAAAGCTTCTCGCGAAGACCGGATCGAACCACGACGCGCTGCACCATGTCATGGAATGCCTGGGGGAGATGATCTGGGTTGCGCAACGCAACCGCACCCCTCCCGACCAGACGGTGTATTTCGATTGCATCGATCGCGCCCTGGTGCGCTGATCTGTCATGGAAGAAAAGCATTACGAAAATTTTCCGGTCGCATCGCTGATGCTGCCTGCTCGCCTCAGGCGTCCGGTCGCCCTCCTCTACACATTCGCCAGAAAAGCGGACGACTTCGCAGACGAAGGGGATCTTGCCCCGGAAGAAAGGCTGCGGCTGCTCGATTCCTTCCGCCAGGAGCTGGCCAGGATCGGGAAGGGAGATGCACCGGAATCCGCCCTCTTCCGCGACCTCGCAGAACTGGTCAAGGAGCGCAATCTTCCACTGGAATGCTTCAACGACCTGCTCGATGCGTTTTCCCAGGACGTGGTGAAAAAGCGCTATGCCACTTTCGAGGAACTCCTGGATTATTGCACGAGGTCGGCCGATCCGGTGGGGCGGCTGCTCCTCGCGCTCTACGGCCACGACACGCCGCAAAACAGGAGGCTTTCGGACCGGATTTGCAGCAGCCTGCAGATCATCAATTTCCTCCAGGATGTTGCGATCGACTGGAAAATGGGGAGAGTCTATCTCCCTGGGGAAGACCTGGTTCGCTTCGGAATCGGGGAGGAGCAGATTTCCGCAGGACTTCCGGACAGGAAATGGACTGAAATGATGTCCTTCCAGGTTGCACGGGCAAGGACCATGATGCTGGAAGGCGCGCCGCTCGTGAAGGAAATGCGCGGCAGGCTCGGCCTAGAAATGAAATTGATCGTGCTGGGCGGGCTCAGAATCCTGGAATTGCTCGACAAATGCCGCGGTGACGTCTTCGCCCATCGGCCGAAGCTCGGCAGAGTCGACTGGGCGATCCTCCTGCTCCGGGCATTCCTTTCACCCCTTTGAACTTGCAATTTGCCTTTTTTCCTCTAAAAAGGGAAACAGTGCATTTTTGAGGAAGCTTCATGCCGGTAGGAGAACTTTGCATACGGGAAACCATCGTGGTGGGCAGGGAGGAATCCGCGCTCGAAGTTGCAAGACTGATGCGGCAGCATCATGTCGGCGACGTGGTGGTGGTCGATGAAGTCGAAGGCAGGAAAATCCCGGTCGGAATCGTGACCGACCGGGATCTCGCAGTCGAAATCATGGCCATGGGCATCCAGCCCGAAGCCCTTTCTGCCGGAGAAATCATGTCCGATGGCCTTGCCACCATCGGCGAGGAGCGGGGTGTTTTCGAGGCGATCGGCTACATGAGGAGCCTCGGGGTGCGCCGCCTTCCGGTGGTGGACGACAGGGGGGCGCTGATCGGCATCCTCACCCTGGACGACCTGCTCGAACTGCTTGCGGAAGAGCTCTCCGACATCGCGAGGCTGCTCAAATGCGAGCGCAGGAAGGAAATGCGCCGTCGAGCCTGAAGTCAGCTTGCGAAAGCCTCCCCGAGCGCTGCGATCATGTAAAAATGATCGCGTACTCCCGCGCTTTCCCTTGCGCTGTGCATTGCCCACATCGGGGAACCCACGTCCACGCTCCGGATGCCGAGCTGTGCGGCCACCATCGGCCCGATGGTGCTTCCGCAGCCGAGGTCGCCGCGGTGGGAATATTGCTGGTAAGGAACCCCGGCCTTTTCGCAAAATCCCATGAAATTCGCGGCAGTCTCCGCATCGGAGGTGTAGCGCTGGTTCGAGTTGGTCTTGATGACCGGACCGCCGTTCACCATCACCTTGTGGGAAGGCTCATAGGCGTTGGGGAAATTGGGATGATAGGCGTGAGCCATGTCCGCGCTCACGAAAAAACTGCGCGAATTTGCACGGCGCCTGTCCTCTTCGTCGAGTCCGGAACCGATTCTGGACAGGATGTCTGAAATGAAGCTTCCACCCGCCCCGGTCGAACTTTCGCTCCCCACTTCCTCGTGGTCGAAAAAGGCGGCGACGGCGGTCGCCTGCGGATCCCGCGTCGACAACAGCGCCAGCAGCGAAGCATGGGTGGAGGCGAGGTTGTCCAGTTGACTGTCCGATAAGAATTCGCGATTCGCACCCCAGATGCAGCCCTTCTGCACGTCGTAGACGGCAAGATCCCAGCTCATGAGATCTCGCGCCTCGCATTCCGCAGCATGCGCAAGAAGATCGCGTAAGGAGGCTTCCGCGCTTTGATTCTCCCCGATTTGCCCGAACAGCAGCGGCAGCTCGTTCTGCCTGTTGAGTTTGAGTCCCTGCTCGTTGACTTCGCGGTTCATGTGGATGGCAAGATTGGGAAGGCGCACCATTGGATCGTCGAATTTCACGAGACGGGTTTCGCGGCCGGAAGCTGTGCGCACCACCACGCGCCCGGCGAGGCTCAAATCGCGGTCGGTGAAGGTGGCGAGGATCGGCCCGCCGTAAACTTCGACGCCGAGGCGCATGAGGCCTTCCCCCGACAGGGCGGGTCTCGGCTTCAACCTGAGTCCCGGCGAATCGGTATGGGCGCCCACGATGCGAAATCCAGCTTCCACAAGCGGCCTGCTTCCCGTGATGAAAGCGATGAGCGATGCGCCGCGAACGACATGATACTTTCCGCCCGGGACCAGATTCCAGCGCTCACCCTCCTCCAGTCTCGAAAAGCCTGCATCGTGAAGTCTCGCTTCGGCACTTTTCACCGCATGCCAGGGGCTGGGACTTTGGTCGATGAATTCGATGAGTTCGAGTGCTGAAGATTCTGCCTGTCCGATCATTGCTCGCGATATGGATGACTTGGGCCGATTAGCATACTGCAAGGCGAAGATATCGGAAAGCCTTCTCTGACCGAACCTCTGACCTGCCAGCCATAACGACATGCGCCATGATCGAAATGGCCAAGGAAACGTTCATTTCTGCCTGAGCGAAATCAGGTTTTCCAGCAGTTTCCTCGACATCCCCGTGACGTCCACCAGCCTGTCCAGGCGATCTTCGTCGTAGGCGCGATCGATGAGATACTGGCAGAGATCGAGCACCGCCATCAGTGCGCTGATGTATTTTCCGGGGGCCTCCCCCGTCCCCTTCATCGCAATCTCGATTTGCCGGGTAAATGCGGCGCGCAGGAAACTCATGCTGGATGCGACGAAAAGCGGAGGAATTTTCGCAGCGACATGCGCCTTGCCGATCCTCTCCTGTTGTGCGACGAAGGCATCGCCGTACCCACCGTCGAAAAGACTGTTGAGCCACATCACGTGGGTCACCTTGAGCTGCTCGACTCTCCCTGCAACATGCGGGGCGGTGTGCGGATCGGCTTGCAGGCATTCGTAGAATGCGTCCGTGATCGCCGGAATGTATGGCCGGATGCAGGGGGCGATCTGTTCGAGATGAACGAAATCGTCCGAAGAAAGGCCATTGAAGGAAGACAGTGTCTGCAGGTCCTGGCGGGCGAATTGCATGCGGGTCATGACGCTCCTTTTATCATCAAGTTTCTGAAAAACAACAGGAACAAAAAATCAATAACAAGTATGGTTCTCATTCATTAATAATACCATCAGAAACATGGTTATTTGAACCCCGGTCTGATTTTTTCGTTCGACTGCACCGAAATCCGAATCCATTTTCGCCCGGAGCCTGATTTTCATTCTTAATGATGATTCAAAATTTACAATAAAATGGCGATGTGGCGCTTAAGCCATCGAAAATCCTACAGGACGAACGTGACAATCCTGCGAATGACCGACTTTCGGATAAAAAAGCAATTTCGATGCCAGCTGAAAGACTGGCCTGGGCGGAGCGGAATTCCGGTTTTCGCACCGGTTTTGCGCACAACCGGCAAAGGCCGCACGCTTTCAGGGCCGGCAATTGCCAGGAAAAATTCCAATGGAGGAGTGCGAAGCAGAGGAGGTGTTGCAGTATTGAGAAGGCCCGGCTTCGGCAAGCCGGGCTGCCATCATGCGCAGCTTCAGGCTGCGCGGAGTTCCTCTTCCTTGCGGATCTGGGAAGTCCTGTTCATTTCAGCCTTTTTTTTCATTTTGACATCGCGCAGTTCCTTGCCAGGACGGAAGCGAGGCACCAGTTTTTCAGGCACTTCGATCTTTTCACCGGTCTTCGGATTGCGTGCCTTCCTCGCCCGATGGATCGTGGTGGCGAAGCTGCCGAATCCCCTGATTTCGATGCGATCTCCCGATGCGAGAACATATTTCATCTGCCTGAGAATCAGCCCCACCGCAGCCTCGATGTCTCCGATTCTCACCCCTTCATGCTTTTCCGCAATGCGCCGGATCAATTCCATACGATTCATGTTCATTTCCACGATTGTAAAAAACCTGTTACCAATTTAGCCATTCAGGAAGACCCGATCAAGTCTTATCCGACGCACGGTAAATTCGGGGTAATGCAAGGCAAGTACGCGAAAATGGATGGCCGACGAACGGTCGATTTCAGGGAATGAACGGCCATTCAAGAAAATGGATTTTTTCGGCCGACATGCCACCTTGCGAAGGATTTCGCTTTCGCATGGGTGACTTGCGCTTGATGATTCACGATTCAGGATGAAAAAACTGCAGAAAGGACGAGGCATGAGGACAGCGGAAAAAGGGGCGAGAACGAAGTCTCGCCCTGAGTGGTTCGAAAGCCGGCTATCAGGCCTTTTTCGCGATTTCTTCGAGCTTTCCGGCCCGGATGAGCTGCCCGTCTAGGCCGGCATCCTTCATCCCGCCGCCATAGGCGACCGTCATGAGCTGCGAATAATAGAGCACGGGCATGGAGAATTTCGTCCCCTGCTTCCTGTTGATTTCGGCCTGATAGATTTCCACGTTCGCCTGGCAAAGCGGACAGGGGGTGACGATCATTTCGGCGCCGTGATCGTAGGCGGATTCGACGATGTTGCGGATCTGTTTCTGGCTTTTTTCAGGCTCGGAAAAGGCGAGCGCCCCCCCGCAACAGGTCACTTTCTGATCATAGGATTCGACCGGTTCGCCACCCAGCGTCTCGACCATCCTGTCCAGATATTTCGGATTCTCGAAGGATTCCCCGTCTATTCCGAAAGGGCGGTTGGTCTGACACCCCACATAACCCGCGAACTTCAATCCCTCGAGCGGCTTCACCACCGGTTTCTTCAGCTCTTCGTAGCCGAAATCCTCGATCAGCACCTCGACCATGTGGCGCACCTCGACTTCGGCCTTGTAATGAAGCCCGGCAGCCGCAAGCGCCTCGTTGGTGTCCCGCAGGAGCTCGGAGGAGGCGTTCAGCCTCTCCTTGCTTTCGCGCGCCCCCAACCAGCAGGCGGCGCAGGTCGCCACGATATCCTGACCGGGCAGATGCTTCTCGGCGAGCGCGAAATTGCGTGCATTGAGCGCATGCCTCGGCAGTTCCCCGCCCTCAGCATAAGCGATCGAAGCGCCGCAGCAGTTCCAGTCCGGAATTTCGGTGAGCCGGATATCGAGCGTCCTGCACATGGAGTTCACCGAAGTGAGGTAGTTCGAGGCGGACGCCTTCAGTTGCGAAGAACATCCCGGGTAAAACGCATATTCCTTTTTGGCCATCTCTTCGCTCCGTCAGTCCGAAAATCCTTTTTTTCGATCCTCGATTTCCTTCGCCTTGGCGAGCATGGCGTGGAATCCGGAAAGATCCTTCACAGAATGACCTCCGAAAAACTCCATCGGATTGATCCTGCCCGCCTTCATCATTCCCTGCCCGGTTTCCCTCATCGCCATCGCTTCCCTGATTCCGGCCGAAAAACCGTTCCTGAAATAATGCCTCATGGTGAGCTTCAGTTCGTTCACCCTGCCCTTCTTCACCAGATTGTCCCAGAACAGCTTCGCGAACTGGCGGGTGGGCTGCCCCTTTGGCGCCATACCCAGCCGGTGCGAATAATTGGCGAGCCCGTGCATGATGTGGGTGATGGGCAACTTTCTCGGACAGCGCACGATGCAGTTGTAGCACGAGGTGCACATCCACATCGAATCCGAGGAAAGCACTTCCTCCCTTTTCCCGGCACGGATCATCATGAAGATTTTCTGTGGAGAATGCTCCCAGTGGGGGCCGAACGGACAGGATCCGGCACAAACCCCGCACTGCATGCACATCTTCACCCAGTCGCCTTCCTCCACCTTTTCCTCGACTTCCCTGAGGAAACTGCTGCGGTACCGCTCGAACGATTCGCTCATCTTAGCCCCCTAGCCGAAACCCTTCATGGGCGACATGCCGATCTCGAGGATGCTCGCCACGTAATCATCGATCATTTTCGCGACCCTGGCACTGTCGGTGATCGCAACTTCATGGGTTGCGACGCGCTCGGCCTCGAGCCCCAACTGGTTCAGCGTGTCGTCGATCTTGCTCATCCTGTAATTGGCCAGCTCCGAACCCTTCACGAAATGGCATTGATAATTTTCGCCATGCTTGCATCCCATCATCATCACGCCGTCGTATCCGGAATTGAGCGCATCGGTGATCCAGATGGTATTGACCGAACCCAGGCAGCGAACCGGAATCGCGCGCACGAAAGCGGAATAGGAAAGCCTTTGCACGCCCGCCATGTCCAGCGCGGGATAAGCGTCGTTCTCGCAGGCGAGGATCAGGATTCTGGGTTTTTCGGAAAATTCGTCCGGAATTTCCACCGCCTTGAGCTGCGCACCCACGGTGTCAACCGAATAGTTCTCGAAGGAGATCACCCGCACCGGGCAGGCTCCCATGCAGGTGCCGCAACGTCGGCATCGGCTCTCGTTGAATACGGGAAAGCGCTTCTCGTCCTCATCGATCGCGCCAAACGGACATTCGACCGTGCAGCGCTTGCACTGGGTACAGCCTTCCAGACGGACATGCGGAAAGGAAAGATCGCCGGAACGGGGGTGCGCGGCACGTCCCAGGGCTGCATTTTCCAGCGCCTGGATCGCCTTCAATGCTGCACCCGTGGCATCGACCGATGCCTGCATCAAGTCCATCGGCCTTCTCACCGGGCCTGCGGCATAGATTCCTGTCCTTCTCGTCTCGTAGGGGAAGCAGATGAAGTGCGAATCGGTGAAGCCGTTGACCAGCTGGGGCATGTCCCGTCCCTGGCGGTAATTGAGGTTCAGCACCGAAAGTTGTCCTTCTTCGGGGAGGTCGATGTTGACCCCGGAGTTCGGCACCTGTCCGGTGGCGAGCACGACGAGATCCGCATCCAGAGAAGTTTCCTCGTCCAGGATCAGATCGCGGAAATTCACCCTGAGCCCGTTTCCCTCCTCGCAGACCGAGGAAACCTTGCCCTTGGAGAAGATGACCCCCTTTTCCTGCGCGCTGCGGTAAAAATCCTCGCCCATCCCAGGCACCCTCAGGTCTGTGTAGAGGACCACGGTCTCGGTATCCGGATTGGCTTCCTTGAAATACATCGCCTGCTTGATGCTGGTTGCGCAGCAGTGGCCCGAACAGTAGGGAAGATGCTCCGGGTCGCGCTGCCCGGCGCACTGCACGAAGGCCACGCTGGAAATCGTCCCGCCGTCCCTTTTCGAAAAGCGTCCGGATCTCGCCATTTCCTCGACGTCGGCCTGATCGACAACGTCCGGGTATTTCCCTCCGCCCAGATGCGGGAGCTTTGCAATGTCGTAATTCGAGAATCCGCTCGCCTGGACGATTGCACCTGCTTCCACCACCTTTTGCCCTGCCGGCCCGGAAATTTTCACGGTGAATCTTCCCGGAGCACCGGAAGTTTCGGCGATGGTGCTTCCGAGATGCAAGGAGATCTTCGGATGGGACCTCACCTTCTCCAGGAGCACATCGATCCCGGTGTCCATCGGCTCCCGGTAGGGTTCGCGGAAAGGCACGCGCTTTGCGAGCTTCGCTGCATGTCCGCCGAGATGATCCTCCTTCTCCACGATCACCGCCTCGTATCCGGCTTCGGCCGCCGCAAGCGCTGCAGTGAGGCCGGAGAAGCCTCCTCCAGCGACCAAAATCCTGCGGTTGAGTTTCCTTCCCGGATTGCCTTCGGGCATCTTCATCTTCTTCAGTTCAGCACACCCCATCCTGAGATAATCCTCGGCCATTTCCTGGCGGATTTCCTCGTGGCCTTCGGCCACCACCCAGATCACCCCTTCCCTGAGGTTCACACGGGACAGGGCGACACCCGGAAAATCGAATGCCTCCGTCTTCGCCCGCCTCGAGCATGCCGCGATCGCGGCATGCGTCACGCCTTCGGCCATGTCCTGCCGGATCATTCCGGCCCCTTCTTCGGAACAGAGAAATTCGTGCTCCCTCACGAGCATCATTTTTCCTTCCTTCTGCGCAACCTTCGACAATGACGCGATGTCGAGCTTCTCCCCGATTCCGCAGCCGGAGCAGAGATAGGCGGCAGTCTTCATTTCGCTCATGATGCATCCTCCGTGGCGGAAATCCTGTGGATGTCGCTGATGGCGAAAAGCGCGGCCGAAGTCGCACTCTGCACCGAGCGGTTGACGTCGAGTGGAGAAGAAGCGGCCCCTGCAGCATATCCCCCTTCGATGAATCCGGAAGAATCGGTCACGACGTCTTCGGGCAGGTCCATGCCCAGTTCGGGTTCCATGCCGACCGCGAGCACGACGAGATCATGCCTATTCGCATAGCGGTGATATCCTTCGGTGTCCACCCCGTTGAGGATAAGATCCCCGCTTGATTCATCGAGAGAAATGCTCGCCACCTTGGATTTCACGAAGTTCACGGAAGGATCTTCCTGGACCTTGCGGTAGAAATCCTCGAAGCGGTCGATCGCGCGGATGTCGATGTAATACACGGTGGATTTCGCATCGGAAGCCTCGGAAACATATCTCGTCTGCTTGAGGCTCGCCATGCAGCAGATCCTGGAGCAATGCCTGAGATGGTTTTCGTCCCGTGAGCCCGCGCACTGGATGAAGGCGACGTTCTTCGCCTCCTTTCCGTCCGAAGGCCTGACGAGCCGCCCTCCGGAAGGTCCCGCCGGATCGGCGAGGCGCTCGAATTCGACGCTGGTGATCACGTTGGCAAGGCGCCCGTAACCATAAGGCTGGATTTTCGATGCATCGTAGGGCTTCCATCCGGTCGCCCAGATCACCGACCCCGCCTCGATCTCGATCGTTTCCTCCTTCATTTCCAGGTCGACCGCGCCGACCCGGCAGGCTTCCTTCGCGCGCCTTCCTTCCTCGGTTCCGACGATGGAAGGATCGATCACATAGCGCATCGGGTAGGCCATGGCATGGGGTAGATAGGCAGCACGGGTTTTCCCAAGTCCGTAATCGAGCCGGTTGGGAATTTCACTGGATACCGCGGAAGCGCATTCCCCGCAGGCGGTGCATTTTTCGTTGACATGGCGCGGGTGGATCTTCATTTTCACCCGGTAGCTGCCCCGCCTCCCGCTCACCCCGACCACTTCCGTCATGGTGAGCACCCTGAGGTTGCGGTTCGCCTTGATCCTCCTGAGGTTGATTTCGAGTCCGCAGGTCGGATGGCACATCTTCGGAAAATAACGGTAGAGCTGGAGGGTCCTGCCCCCCAGGAGCGCATTCCTCTCCGCGAGAATCACCTGCCTGCCGCATTCGGCCGCTTCCAGCGCGGCGCTGATTCCGGCGATCCCGCCTCCTATGACCAGGATGGTCTGATTCGTTGCGATGTCTTTTTCCACGCTACCCCCTGCACAAGTTCAAT
>JAJZTT010000070.1 GCA_021848705.1 Pseudomonadota bacterium
GGTGAGTTCGGGAGAGAATATCGGCCAGCAGATCGTCACCCAGATTTTCAGCAATCCTCAGCTCATCCTGCTCTCCGCGGTAATCATCGGCGGCCTGGGCATCATCCCGGGGATGCCACATCTGGCTTTCCTGCTTTTCGCCATGCTGCTTGGATCGATCGCCTATGTGCAGACCGGAAAGGCTGCGGGCAAGACGGCAGCACCTCCCCCTCCGCCTTCCCCTTCGGTCGAGCCGCACGAGGCGAGCTGGGACGACGTGATGCCGGTCGACGTGCTGGGACTGGAAGTGGGCTACCGGCTGATCCCGCTGGTCGACCGTTCCCAGGACGGGGAACTCCTGAAGCGGATCAAGGGGCTCAGGAAGAAATTTGCGCAGGACATCGGATTTCTTCCTCCTTCGGTGCACATCCGTGACAATCTCGAACTGAAGCCCAACGGTTACCGGATCAGCCTGAAGGGAGTCGAAGTGGGGGCGGGCGACGCCTATGCCGGAATGTATTTGGCCATCAATCCGGGCAGGGTCACCGGATCGCTTCCGGGTGCGGTCACCAGGGATCCCGCGTTCGGATTGCCCGCGGTCTGGATCGATGCCTCGATGAGGGAACAGGCGCAGATCCAGGGATACACCGTGGTCGATGCGAGCACGGTGGTTGCGACCCATCTCAATCATCTGATTCATAAGAATTCTTCCGAGCTTCTCGGGCGCGAGGATTTGCAGAAGCTGCTCGACCATCTTTCGCGGGATCTGCCCAAGCTCGTCGAGGATCTCACCCCCAAACTGCTTTCTCTGACCATCGTGCAGAAGGTGCTGCAGAATCTGCTCGACGAGGACATCCCGATCCGCGACATGCGCACCATCATCGAGGCGCTGATCGAGCACGGTGCGAGAACCCAGGAGCCGGAAGATTTGACCGCCTTCGTTCGCACCAGGCTTTCCCGCTCCATCATCCAGCAGATTTCCCCTGCGGCCGGCGAACTACAGGTGATCACGCTCGATCCGCAACTGGAGCGCCTCCTGATCCAGGCCACCCAGGCGGAAGGGGCGATCGAGCCGGGTCTTGCCGATTCCCTTCTGAGGGAGGCGCATGCTGCCACGCAGACCCAGGAAAGGCTGGGCCTTCCGCCGGTTCTGCTGGTTCCGGGGCAGATCCGGGCGCTGCTTTCCCGTTTTTTGAGGCGCTCGATTCCGCAGCTCAAAGTGCTTTCCCACAACGAAGTCCCTGAGTCCAGATCGGTCAGGGTGACGGCAGTTCTGGGGGCGAGGGCATGAACGTCAGGAAATTCCGCGGAGCCACGGCGCGTGAAGTGCTGCGCAAGGTAAAGGAAACGCTCGGCCCGGATGCGCTCATCCTCTCCAACCGGCCGGTTGCGGACGGAGTGGAAATCACCGCGATGGCGAGCGCGGAAGAAGTCGAGCTCCAGCAGGTTCGCGAAATCCAGCCTTCCCAGAAGCCGGTGCAGTCGACCCCGGTCGAAATGGCCGAGGTCATGGAAGAGATCAGGAGAATGCGCAGCCTGCTCGAGGAGCAGCTCGCCGGCTTCGCCTGGGGCGATCTATCGAGGCGCGAGCCGATGAAGCTTCTTGCCATGAGGAAGCTTCTTGGGGCGGGATTCAGCCCCAAGCTTTCCAGGCAGATGACCGACAAGATGCCCAATTTTTCTTCCGAACGGGAGTCGCTCGAATGGATGAAGACCGCGGTCGGGCGCAACATCAACGTTGCCAATCCGGAAACGGACATCGTGGATCGGGGCGGCGTGTATGCCATCGTGGGCCCCACCGGGGTGGGCAAGACCACGACCACTGCGAAACTGGCAGCGCGCTGCGTGGTGCGGCACGGTGCAGACAAGCTTGCCCTTGTCACCACCGACAGCTACAGGATCGGCGCGCATGAGCAACTCAGGATCTATGGCAGGATACTCGGCGTTCCGGTCCACGCCATCAAGGAAGCGGCCGACCTCAATCTCATTCTCAACGAGCTGAAGGACAAGCATCTCGTGCTGATCGACACCATCGGCATGAGCCAGAAGGACCAGAAAGTCATCGACCAGGTCGCGATGCTTTCCGGATGCGAAATGGATGTGGAGCGCATCCTGCTGATCAACGCGACTTCGGGAGGGGATACACTGGACGACGTGGTGCGTGCCTACCGCGGCAGCGGGCTCGGCGGCTGCATCCTCACCAAGGTGGACGAGGCGATCGGCATCGGCGCATCGCTGGACGTGATCCTGAGGCACAAGCTGGTGCTGCATTTTATCGCCAACGGGCAGCGTGTTCCGGAAGACATTCATCCGGCCAATGCGAAATACCTGGTGGAGCGCTCCTTCAGGGCTTTCCGCGAGGATTCCCCGCACGCAATGCAGGAAAGCGAGTATTCGATGATGATGGCCCAGGGCCTTTTCGGGAATTCGCTGGGGGCGTAAATGGCTGAATTCGGAAGCGATCAGGCCGATGGATTGCGCAAGCTTTTCGGCAGGGATTCGATCCGCATCGCGACACTGACGAGTCCTGACTGCGGTGTCGGGAAATCCACCTCGGTCGCGAACCTCGCGGTGGCGCTCGCTTCCGCAGGAAAGAACGTCCTGGTGCTCGACGAGAATGCAGGGGAAGGCAATGTCTGCTCACTGCTCGGACTTCGGGAAAAACCGGATCTGCTCGATGCGGGCGGCATCGGGCTCGACCGGTTGCTGGTCGAAGGCCCTGGCGGAATTTCCATTCTGAAGGCGGTGAGGCGCCCGGCAGACGAAGAAATGCGCAGGATGCTGATCGACCGGATCGGCCATGTTTCGCATGATGTGCTGCTGGTCGATGCTGCGCCGGGAAGCCCCGGGAATCTGCTTCCTTCGTCCAGTCAGGAAATGATCGTGGTGCTTTCCACCGAAGTCAGTTCGATCACCTCCGCCTATGCGCTCATCAAGAAAATGCATCTCTCTCAGGGTACCCGGCGCTTCCGGGTGCTGGTCAGCCGGGCGAAAAACGGGGTGGAGGCGAGGGCGATCTTCGACAACATGGCGCAGGTGGCGATGCGCTATCTGGCCATCACCCTGAACTACATGGGGCATGTCCCCGAAGACGAGGCGCTTCGCCAGGCCGTTCGCCTGAAAAAACCGGTTCTGGATGCTTTTCCCATGTCCGCATCCGGCTCCTGTTTCAGGAGCATGGCCGATGCCATGCTCGCCTGGCCGCGTCTGCACCGGGAAGATATGAGCCTCGGGGACTTCTTGCAGCATCTGATTCGAAGCAGCAGGTTGAGCGAAGCGGATATTGGTTCATAATATCGATTTTCATTGACCGGGTTTCAATGTACAACGCTTCGGGACAGACCGACATCGACGCGCAGATCGCGCGGTATGCGCCGCTCGTCAAGAGAATCGCCCATCACATGATGGCGAGGCTTCCTGCCAACGTGCAGGTGGACGATCTCATCCAGACGGGCATGCTGGGACTCCTCGACGCCATCCAGCGATTCGACGCGACGCAGGGCGCCCAGTTCGAAACGTATGCTTCGCAGAGGATACGCGGGGCGATCCTGGACGGACTCAGGGCGAATGACTGGATTCCACGCGAAGTGCGCAGGAATTCCAGGAAGATCGAGGAGGCGATGAATTCTCTCGAGCAGCAGCTCGGCAGAACCGCTTCGGAGCGGGAAGTTGCCGACGAAATGGGCATTCCCCTCGAGGAATACCACAGGATGCTGCTCGATGCGAGGGGCAACCAGCTCGTCTATTACGACGATTTCGACTCGGATGGGGAAGAGCATTTTCTCGACAGGAATTGCGGCGACAGCGATGCCGGGCCGCTCGAGGTTTTGCTCGACGAGGATTTCAGGCGCGAGCTTTCCATGGCGATCGACAGCCTTCCGGAGCGGGAGAAGCTGGTCATGGCGCTCTATTACGACGAGGAGCTGAACCTCAAGGAGATCGGTGCGGTTCTCGGCGTCGGGGAATCCAGGGTTTGCCAGTTGCACAGCCAGGCGATCGCAAGGCTCAGGGGCAAATTGAAGAACATGCGCTAGGGAAAAGATGAAATTCGACCTCAACAGCGTCATCGGTCTGGTGCTCGCCATTTCAGGAATCGTGGGCGGACATTTGCTGGAAGGCGGACACATTGATTCGCTGCTCCAGGTCACTGCCTTCGTGATCGTGGCGGGCGGCACCATGGGCGCGGTGATGTTGCAGACCCCGGTGAATGTTTTCTGGGAAGGGGTGAAAATGCTGAAATGGATTTTCGTCCCGCCGGATTACGTCTCCGAGAACCTGATCCGGCAGATCACCGCGTGGAGCAGCGCAGTCAGGAAGGATGGACTGCTGGTATTGGACAACCGAATGGAAGAGATCGGCGATCCTTTCGTGAAGAAAGGCGTGCAGCTTCTGGTGGACGGCACGCCTTCGGACAAGATGCGGGACATGCTCGAAGTCGACATCAACACCTTCGAGGATTTCGGCAGGCAGTCCGCGAAGGTATGGGAAGCTGCCGGAGGCTATTCCCCCACCATCGGCATCCTGGGTGCGGTGCTGGGGCTCATCCATGTCATGGAAAACCTTTCCAACCCCGGAAAGCTGGGCGCGGGAATCGCGGTCGCTTTCGTTGCGACCATTTACGGCGTCGGGCTCGCCAATCTGGTATTTCTGCCGATATCCAACAAGCTCAAAACGCTCGTCAACCAGCAGGTGGTGTGGCGCGAGATGCTGATCGACGGGCTGGTCGCCATCGCCGAAGGGGAGAATCCGCGCATCATCGAGGAAAAACTGCTCGGGTACGTGGTCTGATGGCGAGGCGCAAGCGGGAGGAGGACAGGGACAACCACGAAAGGTGGCTGATTTCCTATTCCGACTTCATCACCCTGCTTTTCGCCTTTTTCGTGGTGATGTATGCGACTTCTTCCATCAACGAGGGAAAATACCGGGTTTTCGGCGACTCCCTCTCCAACGCATTTCTCAACAAGCCGGCCGCTCCTCCAAGGGTCGAAAAGATCCCGAAGGTGGTGGAAAAGAAGAAGCCCGTCGTCACGGAAGACGAGAAAAAGCTGCTCGAAGAGCAGAGAAGGGAGAGGATGCGCGGCATCGCCCAGGACATCCTTTCCGTCATGTCGCCGCTCGTCAAGGTGGGCAAGGTCCGCGTGATGCAGAGCAATGTCGGGGTGACGGTCGAGATCAATGCGAGCCTGCTTTTCAAGTCCGGGCAGGCTGCGCTCGAACCCGACTCGGTGAAGGCGCTTCAGGCGGTCGCTGCCGTTTTGAAGGACGACAATCACGACATCCAGGTGAGGGGCTATACGGACGATGCGCCGATCAGCACTTCCAGTTTTCCTTCCAACTGGGAGCTCTCGTCCGCCAGGGCGGCGAGCGTGGTTCGCCTCTTTGCCGACAACGGCGTGAATCCATCCCGCATGGTGGTGGAAGGCTATGCCGAGAACGACCCGGTCGACAGCAATTCCACGCCGGAAGGACGCTCCCGCAACCGCCGCGTGACCATCCTGATCCTCGCCGCCGCCCCCGAACATGTGACCGACATCCCGGTCACGGAAAAGTAGCCCGAAAAAGTTTGCCCCAGCCCTTCCTTTGTTGAGCTTGCACTGAAGCCACGTCGTGAGTGGCTCGGTACCTTATGCGTTTATTTCTTGGTGACCTTTCAACCAAGTGAGCATGGGTTTCGCAGCACCACGTACTTCTGGATTGACATCCCGAAGCTTTTCATCGCCATGGAGGTACGCATCAAAGGCAATATATATCGGCCAATACTGGTCGGAAATTTGAGTTTCGTTCATCCAGGCAAGCAATTTCTCGCCATATCCACGCTCTGCAAATTGCCGCAGAATGAGCATTGTGAGACCTCGATAAGATTCCAAGACCATCGGTAAATTTTCTGACAAGGCAGACTTGAACTGCAATGAAGCCTCGCCAAAATTCTCTTGCGTGACAGCCTTGATCGAGCGCAGCAGGCTGGCGCCATAAGTTGGTTGCATTGTTATGTTGGCATCGAATTGAGCTTCGGGGATTGTATTGCCTCTGACCATGCCAAGCACAAGCAAGTTGGTTTTTACGACAAAATCGTCAGGGTCTAGCGCCAATGCATTTTCGTATGCGGCTCTGCCTTCATCAGGTCGATTCATGAAATAGAACAACAGATATCCCAACTCACGCCAGTTCGCATAATTTTTTGCATTTAGTTCAATAGCACGCTGAAAAGCATCAAGCGCCTCTTGGTAACGACCTAAATGGGTTGCAAGTAACTTCCCTAGATTTCTCCAGGAGTTATCGCCCTTCTCGTCAAGCTCGATAGCCTTGCGATAAGAGGCTTCAGCTTCTTCGTAACGAGTCAGGTGATTTTGCAGCAGATTGCCAAGGTTGTTCCAAGGCAAAGCATATTTCGGATCAAGTTCGATAGCCTTGCGATAAGCGGCTTCGGCTTCTTCGTAACGAGCCAGGTTATTTTTTAGCAGATTGCCCAGATTGTTCCAAGGCGAAGCATATTTCGGATCAAGCTCGATAGCCTTGCGGTAAGCGGCTTCGGCTTCTTCGTAACGAGCCAGGTGATTTTGCAGTAGAACGCCAAGATTGTACCAAGGCAAAGCATATTTCGGATCAAGCTCGATCGCCTTGCGGTAGGCGGCTTCGGCTTCTTCGTAACGAGCCAGGTTATTTTTTAGCAGATTGCCCAGATTGTTCCAAGGCGAAGCATATTTCGGATCAAGCTCGATAGCCTTGCGGTAAGCGGCTTCGGCTTCTTCGTAACGAGCCAGGTGATTTTGCAGTAGAACGCCAAGATTGTACCAAGGCAAAGCATATTTCGGATCAAGCTCGATAGCCTTGCGGTAGGCGGCTTCGGCTTCTTCGTAACGAGCCAGGTGATTTTGCAGCAGATTGCCAAGATTGATCCAAGGCGAAGCATATTTCGGATCAAGCTCGATAGCCTTGCGATACGCTGTTTCCGCTTTCTTGTAATCTCCTATTCTATTTTGCAATACGCGACCAAGTTCGAACCATTCTTTCGCATTATTCGGCGTGAAATATTCGTCAGGATTGAAAAGCTTTTCTATAGATTCACCTTTCCCGAGCGCGTAACGCTCCATCGCTTGTTTTGCTTCGTATTGCAATGCATTTCTTAGCCCGCCATCTTCAACTGCATCGCTTATTGCCAGACAATAGGTGCCGTGCGTCAATGCATCATTCGCTTCTTGTTTGAAAAGCCTGACGGCGTGATCAGCCAACTGCGGAGGTGTGTAGAACTTGCGCAGGAATTCAACCAGCCAACGCAAGCGGTTGCGCTGACGGCGCGGCGCGTGTCGCATCAGGTACCAGATGTTGAAGAATCGTTCCGCCAACATAAATCCGATACGGCTGGTAGATGAGAGGCTGGTTTTTTCCAGCACGCCGTTCTTGAACAGGCGGTCAAGTTGGGTGGAAACGGCACCGACTTCAAGGCCGGTAATGGTAGCAAGCTCCGCCGCAGTGATCGGGTTCCATGCCAGCGCTACGGCATCGAAAACCACACGTGCCTGAATGGCAAATTCTTCTACTTTTGCCTTGTATAACGGAGTTGACTGATCGAGCAATTTTTCCAGATCGTTCATGATGTCACCGTCTTCGCTGACTTCAAGCATCAGGTAGAGCATGGATAGAGTGCGTGGGTTGCCCCCGGTAAGATCGTAGAGCGCGTGGATGCGTGCCGGATCTCTTTCGAGGATGTGGGTCACTTTTTGTCCAAGTTCGCCACGCTCGACGGCAAGTTGTTTCAAACAGGAAAAAAGCTCTTCGGGGCCAAGTTTTTCCAGCACATCCACTTTGAAAAAATCATAGAAGGCGGCTTCCGGCCTGGATGTTGCTTCGAGAAATCCGGCAGATGCGCCAATCACGACGATACCTCCGGCTTCCTGCAAGACGCGCCTCAAGCTCCATTGTTTGTCCTTGAGCCCACTGAAAACGAGATCAATGTTATCAAGCAGCAGCAATGGACGTTTTTGCTCGAACTTCATCCATTCACGGAATAGACCAAGCGCATTGCTACCCTCTTCATCATCGTCGCGACTATTCAGGGTTATCACTTCCCGATCCAGCCTATCGGCTTTTTCGTGCTGCCCAGTAGCGTCATAGTAGTCCCCCAAAGCATCAAGGCAGTTGCACCAGAATACATGCATATTGTGGATGTTGTACTGTTCCTCGCGGAAGCTTAAAGGTAGTAACACGGCAGCCAATTCGGAGGTTTCTCGTACACCCAGTGCAATTCGTCGCAACATGCTGGTTTTGCCCATGCCGCGTTGACCGATGATAAGGCCATGTCTTGCCATGCCTTGTGGCTTTATTTCACCGAGTCTTGCGAAGATTTTGTTGGCAAGTTCATGTCGCGCAACAAAGCTCCTCAGGAAATCTTCATCCTTGAGTTGAGTGGGGTTGTAGATTGCCAGATTGAGCAACTCACCCATGATGAGTTCTCAGCACAACATACCGTAACCACCATTCGCGCAACAGATTCATGCGAAAACGATATTGGTCGCGTGGTTCGTTGGAGCTCAGATAGCCATCGGCTTCCAGCGTATCCAAATAACTACGTAATATCTCTTCTCCTGTTGGCCCATTTACTGGATTCAATGCTGTAAGTAGTACATCTATGCTGGCGCCAGTCGGTGTGCGTGCGATTTCAGCCAGAATGGTGAATAGGTGGGTGCGTTCCGGGTCTGGGAAGTTCTTGTCTAGATGTTCGCGCCATGTTGACCAGTAGGTTCGCCTGGATAATTCAAGCAGCGAATTCGCTGCGTGATCTGCGGCTTCGTTGTCGATGTTCTGATTGTCAGTCGCTTTATCGCAAGCCGCCTCCGCAATTTTTTCCAGATAATATGGTGATAGCCATCCAAGTCTGGCAAGGATGGTTTCTATGGCATCCGGGGTGAAGGTGCATTGATTTTTCTTTGCGATGTGAGCAAGGAAGTTTGCAGCAGTTTGGCGATTGAACGGCTCCAAAGGATAGATTTCCATATCTACCAGCGCCCCTTCTACCCCGCTACGACGGCAGATGGTGTCCATGCCGATGGAGCCGGTGTACAACCAGAGCACTTTACGGTGTTTCTGGCGAAGGTTGCGGAGTGTATATAGGAAATCGTGAGTATTTTTTGGCCCACTTTTTTCAAGAAGTGACTTGGTGAAAATGGGGATTTCATCCACAAGAAACAGCCAAGGTTTGCCGTCCTTTTCTTCTTGTAGTTGAGCAAGCAGATGATCGGCAAAATCATTCCAATCGATGTCCAGCAAGATTTTGCGCCAATCGCCTTGGCTTTCAGCGCCGTGGACGATCCGCTTTAATCGTTCGGTTAGTCCGGCAAGAACCGATTGCCCAACACCGATCTCCTCCTGGATAGCTGCACACATTTGCCGAAAAAAAGCCTTCTCATCACTGAAACCTTCAACGTCAAGCACGATAGCGTGAAATCCATACTGGGAGCTTTCATCCTTGATGCGGTTAAGTAGGACGGTTTTTCCGATGCGACGCGGAGCGAGCATCAACACATTCTTCCCATTTTTGAAATAGCGCCAGAGGCGGGTACTTTCTTGATCTCGATCGAAACAGTCCATGTTCGTGCGTCATTTCTCGGTTAATGATTCTACATCGTATCACAACAAATATGTTTTGCAACTGTTTTGTTGTAATTCTGATGCGTTGTAAAAAGCTCGGGAGTTCCTGGTGAGTTCCAAGGGCATGAGTTTCGGGGGGGGGGCATTGCCGACCTGTGTCAAGCGAATAAGTGTACCCAAGGCGGCGCAAGCCGCCAATTCAATTGCTCTACTTCCTGCATCAAAAGCCAATCGTGCCCGTTGCTTCTTTGGCTGCGAACGAAAAACCGGGGTCAGGTCCGACAAACAAACATTGTAATATCATCTCTCAACTGGATCCTGGGAAATTCGAGGTCAAGTTCTGGGGACACCCATTAGCTGACCTGTGTCAAGCGAATAAGCACTCCCAAGGCGGCGCAAGCCGCCAATTCAATTGCTCTACTTCCTGCATCAAAAGCCAATCGCGCCCGTTTCTTCTTTGGCTGCGCACGAATCGCGCCTGACACCCATCAGGATCAAGCTTCGGAAGATTTTGCTGCCCTTGCCCTTGTGGCTTTTGCCGCCCCAGAAGAACGTTGGTACCGCTGCGCGTCCAATGATTGAAACTTCACATTTTCGTGGCTACCGGTTGTACGGCGCCAATCCCTGGTTGGCTCGCGTCGCGGGCGACCCGCTTTTGCTGCAAGGTGACAGCCTCTAAAGAAAACACTACGCACGTTTGATGGGAACGTTGGCGCGCCAAGCGCTTACGAATGGCATGTGTTGAGGTTGCTGTTAACGTTGCAGGCTCTGCACGTCAACATCATCGCAAAATCAGTTCGTCAGACTCAAAGCAACCTGCCTCCTCGAATCCCGGGGCGGTTCAATCTCGCATGGACAGCCCTTCTTCAGTTCATGATGCTGCTGCGCCTATGGCAATACGCTTTGCAATTCCAGCAACATGCTCACCCTGGAACCTCGCGATGGCAAGCTCGTTCTCGCTCGGAGATCGCCCCCCGTCGGTTCCTGCGAGCGTTCCCGCGCCATAGGGCGAGCCGCCGGTGATTTCGCTCATATTCATGAGTGCCCGGCAGGAATAGGGCACGCCCACAATCACCATGCCGTGATGCAGAAGAGTGGAATGGAATGATGTGATGGTGGTTTCCTGCCCGCCATGCTGTGTGGCTGTGCTGGTGAATACGCTGCCGACCTTGCCTATCAATGCGCCTTCCATCCACAATTTCCCGGTTTGGTCCAGAAAATTGCGCATCTGGGCTGCCATGTTGCCGAAGCGGGTAGGTGTTCCGAAAATGATCGCATCGTAATCGGCGAGCATTTCGACACTTGCGACAGGCGACGTCTGGTCGAGTTTTACGCCGATCTGGCGCGCCTTTTCCTCCGGAATGATTTCCGGCACGCGCATGATGGATACCTCAGTGCCGGAAACGGCTGATGCCCCTTCGGCAATAGCCTTGGACAGCCTTTCGACATGTCCGTACATGCTGTAGTAAAGCACAAGTATGGTGGTCATGATCCTTCCTCCTTTATGGCAGTATAGACGACTAACTTACTGCCATATTCCGTAAAAATATCTGTCTGCCACATTGCTTGTGCCCCTTTGTCAGTTCCTTCGACACATCTTTCCATCGGCAAATATTCGGGAGTTATGGGGACACAATATATAATTCAAACAGTTCCGGGTCGAGAGTGGTTCCGGGACACGACGTCGGGGATCGGATCGTCGATTCATTTCAATAAGCCCAGGGATTGATGATCCGGACACCGCTTGACTCGAAGTCGGTCACATTCCGTGTGATGACGGTCATGCCGTGAACCAGCGCAGTGGCTGCGATCAATCCATCCCGAACGGAGTGCGGAGACGGTACATGGAGCTTGGCCGAGCGGATCGCGATTGCCGTGTCGACGGGCAGGATGCGCCCGGCGAATGCCGGGAGGACGTGGTTCTGCAGCCAGGTCCTGAGGACGGCTCCCTGCGCCGGGTCTTTGCGCTCGGCAAGTAAAACGCCGATCTCCAGTTCCTGGACTGAAATCACGGACAGGTATAAATCTGCGGCATCGACGCTATCTGCCCATCGTGCAACATGTTCGTCGGCTTTTCCGAGGCGAACCTTCCGCAATTCGGATACCATATTGGTATCGAGGACAAACATCAGGCGAGGTCCGCGCCGCGCGCAGGCTCGCCCAGTTTTGGAATTTCCAGTTCGATGTCTTCCAAGCCCGGCATTGCCAGCAGATCGGCGATCTTTTGCCTGGATGCGGTGATTCGTTGATACTCCTCGAAGCTCAATAGCACGTGCGCCGGGCGTCCCCGGTCGGTGATGAAAACCGGTCCGTTGTTGGCGGCCTTCTTTGCTTCGCTTGCATGCTGATTGAATTCCCGGCTCGACAGCGTTGTGATGGCCATGACGACTCCTGGATCACATGATGTAAATACATTACTACATTGACTTTCGTTGCGCAAATTCCAACCTGTAGCTGGATTGCAAAAAGCAGTCATGTTCACGTTAATGCATCAATTTATAAAATGCTATGTCACCGTTGTTTGTTGAACGACATACATCCCCAAAGCGGCGCGCAGCACGGTAGAAGGAGACAATGCGCCCCGATTGCGATCGATCAACCTGCGCCAGCCGAGATAATTGGCAAGATGGTGGGTTGCAACGCCGTGAAACCTGCGCATCCACTCCTTGAGTCGGCTGTCGTAGGCGTTCACATTTTGCACGTGATAAACCCGGCCGATTACCCGTACGCCCGCTGCAAGATTGATGGGGCGGTGGGTGATGCCGATCTCCCGTACCGCAGTGTCCAACGCCCTGGCACTGTCGGTGCAGAGTATCGCGTCCGTTGCCAGCAGAGGCTTGAGCGCCGCTTCGACGTGCG
>JAJZTT010000071.1 GCA_021848705.1 Pseudomonadota bacterium
GTTCAGAACGATTTGCAGTCCGGAGCGGTGTCAAGGCAAGGATCGGGAAAGGAGAAATCATGGGCCAGGTAATCGACGACCGTAACGACGAATGGTACAGATTCATCAAGAACGTGATCGAACAGGACATCCCTTCGAAAAAATCGATGGATGAACTGATCGAGGAAGCCCTGGAAAGGGAGGCGTCCGAATTCCTGCATGAGGAGCCCATGCAGGGGCATTGAGGCCATCCGCATGATTTCCGGCCAGCAGGCGATCATCGCATCGCTTCTGGATCCCGGCAGGTATCCGCATGCCGCAAAATCGGTCCGGCGGATTGAAACCCACATTTCCTGGGTATTGCTTGCCGGAAGGTACGCCTACAAAATCAAGAAGGCGGTGCATCCCGATTTCCTGGATTTCACGACGCTCGAGGCGCGACTCCATTTCTGCATGGAAGAACTGAGGCTCAACAAGCGACTCGCGCCGGATCTGTATCTGGAGGTGATGCCGATCGGCGGCACCCCGGAAAACCCGATCCTGGGTGCGCTGCCGGCGATCGAATACGCGGTCAGGATGAGGCGGTTCGCAGCGCGGAACCGGCTCGACAGGCTCGCTGCGAAGGGAAAACTCGAGGCGGCGCACATCGACGCACTCGCCAGGAAGATCGCGAAATTCCACCTGGAAATTCCTTCGGCACCTGCCGGAGAGCGGTACGGTCTCGACATGCCGAAAACCATGCATCTCGCCTTCCATGAGCTGCGGGAAAGGCTGGGAGAGGAGGTTTCTGAACTCGAACAGGAAATCGCCCAGGAGTATTCGAAGATCGAGCCGCTGGTGAAGGAGAGGGTGGAAGCGGGGTACGTCAGGGAATGCCACGGGGACCTGCACCTTGGCAATATCGCGCTCATCGGGGGAGATCCCGTGCCTTTCGACTGCCTCGAATTCGACCCGAAACTGCGCTGGACCGATCCGGTGAACGAGGTCGCCTTTCCCTTCATGGATCTCGTCCATTCCGGAAAGGAAGAACTTGCCTGGAGATTTCTCAATGCCTACCTGGAAATCACGGGCGATTACGCCGGCCTTCCGCTGCTCCGGTATTTTGCTTCCTGCAGGGCGACGGTGAGAGGCATGGTCGATGCGATCCGGGCCTCTCAGTCCGGTGCGGATTTCGAACCCTGCCGGAAGCATCTTGCGCTCGCATCCAGGCTGCTTCGCCGTGAAATGCCGCGCCTTTTCATCACGCACGGCCTTCCCGGATCAGGAAAAACCACCTGGGCGGTGCAGGCGGCCGCGAGAGAACGCGCGATCAGGATCCGTTCGGATGTCGAGAGAAAGCGTCTGCACGACATCGCTCCCGAGGCAAGAACCCGATCCGGGATCGATTCGGGGATCTATTCCGAATCCTCGACCCGGGAAGTCTATGCGTTTTTGCTGCACAAGGCAGCCAACCTGCTCGACGCAGGGTTTTCGGTCATCGTGGATGCATCCTTCCCGCAAAGGAAGCAAAGGGACGAATTCCGAGGACTGGCTGAAGCGCGGGGCCTTTCCTTTTCGATCGCATCGATGCATGCGGATTACGAGACATTGAAGAGAAGAATATGCGAAAGAAGGAACGACGCATCCGAAGCCGATCTCTCCGTTCTGGAAAGGATGATGCAGAGATTCGAACCGGTTTCGAAGCTGGAGAATCCATCCACTTGAAACCCCATCTTTTTCATGTTAGCTTTAATCATTGCCGAACTTCGCCCTGAGTGAATTGTACTGACGTATGGAATTTCCGTCCCTTTTCGATTTCATCCCGGAACCCGAGCCTGCGCCCAAGGCCAGGCCCGCGCGCGAACCCGAGGAGGAGAAGGAAGGCGAAGCGAGCGGGGCGACCGCACTGGTCCCGGTTGCCGGCCCCCTGAATCCGGTCAGGGAAGTGATCCAGGATATCGAAGTGCTGAGAAGGGTGCTCGACGAGCGCGGCGATCAGCCTCTTACCATGCTGGGAGAGGAACTGCTTTCCCAGGGATACATCAATGTCGAGCAACTGGAGCGCGCCATCCGCATCCAGCAAAAGCACGGAGGAAAGACTCGCATCGGAGAAATCCTCGTTTCCACCGGAGCGATCACCCAGGAACTGCTCGATTTCATCCTGGCAAGGCGCCTTGGCGTGCCTTCCGTGAACCTTCGCCGTCTCAAGATTTCCTCTTCGGCGGTGAGGCTGGTGCCGAAAATCCTTGCCAGCAAATACACGCTGATGCCCTGCCTCATCCATCGCAACCAGATCGTGGTGGCCATGGAAAACCCGATGGACCAGAATGCGCTGAAGGCATTGCGTTTCGCATGCGAGCGGCACATCCTCACCGTCAAGGCTTCCCGGCTGGACATCGAATGGGCGATCCCGCAGTATTACAAGGACATCCGCAACTACAAGGGGCCTGCGGATCAGTGGCTCTGAGCCTCGAACCTGGACTTCAGGGCGCGCCCCAGATCGAGCACGCTCATCGCATAGTAGTAGCTGCGATTGTACTGGGTGATGGCGAAAAAGTTTTGCGAGCCCAGCCAGAATTCGGCGGGCGCATCCCTGCTCTCCAGGTCGATGAGTCCGGCAAGCTCGAAGGATGGTGAAACTTGCGGCACGATCCCCGCTGATTCGAGCGTATCCACGGAATACCTCGCCTGCAGCCCCCCCGAATAATCCTTCCAGGCATCGGTGGTGACTTTCGCGGGAACCACCGCCTGGACCCCCTTCGTCCAGCCGTGCATCGCCAGGAAATTGGCGATGCTGCCGATCGCATCCGCAGCGGAATGCACCACATCCACCCTTCCGTCCTCATCGAAATCGATCCCGTAGCGGAGGATGCTCCCCGGCATGAACTGCGGCAATCCCATTGCTCCGGCATAGGAACCCTGCAGGGAGAGCGGATCCACGCCCCATGTTCTCGCGAGCACCAGGGCGTTTTCCAGCTCGCTCCTGAAAAATTTCATCCTCTCCTCCCGGTTTTCCGTCTCCGGATAATCGAAGGCCAGGGTCGACAATGCGTCCAGCACCCTGAACTTCCCGGTGTTGTGGCCGTATTGCGTTTCGACCCCGATGATGGCGACGATGATTTCCGGGGGAACATGGTAGGTGGCGCTCGCCTTTTCCAGCACCCTGGCGTACTTTCTCCAGTAGCGCAACCCTCCTTCTATCCTGGAACGGTCGACGAACCTCGCCCGATAAGAAGCCCAGTCCGGTTTCCTGGAGGGCTGCGACGGGCTCATCAGGAGGATCACCGAATCGAGCTTTTTCACCTTTTCGAACAGAGAGACCAGTTGATCCCGGTCGAAGCCCTGCGAAACTGCCATATGATCAATGAAAGCCTGCCCGGCCGCGCCGAACTCGCCCGCCTTGCAAAGGAGCGGAAAAAGCAGCAATAAAATCGGCAGGATCCTCATTTTTTCCTTCCACGGAAATGCCAGACAGCCGCATAAGCCGTGATCGCATAGGCCATGGCGTTCAACCACGCTGCGATCGGCGCGCTCACGACGTTGAGGAGTCCGCCTCCACCATTCGCCGAGAAAATCGCGCAAGGAAGTGCAGAGAAGGCGAGCAGGATGGTCACCTTTCCATCGGTGAGCGGGAACCCGGGAACCTTTCTTTCGGCATGCGCCAGCCATTTCCCGAACCAGGCGAGGAGCAGCCAGACTCCGAGAACGCTGCTCCCCGCCTGAAGCAGATCGCTGAAGCTCAGTGAAAAAAACAGGGGCTTGTCGAGAAAGCCGAGGAACGGGAACCCGAAAGTATCGCCATGGGTGAGCGCATCCCAGCCGACATGGGTGAGCGAACCCGCGAGAAGGGAAAGAAGCACGCCGGACCAGGGTATTGCAGGCAGGGAAATTTCTGCAAGGGGCGCAAGACGGAAAGCCAGTTCTTCGGGAAAAAGCGCGCAAAGCGGGCGCTTCAGAAAAAAATGGAACAGCAGGTAGCAAAACAGTCCTGCAGGCAGGTCAACGGCGAAAACGCCCGAAAGGCTGTGGGTGAGGGATCTTCCGACATGGAAGATCCGATGGAGGTCGGGCACGATGCTGCCGATCACCAGCGCGGAAAGTCCGCCGAATTTCCCGAGCACGCGCAACAGCGGCACTGCCGCTGCAGGATGAGCCAGCGTGAAAGGCATGCCTCAGGCGAGCGTCCTGACCACCCTGAAAATCTCGAAGAGCACGATGGCGACGGTCGCTACGGCGGCTCCGAGGATCAGATAGACGGACTTCCTGGATGATTTCGGTTCCATTGCGCTAGGATACCATGATCAGGATGATGCCGACCAACACCGCGATGCCCACCCCGAGAACGAGCATGTTGCCGACGAGCAGGTGAGGCAGAAAAGCCAGCGCCAGCACTGAAACCGATACACCGATGACCATTTGTCGAAGCATTTCCCCCTCCCGTTTCTGTTTTCATTCAGCGTAGACGCCCGTGCAGATAAGAAGTTTCACAACTGCGAAAAAACCTTTCCAGCGTCTCGCCCGGGGCGCCCCTGAAAAGCTCGGATCCGGACAGGTCCACCGCATACATCGCGCGGCACAAAAGCTTCAAACCTACAGCTTCGTCCGCCCGGGTGTCAAGTCGAAAAAATATCAGTTGAACTCGTCGCCCAAGGCGTGGAAAATGAAGCTTTTGAACCGAGCTCCCATGAAGATCGCAGCCATCGCCGTCCTTTCCGGTCTCCTCGTTCCCCAGGCTGCGCAGGCCCTCGATCTCGGAGGACTGCTGGACAACCCGAAGCTCGGCAACATCGAAAACAGTCTGCTCGGAGGAGGCGGAAGTCTGTCCGGGATCAGCAGCAGCGACCAGATCACCGGACTGAAGGAAGCGCTCACCCAGGGCGCCCAGTCCGCCGTCGCTTCGCTTTCGAAGACGAACGGCTATCTCGGAAATCCGAAAGTGTCCATACCCCTGCCGGGAAACCTGCAAAAACTGGATGCGCTCCTGCAGCAGGTCGGGCTCGGAAAATACGGCGAAGATCTCAAGACCTCGATCAACCGGGCTGCGGAAGCCGCCGTGCCGGAAGCGAAAAACCTGCTCGTCGGCGCGGTGAAATCGATGACCGTCTCCGATGCGAAGGGCATCCTCACCGGCGGCAATGATGCAGCCACCCAATATTTCAAAAGCAGGACTTCTGCCTCGATCGCCGATCGCTTCAGGCCCATCGTTGCGAGGGCGATGCAGAAGGTCCGGCTGGCCGGAACCTACGACCGTTTCGCCGCGCAGGGAGAAAAACTGGGACTGGTGAGCGCGCAGGATGCAAGCCTGGAAGAATACATCACGCAAAAAGCGATGGACGGCCTGTTCACGATGATGGCCGAGGAGGAAAAGGCGATCCGCGCCAACCCCCTCCAGGCGACCGGAAAGATCGCGAGAAAGGTCTTCTCCGCCATCGGTCATTGAATTGCCATGAACATGAACCTCCAAACCTGCCGTGAATGACATGCCCCTTTTCGCCGAGATTGGAATCGACTCGAAGGAGCTGGAAAGGCGCAAGGCCTTTCTCTCTTTCGACGAAAAGGATGAGAAACTGCTCGTTTCGCTCCACGAAATACTCGAGCCATACCGCAAGGAACTGATCGAGCACTTCTACGAGCACCTGACCTCCTTTCCCGAACTTAGCCAGTTTCTCGAAAATGAGGAAAAACTGGAACATCTGAAGCAGGTTCAGGGAGAATATTTCAGCCAGCTCACTGCCGGAACCTACGACGAATCCTACGTGGAGAACCGGCTGCATGTCGGCGTAGCACATCAGAGATTCGGCCTCACCCCGAAATGGTACATGAGCGCCTACTGCAAGTATCTCGGTCTCGTCATGCCGCTCATCCTGGAGTGCTGCACGGGAAACCCGGAGCGGGTGCTCGATACATGGTATGCACTGCACAAGATCATCTTCCTCGACATGGGACTTGCGCTCGATACCTATTTCCATGCGGAACAAAAGGCGCTGCTGCGTGCCAACACCTACAACGAACAGATCGTGCGCAACATGCCGATCGGTTTCGCAGTGCTCGATGCGGGCGGCCTGATCGGCTTTTTGAACCAGGCCGTCCTCGAAATGTTCGGATGCGGCGAAGACTGGCAGGGGAGAACCCTGGGATCCCTGCTCGGCCAGGATGAAATCGACGGAAAAATCGCCCAGATCCTGATGAGCGGGAAACACTGCAGCGATTTCGGCTTCGTGCTGGTGAAAAAAGGCGTCAAGCATTCCTTCCTGGCCGACATTTCGATCGCGAAACTGGGGGAAGACGATGCCGTGCTGTTCATGGTCCAGGACATCACCATCCGCAAGCAGTCCGAGGAAGAGATCCATCGCCTCGCTTTCTACGATTCCCTGACCCACCTGCCGAACCGCCGCCTGCTCCAGGAACGCCTTCAGCAGAGCATGTCGATCAGCGCCCGTACCGGAAAACATGGCGCGCTGATGTTCCTCGATCTCGACAATTTCAAGACCATCAACGATACGCAGGGACACGATGTGGGCGACCTGCTGCTGAAGGAGGTCGCAAGCCGCCTCACCCGCAGGGTGCGCGAAGGCGACACGGTGGCACGCCTGGGCGGGGACGAATTCGTGGTGGCGCTGGAAGCCCTGAGCGCAGATACCCACGAAGCGGCATCCCAGTCCGAACTCATCGCGGAAAAGATCCGGTCCGAACTCAATCAGCCGTATCTGATCAAGGGAATCGAACAGCACAGCTCCCCGAGCATCGGCGTGAGCCTCTATCAGGGTCACCGGAACAGTCTAGAAGAAGTGCTGAAGCAGGCCGATCTCGCCATGTATCAGGCCAAGGCGGGTGGCAGGAACATGGTCTGCTTCTTCGATCCGGAAATGCAGCGCGAAATGGAAAACCGCGCCCAACTGGAGAAGGATCTGCGCGCTTCCCTGAAACTCGGACAGCTTCGCCTTTTCTACCAGATGCAGGTCGACGAATCGAGAAACATCGTCGGTGCAGAAGCGCTGATCCGCTGGATCCACCCTGAAAAAGGCCTCATCCCTCCGGCAAGCTTCATTCCGCTCGCGGAAGAAATCGGCATGATCATCCCCATCGGCGACTGGGTGGTGGAACAGGCCTGCGAGCAGTTGAGGCAATGGGAAATGGATCCCAGGATGCGCGACATTGAACTCTCCATCAATGTCAGCCCGAAACAGCTCGGCCAGCCCTATTTCGTGGAAATGCTGCGCGATACCATCGAAAAGACCGGAATCCGCGCCTCCAGGATCAAGATCGAACTCACCGAGAACCACATCCTGAAGGACGTGGACGATGCGATCGACAAGATGAACGATCTGCGCACCACGGGAATCGGCTTCTCGATGGACGATTTCGGCACCGGCTATTCTTCCCTTTCCTACCTGAAAAGGCTGCCTCTCGACCAGATCAAGATCGACCAGTCCTTCGTCCGGGATATCGCCATCGACAAAAGCAGCGCCATCATGGTGCGAACCATTCTCGGCATCGCCTCGAATTTCGGCCTCAAGACCGTCGCGGAAGGCGTGGAAACAGACCAGCAGTTCGCCTTTTTGCGGCAACACGGTTGCGGACTGTATCAGGGCTACTACTTCGGCAGACCGGTGCCGGTGGAGGAATTCGAAAAGGCATGCCGGGAATCCGGCGCCTGACCCCAGCCTCTTTCGACTTCCCGGTTCTTCGCCTGCAGCGCGTCGAGCAGCCCGGAAGCCCCGCCCACGAGCAGCGCCCTGGAGAAATCCAGCCTGTAGAGCTTCACGATGCTGAGCCCGTCGAGTTCCACATCGTAGATCATCCAGGCGCCACGGGTGTAAAAGATATCGTAATCGAGCTCGGTCCTGTCACCCCCCAGGATTTCCGTCCTGACCACCGCCCTTCCCGCTCCGATGCTGGACGACAGGATGTTCACCCTCTCCCCGTCGTAGCCGGAAAGCGCCCCGGAAATGGCATGCCCGAGGAAGGTGCGGAACGCTTCGGTCAGATCCCCCTTCAATTGCTGCGAGGATTCGCGCCAGCGGTTTTTCCCGACGATGAGCCTTGCCATGGTGCGGACCTCGAAGTGGGGAAGCACTTCCTTTCTGACCATCCGGTCGAGCTCGTAAGGTTCCTTCGTGATCCTTTGGTCCGAGGAAAGTGCGAGGAGGACTTCCCTTATTACCTGCCCCACCATCTCGTCCGGATTTGGAGAAGCCATGGCTGAAAAGGAAAATGCAGACAGCAGCAGGAAGAAGATCGCCTTCATGAGCGCTCCGGATCATGGAACCCATGATTCAATTATATGCATGCCGCCGCCCATGGAAAGAGTCTGCGATCCGGTACTTTGCGCCGACCTTCCGGGAATCTAGAATAGAGGCATGCAGACCCAATTTATCCTGAAAATATTGAAGCGGCTTGCCGCGGCAGCACTCGCCCTCTTCCTGCTGGGCAGTGCGCTGTATTTCGCCGTGCCCCATTATGCGAAACCCTATCTCGCGGAAACGCTCGGGGAGACGCTTCACCGTCAGGTGAGCATCGGCAAGGTCGGCTTCAACCCGTTCGCCCTGTCCGCGAGGCTCGAAGACGTCACCGTGAAGGAGCGCGACGGGAAAACCGATTTCGTGAAGATCGGCGAACTCTATCTGAACCTGGAAGCGCAATCCATCCTCGAAAGAAGGCTGGTCCTGAGCGAACTCAAGCTCGTCTCTCCGAAAGTGAGGATCGTCCGGGAAAAAAATGCATGGAATTTTTCCGACCTCCTCGACGCGTTCTCGAAGCCATCCGGCCGACCTTCCGGAAAGCCGCTGCGCTTCGATCTGGACAACATCGGCGTGGAACAGGGGAATGTGGATTTCAACGACGGGGAACAGAAACATGCGCTGTCCGCCATCGACCTTTCGATCCCTGAATTGTCCAATCTTCCGGATGCAGCCATCCCGCACCTTTCGCTGAAGGCCCGCCTGGACGGAGCGCCTCTGGAGATTTCAGGAAAATCCGGCGTGTTCGCTCCGGATCTCGAAACGAAGCTCAGAATGCGGGTGAAAGGCCTCGATCTTCCCCCTTTCATGAAGCTTCTCCCCAAACAGAAATTCGCAATCGATTCCGCAAGCCTCGACGCGGACCTCACGGCGAATTTCTCGAAAGGGAAGGAGGCTTCCTTTTCCGGAACATTTGCATTGAATCGCATTTCTGTCCGGATGAAGAAGCAGCCGCTGTTTTCCGCAGACAGGGTGTCCGCAGACATTGACACGATCGATTCGAAGAAACTCCTTTTCAACGAAATTTCCCTGGAAAAACCGGCGCTCGACGTGATCCGCACGAGTTCCGGTCTCGATCTCGCAGCGCTGTTTCCTTCGGGAGGCAAGGGCCCCTCCCCCCTCTTCGAAGCGAAAAAGATCCGGGTGAGCGGCGGAAAGCTCCATTTCACCGACCAGAGCCTTCCCCGGCGCTTCGAGATCCGCCTCGGGAGCATCGATATCGGCCTGAAAGGAATTTCCACTGCAAAGGACAGGACCGCCTCCATGCAGGCTTCCTTTTCCACCGATTCGGGTGAAAAATTCAGCGAATCCGGAAAGCTTTCGATCGCACCCTTTTCCGCGCAGGGAAAGGCAAGGTTCGATCACGTGAATCTCGGAAAATACTTCCCGTACTATTCGGACCTGGTTCGCTTCGATGTCGATTCCGGGAAGCTCGACCTTTCGGGAGGGTTCCTGATCGGAAGCAAAACGGCTTTCACCGATGTCGATGGAAGGCTTTCAGACCTCTCGCTGAGCAGGACGGTCCGGAAAAAATACCGGTTCTTCAGGATGGACTCGCTCTCCCTGAAGGGAGGAAACATCGATTTTTCGAAGCGGAAAATCGATGCGGAATCGATCCTTCTGAAAGGCGCTTCCCTCACCCTGTTCAGGAATGCGAAAGGGGAAATCAATGTCGCCAATCTTCTCCCCCCTTCTTCCGGAAAGCCTTCCGCCCCCTGGAGTTACGAGATCGGCAAAGTTTCCGTGGAGGGATCGAACGCGCAATTCCGCTCGGTGACGGCGGGCCGGTATTCCTCGATCAGGGCGGAGAACATCGACCTGAAGGTCTCCAGGATCGGCAACCGGAATCACGAATATTCCTCGATCGACCTGAAATCGACACTGGGCAGCGCAAGTCATCTCAATGCGAAGGGAAAAATCTCCCTCGAACCTTTCCGGGCCGCGCTCGACATCGATGCGAAACAGGTTGCGATCGTGCCTTTCCAGCCCTATTTCGCGAATCTGCTGAACATCACCATCACCGACGGTGCAGTCTATGCGAAGGGGAAACTGCGCTATGGCGCAAAAGGCGCGGGTTATTACGGCAATCTCGGAATCGGCCACTTCGCATCGATCGACCGCAAGCATTCAGAGGAATTCCTCAAGTGGAAATCGCTCCGCCTGAATGCGGTGAAGGCGAGGATCCTGCCTTCGGCCAGGATCTCCATCGGGAAGATCTCCCTCAAGGATTTCTACTCCAGGCTCGTGATCAATCCGGACGGGACCTTCAACCTGCAGCAGGTGTTTTCCTCGACCGGAAAATCCTCCGGGAACGGGAAAACCCCGATCCGCATCGGCAGCGTGGAATTGAGCGGCGGAAGGGTCAATTTCCACGACCATTTCATCCGCCCGAACTATTCCGCCGATCTCACCGGGCTCGCCGGCACGGTGACCGGATTGTCTTCCGGCAACCGGGCGGACATCGCCCTGTCCGGGAAAGTGAACGACCAGGGCAGCCTCGACATCCAGGGCAAGATCGATCCCCTTTCCGGAAACCTGTATCTGGACCTTCTGGCAAAGCTCAGGGATTTCGAACTCTCCCCCCTCACCCCCTATGCGGAAAAATACGCAGGTTACGGCATTTCAAAAGGGAAACTGGATTTCAACGTCAAATACCATGTCGAGAACCGCAAGCTCACGGCAGAAAACCACCTCATCCTGCGGCAGCTCACTTTCGGCGAAAAGGTGGATCGCCCGACCGCGACGAAACTGCCCGTCCTGCTCGCGGTGGCCCTGCTCAAGGATGGGGAAGGGAACATTTCAATCGACCTGCCCATCTCCGGCTCCCTCGACGATCCGCAATTCGATGTGGGCAGCATCATCGCCAAGGCGATCTTCAACATGATCCTGAAGGCGGTGACCTCCCCGTTCACGATGATCGCGAGCATTTTCTCGGACCATCAGCAGGAAATGAGCCACATCGATTTCGCGCCGGGAAGCGATGCGCTGCCCGCAGATGCGCCATCCAGACTGGATGCGCTCGCAAAAGCGCTGAAGGCGCGGCCCGGCCTCAGGCTCGACGTCATCGGAATGACGAACCCCGCAGACGACACGGAAGGACTGAAGAAAATCGGGCTCGAACGGCAGGTGAAGGTGGAAAAAATGAAGGAACTCCTGAAAAGGGGAAAATCTGTACGGTCGGTCCGGGACATCCGGATTGCTCCGGACGAATACCGGAAATACCTGGAAATGGCTTATGACGACGCGAAGCTGCCGAACAAGCCGCGCAATTTCATCGGCTTCGCCAAGCGACTGCCGGTACCCGAAATGGAATCCCTTTTGCTCGCAAGCATCCGCGTCGGTCCCGGGGATCTGCGCGATCTTGCCGGGCGACGCGCCGGCAGGGTCCGTGATTACCTGCTTCAGGAAGGACATGCGGACCCCGACCGAATCTTCATCGTCGACGCGGGTCGGGACGAGAAACAGCTGTCCAGGGTGGAGTTCGTGCTCGGCGCCAGGTGAATTTCGGGACCTGGACCAGTTCCGGAAATTCAGCCCTTTGGCTTCAGGGAGATGAGATTTTCCAGCAGCTTTCTCGACATGCCGGTCACGCCGGCCAGCCTGTCGAGCCTGTCTTCCTCGTAGGCCCTGTCGATGAGGTACTGGCAAAGGTCGAGCAGGCCCAGGAGCGCGCTGATGTATTTCCCCTCGTGCTCCCCCAACGCAATGGCCGCCTGCTCGATCTGCCGGGTGAAGGCGGCGCGCAGGAAGCTCATGCTGGCTGCCACGAAAAGCGGGGGAATTTTCGCCGCCACATGGGCGCGCCCGATCCTCTCCTGCTGCAAAACGAACTCTTCGCCATAATTCCCATCGAAAAGACTGCAGAGCCAGGCGCGGTGCGTCACCTTCAGTTGATCCACCCTTCCCCGCACATGGGAGGCGGTATGGCCGTCGGACTGCAGGCATGCATAGAAGGAATCGGTGAGTGCCGGAATATGCGGTTTGATGTGCGGCGCGATCTGCAGGAGATTGCGAAAAGCCTCGTCGGACAATCCGCTGAAGGAGGTCAAAGTCTGCAGATCGGGACGGCCTTGATACAGGTTTGTCATGTTGTCATACCTTTTCCGAAACTGTTCGAAACAGATGGCGGTTCTTCCCTCCGCCAGAGGCCGAACCGACTCTCGCAGCGCCCGATACTC
>JAJZTT010000072.1 GCA_021848705.1 Pseudomonadota bacterium
CGAGATCGCCAAGCTCATCGAGCGGCATTTCGACCTGCGTCCGAAGGGCATCATCCAGTCCCTCGACCTGATGCGTCCGGTTTATTCCAAGACAGCCACCTACGGCCACTTCGGCCGCGAAGAGCCGGAATTCACCTGGGAAATCACCGACAAGGCTGAAGCGCTCAAGGCTGACGCAGGAATCTGAAGAAAACCCCCTTCCCAAGGGGCGTTGCGACCCGCCGCTTGGCGGGCCAGGCTTGGGAAGGGGAGTGACAACAGCAAGAACGGCGCCCATTCATTGACTTGAATGGAGAAATACATGAACGCCACAGCCCCCACCTTCACCGACTACAAGGTCGCAGACATTTCCCTCGCGGCATGGGGTCGCAAGGAAATCCAGATCGCCGAAACCGAAATGCCCGGACTCATGGCGATCCGCGAAGAATACTCAGGACGCAAGCCGCTTGCTGGCGCACGCATCGTCGGATGCCTGCACATGACCATCCAGACCGCCGTGCTCATCGAGACCCTGGTCGATCTCGGCGCAGAAGTACGCTGGAGTTCCTGCAACATCTTTTCCACCCAGGATCAGGCTGCAGCCGCGATCGCGGCCGCGGGCATTCCCGTTTTTGCCTGGAAGGGCGAGACCGAGGAAGAATTCTGGTGGTGCATCGAGAAGACCATCTTCGGCCCCAACAACTGGCTGCCCAACATGATCCTCGACGACGGCGGCGACGTCACCCAGATCATGCACGACAAGTACCCGCATCTTCTCGACAATGTTCGGGGAATTTCAGAGGAAACCACCACCGGCGTGCACCGTCTCTATGAAATGGTCGCCAAGGGCGAATTGAAATGCCCTGCCTTCAACGTCAACGACTCGGTCACCAAGTCCAAGTTCGACAACCTCTATGGTTGCCGCGAATCGCTGGTCGACGGCATCAAGCGCGCAACCGACGTGATGATCGCAGGCAAGATCTGCGTGGTGCTGGGATATGGAGACGTGGGCAAGGGCTGCGCGCAGGCATTCCGCGGACTGGGCGCCACCGTATGGGTCACCGAAATCGACCCGATCTGCGCACTTCAGGCCGCCATGGAAGGATACCGGGTCGTCACCATGGACGAAGCGGCGAGCCGCGGCAACATCTTCGTGACCGCGACCGGCAACATCAACGTGATCACCCATGAGCACATGCTCGCCATGCAGGACGAGGCGATCGTATGCAACATCGGTCACTTCGATTCCGAGATCGACATCGCATCGCTCCGCAATTACACCTGGGAAAACATCAAACCCCAGGTCGACCACGTCATTTTCCCGGACGGAAAGAAAATCACCGTGCTCGCCGAAGGGCGCCTCGTCAACCTCGGCTGCGCAACCGGCCACCCCAGCTTCGTGATGTCCGCTTCCTTCACCAACCAGGTGATGGCGCAGATCGAACTTTGGAACAACCCCGGCAAGTACCCTGTCGACGTCTACGTGCTGCCCAAGCAACTCGACGAGAAGGTCGCGAGGCTGCATCTGAAAAAGATCGGCGTGATGCTCACCGAACTGACCGACACGCAAGCGAAGTATCTCGGCCTCGAAAAGACCGGCCCCTACAAGCCTGCCCACTACCGCTACTGATGCATTTTCAGAAAAGCCGGGGGAAAACCCCGGCTTTCCAAGACATGTCCCATTCAGATCGAACCTTCAGCTTCGAGTTCTTTCCGCCCCAGACAGCAGAGGGAATGGAAAAACTCAGGGCTTCGCGCAAGCTGCTTGCGCAACTCGGCCCAAGATTTTATTCCGTCACTTTCGGCGCGGGAGGTTCCACCCGCGACAGAACGCTCGACACCGTGCTGGAAATCCAGGCGGAAGGCCATACTGCGGCCCCGCACCTTTCCTGCATCGGCTCCACCCGTGAGAACATCCAGGCGATCCTGGAACAGTACATCGCAGGTGGCGTGAAACATCTGGTCGCGCTGCGCGGAGACCTTCCTTCCGGCACCGCCTCCACCGGCGAGTTCCGTTATGCCAACGAACTGGTTTCCTTCATCCGCGAAAGGACCGGGGATCACTTCCATATCGAGGTTGCCGCCTATCCCGAGTTCCATCCGCAGGCTTCTTCCCCGAGAGATGACCTCCTCAATTTCAGGAGGAAGGCCGAAGCGGGGGCGGATTCCGCAATCACCCAGTATTTCTACAATCCGGACGCCTATTTCAGCTTCGTCTCCGAATGCGAGAAACTCGGGATTGCCATTCCCATTGTTCCGGGAATCATGCCGATATACAATTTCTCCCAGCTCGCACGCTTCTCCGATGCATGCGGAGCAGAAATCCCGAGATGGATTCGGAAACGGCTGGAAGGGTATCGGGACGACATCGACTCGATCCGCTCTTTCGGACTGGACGTAGTCTGCTCCCTTTGCGAGAAACTGCTGGCCGGCGGTGCTCCGGGATTGCATTTCTACACCCTCAACCAGTCTGCCGCAGTCATCTCCATCTGGGAGAGGCTCGGGCTTTCCAACGCATAACCAACTGAGCAAAAACATTCAAAATGGCTAGAATCGTGAACTGCGTCAAACTGGGCAAAGCCGCAGAAGGGCTGGACTTCCCCCCTTATCCGGGCGAACTCGGCAAGCGCATTTTCGAGAATGTATCGAAGGAAGCCTGGGCTGGCTGGCAAAGACAGCAGACCATGCTCATCAACGAATACAGGCTCAACCTGGCCGATCAAAAGGCCAGAAAATACCTTGCAGAGCAGATGGAAAAGCACTTTTTCGGGGAAGGGGCGGATGTCGCCTCCGGCTACGTGCCCCCGAAGTGATCATGAAGAATTACTTCCTCAACCGGGAACTCGGCCTGCTGGAATTCAACAGAAGGGTTCTGGCTCAGGCTGAAGACAGGAGCCATCCGCTGCTCGAACGACTCAGATACATCTGCATCGTGAGCAGCAATCTCGACGAATTCTTCGAGATCAGGGTGGCAGGCCTCAAGGAGCAGATCAACCTGGATTCGCCTTCCTGCGGCGCGGACAGGATGAATCCCAGGCATGTGTTCAGGCTGGTTGCGCAGAAATCCCATGAACTCGTCGCAAGGCAATACCAGCTCCTCAACGAGGAAATCCTGCCCGCGCTCGAAGAGGAGGGGATCCGCTTCATCCGCCGCAGCGAATGGAGCGAGACGCAGCGCGAATGGATCCGTTCCTTCTTTTTCCGCGAGCTGATGCCGGTGCTCACTCCCATCGGACTGGATCCTTCGCACCCTTTCCCGCGGGTACTCAACAAGAGCCTCAATTTTGCAATCGAGCTGGAGGGGCGGGATGCGTTCGGTCGCAGCTCCGGGATCGCCATCGTGCAGGCACCGAGAATCCTGCCGCGCGCCATTCAGCTCCCTCGCGAGGCTTCCGGGAACGATTCCAGCTTCGTTTTCCTCTCCTCGATCCTGCATGCCCATGTCGGGGAACTCTTCGTCGGCATGACCGTATTGCAGTGCTCGCAGTTCAGGGTGACCCGTAACAGCGACCTGTTCGTCGACGAGGAGGAGGTGAAGAACCTCAGGATCGCGCTGCAGGGAGAACTTCCGCAGCGCCATTTCGGCAATGCGGTGCGCCTGGAAGTGGCCGAAAACTGTTCCCAGGGAATGGCCGACTTCCTTCTTCAGCAGTTCGGCCTGGGACAGGACGACCTGTACAGGGTGAACGGGCCGGTGAATCTCGCGAGACTCATGCAGATCCCTGACCGGGTGGATCGTCCGGAGTTGAAATTCCCCTCCTTCGTCCCGGGCATTCCCGCCATCCTGCAAAAGAAGGCCAGCATCTTCCAGGCGATTTCGAAGGGGGACATCCTGCTGCATCACCCCTTCGATTCCTTCCAGCCGGTCATCCAGTTCATCCAGCAGGCAGCGAGCGACCCGCAGGTGATCGCGATCAAGCAGACCGTGTACAGGACGGGGACGGATTCAATCATCATGGAGTCCCTCATCAATGCGGCGCAACGAGGCAAGGAAGTCACCGTCGTCGTGGAACTGCTCGCGCGATTCGACGAGGAAGCCAACATCAACTGGGCCGGCAGGCTGGAGCAGGCGGGCGCACATGTTGTGTACGGGGTGGTCGGTCACAAGACCCACGCCAAGATGTCCATGGTGGTGAGAAGGGAAGAAGACCGCCTGAAGCGCTATGTTCATCTCGGCACGGGCAATTATCACCCGAGAACCGCGAAACTCTATACCGATTTCGGCCTCTTCACCTGCAACGAGGAAATCTGCTCGGACGTGAGCGACGTTTTCCTGCAGCTCACCGGACTGGGGCGGGCGGGAAAGCTGAAGCACCTCTGGCAGTCCCCCTTTTCGCTCCATTCGCAAATCATGAGCGCGATCCAGCAGGAAGCGAAAAACGCGGCAGCGGGGCTTCCTTCAGGGATCGTTGCCAAGATGAACTCGCTGCTCGAACCGGAAATCATCGAAGCGCTCTACGAAGCCTCCCGCGCTGGGGTGAAGATCGACCTCATCGTCCGCGGAGTCTGCGCCCTGAGACCCGGCATTCCCGGAGTCTCGGAAAACATCCGGGTCCGCTCCATCATCGGACGCTTTCTCGAGCACAGCCGGATATTCCAGTTCAAGGCAGGAGGAGCGCAGAACGTCTATCTATCCAGCGCGGACTGGATGGACCGGAATTTCTTCAGGCGCATCGAGATCTGCTTTCCCATCCTCGACCCCAAGCTGAAGAGAAGGGTGATCATGGAAGGATTGAGGCCCTATCTCAAGGACAATTGCCAGGCCTGGGAAATGGATGGGGAAGGGATGTATCACAGGAAACGGGGACGCAGCCGTGCAACCTGCGCCCAGACCGTTCTTCTTTCCGCAAAGAGGGCGGTTTGAAGGGTCCCCCGCTCGTGCCGTCAGGACCGGCATCCTGAACCTGAGGTTCAAGTCGGTCGCCTGCAGGCCGCTTCAGGCGCGTTCGCAAAGGAACACGCACAACGGCGACGCCATGTTCGGCAACCTCAATGCCAAAATATTGGTTCAAGGAATGAATGTCCTGTCGAACACAGCAGGGGATTAACTCTGCTCGATTGCACTCGCAAGTGCATCCGACATGGCTTCTATTCTACGCCTGTATTCGCCGAATTCAAGCCCGCCGGACCGGATTGTCAGCAGTTCATGTGCCATGTTGAGGGCTGCCATGACCGCGATGCGGTCCGTTCCGGCGAGCTTCCCCGCATCCCGGATTTCGAGCATCTTCCGGTCCAGATAGGCAACCGCCTGAAGCAGAAGGTTTTCCTCCCCTTCGCCGCAGGCAACCCGATATTGCCTTCCCATGATTTCCACATCCAGACTCTTGCCCATCAGAGTTCTCCCGGAATTTTCTCGATCAGTTTCTCGAGCTGTGCCTTCGTAAGGTCGATTTTTTCGGAAAGCAACCTGCATTCTTCCCTTGAGGCTTCCAGCTCGCGCCCGAGCTCTACATTCTCCGCCTTCAGTTGCATGTGCAACTGAATGAATCTGGTGAGCTTTTCTTCAAGGGCATTGAGTTCGTTATCCATTTTGCAAGTATAGATCAAGCATAGAGTCCATTCTTATCGAATTCTAACACTGCCCGGGCTTGTGTAAAATGGAGCCATGCGTACCCTGTTGCTTTTCACGATCCTTCTCCTGCTCGCAGGCTGCTGCAGTCTTCCCGCGAAGAAGGCTGGTCCTGCACAACCGGTTGCCGTTTCCTGGAGCGACCTTCCTGGATGGAAACGGGAAGATCATCTGCCGGCATTCCGGTCCTTCCTATCCGAGTGCCATGTCCTGAAAGGAAACTGGGGCGGTGTCTGCAGAAATGCCTCGCAGCTTTCCGATCCTGATGCGGAATCAGCGAGGCGTTTTTTCGAGGAGAATTTCCGGCCCTTTCGCCTTGTCAATACGGACGGATCCGATGAAGGACTCATCACCGGATATTACGAGCCGGTCATCCAGGCAAGCCTCCATCCCTCCGCGATCTACCGCCATCCCGTGTACGGCACGCCGAAGGACCTGGTGACTGTCGATCTTTCCAGCGTGTACCCCCAACTCGCGCATCTCAACCTGAAGGGGAGGGTGGTCGGCAGCCGTCTCGTCCCCTACTACAGCAGATCCGTCATCGAAGGTCCGGCATCCCCGCTTGCCGGGGACGAAATCCTGTGGACGGACGACCTGATGGCGCTTTTCTTTCTTCAGGTGCAAGGTTCCGGGAAGGCAAGGCTCGACGACGGGAATACCGTCCGGCTCGCTTACGGCGACCAGAACGGACTGCCTTACCAGTCGATCGGAAGGGTTCTGGTGAAGGAAGGCGAACTCGATGTGCAGAGTGCGACCATGCAGGGAATCCTGGATTGGGGAAGAAGGAACCCGGGCAAGGTTCGTTCCCTTCTGGAGCGGAATCCGAGTTACGTATTTTTCAGGATGCTGCCGGACAGCGGGGAAGGGCCGACAGGTTCCTTGGGCGTACCGCTATCGGCAGGAAGAAGCCTTGCAGTCGACTCCCGCGCCATTCCCCTCGGCGCGCCAGTCTATCTTTCGACCGAATTGCCGGATTCCCGCCCGTTCGAGCGCCTGATGCTTGCGCAAGACACGGGAGGGGCGATCCGCGGCCAGGTACGGGCAGACATTTACTGGGGCACCGGAAGCGCTGCAGGAGAGATCGCCGGGACCACCCGGCAACGCGGAAGGATGTGGATCCTTCTACCGGCGAGATAAGCTCAGGAATTTCCCTGGCTTTTTTCCTTGGCAAGCTCCATTTCACTTTTTTCCTTGCCCTTTCGGCCGGAAAATGCGACGAAAAGAACTGCGCTCAAAAAGCAGATGGTGGTGATGGTTTCGATCATGTGATTCCTCTTCATTATATCAAGGGATGATATGATTGCGGGATGAAAAACCTGTCCCTTTTTTTATATTACACCCTGATTTCTCCCAAGGAAAGTGCCTGAGAATCATTCCGTACCGGAGGAGGGCTCGGAGCCCGCATGAGCGATGTGGGGGAGCCTCAATTTCCTGGCATCCCTGTCTTGCTCGGCGTCAGCATGTTTCAGCGCATTTTTCAGCATTTCATCCGCAACTTTCGGCCTGTCGCTGCCCATCAGGAATCCGGTGGCCGCCATCACCAGAAAAGCCAGCGTGATGGCGACAGGCAATACCCATTTTTTTTTGCCCATCTTTCCCCCTTTCATTTCGACCCGGATATTCTGTCACGAAATTTCAAGAAATCCAAAAACTTGCCGATATCGAAATCAGGGAGGCAACCATGGAAAGCATCAGCAGGATTCCCCATATGGAAAACAGCCTGATTCGCCAGAAACAGGAACGTGAGCCCATGCACAAGAAAGACCGGGAAAAACGCAAGGAGCGCGAACCCGAAGATCAGGAACCGGAAATCGGACACACCATCGACACTACTGCCTAGCATCGCACCTCGACCTGCAGATTTTCCCTCGCAAGCCGACAGGCCAATCCTTCGATTCTGATCTCCGAGGTGCCGCAAATCCTGCTTCCCCGCCCGCTGAAAGGCTGGATCCGCCATTTCCCGCCGCCGATCGAGGAAAGCTCCCGCGCGACCTCATCGAGCATCTCCTCGCTGGAGAGCGCTGGATGAAGGGTGGTCCTGAACTCGAAATCCCCAGGATCCATCTCCACCAGGAGCGCGCTAGCAAGAGCCCGCTCGCCGCTTCCCGTCACGCCCGTGATTTCTTCGTACCTGGCAAATGGCGCCTTGATGTCGAGACCAACCCAATCGATGTTACCGAGCATCGCCCTCAGTCTTTCGGGGTAAGCGCCGGAAGTATGCAATCCCACGCGGAATCCCATTTTCTTCACCTGCCCGATCGCATCCGGAAGCTCCGACTGCAAGGTGGGCTCGCCCCCGCTGAACACCACGGAATCGATGAGACCGGATCTTTTTTCGAGAAAATGCAGCACTTCGTCCCAGTTCAGGGGAGAAGCGGGAGCCGGTCCGAGCAGATGGGGATTGTGGCAGTATCCGCAATCCCATGGGCAGCCCTGGCAGAACACGACCACGGAAAGCGCGCCGGGATAATCGTTCGCTGAAAACGGAACCAGCCCGCCCACCCTAAGCTTCGACAAGGAATTCCTCCCGGAATAGCCTTCTTTCTCGATGTTCTCCCTTTTTCCCGGCATTGAATGAGGAGACAGGCCGATGGTAGCCCATCACGCGCGTCCAGATTTCGCAGCGGGTGACCCTGCCTTCGGCTTCGCACTCCGGGCAATGCTCGTGTTCGCCCTCGAGATAACCATGCCTTGCGCAGATCGAAAAGACCGGCGTCACGGTCAGATAGGGAAGGCTGTGGCGCTCGAGAGACCTCCTGACCAGTTCCCTGCAGGAGGAAATGCTGGAGATCCTCCCGGTCATGTAGAGGTGCAACACGGTCCCGCCCGTGTACTTGCGCTGCAGTTCTTCCTGCAGCTCAAGCGCCTCGAAAGGATCTTCTGTGTAACCCACGGGGAGTTGGGTTGAGTTGGTGTAGTAGGGCATTTCGCCCGTGCCCGCCTGGAGAATGGAAGGATAGCGCTTGAGATCCTCCCTTGCGAACCGGTATGTCGCGCCTTCGGCGGGGGTCGCCTCGAGGTTGTACAGATTCCCGGTCTGTTCCTGGAATTCAACCATCTTCTCGCGCAAATGGTCGAGAAGTCCGATCGCAAGCGAAGGATCAGTGGTAATGTCTTCACGGTCTCCGGTGAAATTTCGGATCATCTCGTTCACCCCGTTGACGCCGATGGTCGAAAAATGATTTCTCAATGTTCCCAGATAGCGCTTCGTGTAGGGAAAGAGCCCGTGATCCATGTGATGCTGAATCACTTTCCGCTTGATTTCCAGACTTTCCTTTGCGACTTCGAGCAACTCGTCCAGGCGGGAAAAAAGCGCCTCCCGGTCCTTTCTGTACACATGACCAAGCCTTGCGCAATTGATGGTCACGACGCCGATCGATCCGGTCTGCTCGGCGGAACCAAAAAGGCCGTTTCCCCTTTTCAGCAGTTCGCGCAGATCCAGCCTGAGCCTGCAGCACATCGATCTCACCATTTGGGGAGAAAGATCAGAATGGATGAAATTCTGGAAATACGGCAGCCCGTATTTCGCCGTCATGGCAAAAAGAAGGTCGGCATTTTCGCTTTCCCAGGAAAAATCCTTCGTGATGTTGTAGGTGGGGATCGGAAAAGTGAACACGCGCCCCTTTGCATCCCCAGCGGTCATCACCTCGATGTAGGCGCGATTGATGCAGTCCATTTCCGGCTGAAGATCGCCGTAAGTGAAGGGCATTTCCTTTCCGCCCACCATGGGGATCTGGTCGCGCAGGTCTTCCGGGCATACCCAGTCGAAAGTCAGATTGGTGAAGGGGGTTTGCGTTCCCCAGCGCGAAGGAACATTGAGGTTGTAGATGAGTTCCTGGATGCACTGTTTCACTTCCCGATAGGGAAGTGCATCCTTTCTGACGAATGGGGCGAGATAGGTGTCGAAGGAGCTGAACGCTTGCGCGCCCGCCCATTCGTTCTGCAATGTTCCCAGGAAATTGACGATCTGCCCGACCGCGCTGGAAAGGTGTCCGGGGGGAGCCGCTTCGACCTTGCCCGGCACGCCGTTCAACCCTTCGCTCAAGAAAGTCCTGAGCGACCATCCGGCGCAATAACCCGCGAGCATATCGAGATCGTGCACATGGAAATCGCCGTTCCTGTGCATTTCTCCGACTTCAGGGGGATAGACGTGATTCAGCCAGTAATTTGCGATCACCTTTCCGGAAACATTGAGTATGAGGCCTCCCAGCGAGTAACCCTGGTTGGCGTTGGCATTCACCCTCCAGTCGATCCTTTCCAGGTATTCGGCCACCGATGCCCCGACATCCAGCATCCTCCCTGCGTCATTCCGATCGGCTTCCACAAGACCTCCTTCGCGAATGGAATCGAAGGCCTGTCACAATATATTGTTCAATCAGGCCTGAATTTCACTATATGCAGTGAAATTCAAGCTGTCAAGGAAGAATCACCTGGAAGCTTCGGAGAGCATTTTCTCGAGTTCGTCTGCAGGCATGTAGCCGGGATTCATCTCCCCGTCTGCAAAGATCAGCGCCGGGGTACCATTGATCCCGAGCTTCTCCGCGATCTTCGCGGTTTCATCCAGCCCCTTCAGGTCGCAGGGCTTTGCCTTCGGAGGAGTTGCGTCGTGGAGCAGCGTGTCTTTCCAGGCGCGGTTCCTGTCCGGGGAACACCAGATATCCTTCGCCTTCTCGGGAGAGCCGGGCAGGATCGCCAGGACGAAGCGGTAGACTGTGACATCCTTCAGCTTTTCGATTTCCTTCTCGAGACGTTTGCAGTAAGGGCAGTTCGGATCGGTGAAGACGGCGAGCTTGCGGCTGCCGTTTCCCTTCACCTCCTTCAGCGCATACTGGAAAGGAAGGGAATCGAATTTCACCGCGTACAGCTTTCTCGCCCTCTCTTCAGTGAGGTTCTTCATGGTCTTGCCGTCGAAAATGTTCCCGGAGAAGAAATACCTCATGTTTTCGTCCGTGTAGACGATGCTGTCGGAAAAAGCGATCTCGTAGAGCCCAAAATACGGCGTCTTGACGATTTCGACGATTTTCTCCCTGGGGAACATCTTCTCGACTTTCGCCTTCATGCTCGCAATATCCGCATGGGCGAGCTGGATCTGAAAAAGCAGGGCGAATACCAACGTAAAAAATGATTTCATGTTATTTCCTGTGTTGATGAATCAGGCGAGTGCGTGACGGATCAGGGCGTTCTTGATCCACCCCTGGCCGTCCACCATGCGAAGTCCGGTATTGCGGAGCATGGAAAGCACGGAGAAGTCGTTGTTGAAAAGTTTCTGCAGAACATCGGTGGTGGTCTGCATCGAAAGGATGTCTTCGCGCCTTGCACGATCGAAGCGCCTGAGAAGGTGATAATCTCCACAATCCTGTTGCATCCCGCGCTGCAAAAGCACGGAAGAGAGTTCGCGCGCATCCCTGAATCCCAGATTGACTCCCTGTCCCGCAAGAGGGTGGGTATTGTGCGCAGCATCCCCGATGAGCGCGATCCTGGGCTTCACCATGGAGTCCAGCCTCAGGAGCCGCAAGGGAAATCCGGCAGGAGGCGTGATCATTTCCAGATCCCCGAGCGCATGGCCGGACTCGGCCGCGACGAGTTCAACGAACCGGTCATGTGGCTCGGCAAGAAGCGCATCGGCTTTTTCCGTCCAGACCGACCATACGATGGAGATCCTGTTTCCGGGTATCGGGAGATAGGCGAGTATGCCGTCCTTCCTGAACCATTGCCATGCGATGTCGCGGTGCGGCTTTTCAGCCACGAAATTCGCGACGATGGCGGTCTGCCGATAGGGCCTCGGATTGGCTTCGAATCCCGCCTGGGCCCTGAGCCAGGATCTCGCTCCGTCCGCGCCGACAAGCAGGCGGGAATGAAGCGGACCTTCCTCCAGGTCGAGCTCGATGCGCTTCTCGTCCCAAAGGATCCCCTTGCATTTGGCAGGAGAGATCAACTTCAGGTTTTCCTGTACCGCGCACTCCTTCATCATCGCGCCCAGCATGTTGCGGCTCTCGACGATCCAGGCGAGCGCCGGCATTCCGACGTCTTCCGCGCTGAACCTGAGTTCGGAGGCACCGTCGTCGCCGAAAATCCGCATTTCCCTGACCGGGCTCACCCTGGAATGGTCCATGTTTTCCCAGCTACCGCCGAAATCGAGAAAGGCTGCCGAACCTGGACTGATCGCATAGATCCTGCTGTCCCAGCCTTCCGTGATTTCCTCGTATCGCTTCGCTTCGACAAGTGCCATGGAAAGGTCGCTATCCTTCAGGGATAGCGCAAGGCTCGCCCCGACCAGCCCACCGCCTACGATGATGATGTCGAAATCCATTTCCATCTTGAAAAAAACTTCGCAAACCGCTAAGATAGCACACTTGTCGGTGCCGCTGCGAGAGGAGCGGATTTTCCGGACCAGTTTTCGGTGATATAGCTCAGTTGGTTAGAGCACAGCACTCATAACGCTGGGGTCGGTGGTTCAAGTCCACCTATCACCACCAAAAAATGAAAAGCCAGACCCTGAAAAGTCTGGCTTTTTTTCGTTCAAAGCAAGCAAACAAGCCATTCTTAACGGAATTGGCAATGACTCGCCCAGTCTCATTCTGACGCAAAAAACCTCAAGTCATCTCATCATTTGGTGAGTATCGCTGTGAGTATTATTGCGAATTTTCAGGCCTGTGAGTATCATTAAATTGTGAGTATTTACTTGGGCGCTAGCAGCCTGTCGGACTATCGGGTCAGTCGTGAGATAATGAGAGATCGAATCTTCTGGATCAGCCA
>JAJZTT010000073.1 GCA_021848705.1 Pseudomonadota bacterium
GCCCTCCTGACGCCGTTGACTCGCCCCTCGCGCACCCTTTGCAGGACCTCTTGCCTGGTCAGCCCCCCTGGGCGCTCCAGCAGGGGATCATTTTCCTTGCGCATCGGGCCTCATGACAAAAGCGGAACCCGCCGGGATCACGCGCTCCGCTGTGGATGAAATCATATTGAAACAAACTGTAACTCGGTTTCGCGATTATTACATGAAGTGGCTCGAATCGGGTAATCTCTCACATTGTTCCGAATTTGACAGGGAGGGTGACATGCTCCTGTTGGGCATAGACCTCGAATCCGGCGGAGAATTCAACCTTCCCGCCGAAAAGAATTTCATCACCGAAATCGGCATGGTGTTGTGGGACACCGATTTTTCCCAGCCGGTCCAGATCTTTTCGACGCTGATCGACCAGGGAAGGCCGGTAGCGGAAGAAGCGGCCGAATACAACGGCATCAGCGATGAAATGCTGAAGCGCCACGGCGCGAAGCCGGACATCCGCATCCTGAACCGGGTGAAGGAACTGATGAGTCTCGCAGACTATGTGGTCGCCCACAACGGACGGGATTTCGACAGGCCGCTCCTGGCTGCATTCTTCTCCTCGCAAAGCCACAGGATGCCGGAAAAGATCTGGCTGGACACGCTGCACGACGTCGATTACCCCAGAAACTGCGCAAGCCGCAATCTCACCTATCTCGCAGGCTTTCACGGCATCCTGAACAGCTTCCCCCATCGCGCGGTGACCGACGTGCTCACCATGCTCACCATCCTTTCCCGCTACGACCTCGATGCGGTGATCGAAAACGCGAGGTCTCCGCGCCTCGTGGTGAAGGCTGAAGTGAGCTTCGAAAACCGGGAAAAGGCGAAGGCGAAGAAATTCGGCTGGGAAAGCGCGGGAGAGGGACTGAAATATCCGAAAAGCTGGGTGAGGATCTTGCGCGAGAAGGATCTCGAGCCGCTCAGGAAGGAGTGCGATTTCCCGCTCGTCATCCTGGAACGGCTCAAGCCTGCCGGAGGCTAGTAGCCATCCCCCCTGGGACCCATGCCTCCTCCTGGCCCCATTCCGGCGCCACCGTTCATCCTTCCCGGGCCCATTCCGCCTCTCTGGGCGGGAGGATTGTCGGGAATCTTCGCGCCCCGCTCCTTGGCGCGCTTCTTCATTTCTTCGTGATGTTCGCGCCGGATCCGCTCGCGCTCCTCGCGGCTTTTCGCGGAACGCATTTTGACGCGATGCTCGGCGCGCTCCTGCTGGGTCATGATCTGGCTGCCGCGCACCGTCGGCTGATCGGAAGGCTGGTCGGCGGCCAGTGCCGCGCCTCCGCCCAGACCGAAAAGGGCAAGGATCAAGATGGTCTTTTTCATGGGTTCCTCCATTGAAGTGGTTCAATCCGCATCATAGACCATCTTTTTGAAAATCAGAGCACCGCTTCGAAAAGCTCCAGATTGGGAGGGCCGAGATAGACGTTCTTCGTGGAACCGGCACCGGCATGGGCGCGCCTGAAGGCTTCGGATTTCGTCCAGTTTTCGAAAGCCTGAGCGGAATCCCAGACCGAATGGGAGGCGAACAGGGTATGATCCTCGAAAGTCTGCCCTCTCAGGAGGTGGAACTCGCGGAATCCGGGCACGCCTTCGAGATGGCTCTCGCGTTTCCTCCAGATTTCCACGAAATCCTCCTCCATCCCCTTCACAATCCTGAAACGGTTCATTGCGACGAACATGATGACTCCCGATATTGAATGCAGGAATAGTGTACAGATCCCCTCGGGATTGCACAACCATCCATTTTGATTCTCCCGGAATTCTGAACTATCATCCATTACCCGGGGGAAAAGAACATGATAAAAACCGATTCATTCGCCTTGCTTTCAAAATACACACAGGGACTTGCCGTGGCCCTCGGCTATCGCGACCTGATGACAAGACTGCATTCCGAGCGTGTTCATTCGCTTTGCGAAGAGATCGGGGAAAGGATCGGGCTCGACGAGGAGGATTTCAATGCGCTGCGCATCGGCTCCTGGTTCCACGACATCGGCAAAATCGGCATTCCGGATGCGATCCTGCTCAAACCAGACATGTTCGACGAATCGGAATGGGAAGTGATGAAGCGCCATTCCGAGATCGGGGAAGACATCATGCTCTCGACCGGTCTCGAAGGATCGGAAGCGGCAGCCCGCATCATCCGCCATCACCACGAGCATTACGACGGGGGAGGCTATCCCGACGGACTGAAAGGGGAGGAAATCCCGTTCTGCTCGAGGATCGTTTCAATCGTCGACAGCTACGATGCGCTGGCCGTCACTCGCGCCTATCACCGCGCGAGAAGCCATGAAGAGGTCGTCGAGATGATGGTGCGCGAGTCCGGCATCCGCTACGACCCGGCAATCCTGGAAATCTTTCTCGGCATGGTGAAGTCCTAGCCTGACGCAACTTCCACCCGGTTCCTTCCCTGCGATTTGGCAAGGAACAGCGCACGGTCTGCGCGATCGAACACGCTTTCCGGAGTGTCTCCCTTCCTGTATTCGCTCACCCCGAGGCTGATGGAGAGTCGCTTTCCGTTTTTGAGCGGAAAGGCCGCCACGGCGAGGCGCAATTCCTCCGCGATCTGCCTTGCATGTTCGAGATCCGCATTGTGCAGAATGACCGCGAACTCCTCCCCTCCCCAGCGGCTCGCCGAATCGGCATGCCGGATGCGCTCGCGGATGACTCCTGCCACGGCCTTCAGTGCATCGTCGCCGCAGGAATGTCCGTAATCGTCGTTGAAGCTCTTGAAATGATCGATGTCGGCGATAACGACCGAGAGCCTTCCTCCGTCGCGGCTTGCGCGCTCGCAACTCCTTTCAAGATCCTCGTCGAAAAAGCGCCGGTTGGAAAGCGAGGTGAGCGGATCGCGATTCGCGTGATCGACCGCCAGATCCAGCCTCTCCTTCAGGGACTGTTCACGTTGGCTGAAAGTGGAAAAGAGCTTCATGAGGGCGAGGAGCAGTGCAGCCTGTGCGAGGTAGGCAAAAATCCTTCTCAGGAATTCGGAAAGCGGGTGCGAGTCGAATTCCAGCCAGTCCCCCCAGAAAATCGAACCATAGAGGACGGTGATGAAGGCAACAGCCAGAAGGGGCCGCCGGTAATGGAATGTAACCCAGAAAACCGAAATCACGGGTGCCCAGAAGGCAAGCTCGTGCAACACATTCAGTCCTGCATGAACCGAGCGAAAAATGATGGTCCAGAGCCCGCCGAAAAGCGCAAGGAAAATGGAAAGATCGATCAAATAGGCCGAATAGAGAACGGTGCTGCCGATGCCCGCTGCGACGCCCGCCCAGGCAAGCGTCACCACGAAAATGGCGAAAATGTCGATGGGAACCGTGTAGGCTTCCCAGGTGCGGATCATGTGCTCGAGGATGATGAAAAACACGATCGGAAGGCACCAGAGAAAGAAGGTTCTGCGCCAGACGATTTCGTCCCGCATTTCCTCCTCATTCAGAGCTTTCGGTTGACCTGACCGGAAAGCCATGTTTCCCCCTTTACATGCGGGAGTGGCTCCCGCTCTGCTTTACCCTGTCTAAATTATGGCAACAACAGCCCGAATTTTCGAGGAAAGGGGGAAATATAGGACAAACACCTACCTGCTGATCGGCTTGTAACGAAGCCTCTTCGGCTTCGCGCCTTCCTCTCCCAGGCGCTTTTTCTTGTCGGCCTCGTATTCCTGGTAGTTGCCGTCGAAGAAAACCCATCTCGAATCGCCTTCGGCGGCAAGGATGTGTGTCGCGATCCGGTCCAGGAACCAGCGGTCGTGGGAGATGACCATCACGCATCCTGCGAATTCGAGCAAGGCATCCTCGAGGGCGCGCAGCGTTTCCACGTCCAGATCGTTGGAAGGCTCGTCGAGCAGCAGCAGATTGCCGCCGGCGATCAGCGTCTTGGCGAGATGAAGGCGTCCGCGCTCGCCGCCGGAGAGATTGCCGACGATCTTCTGCTGGTCGCTGCCCTTGAAGTTGAAGCGCCCGATATAGGCGCGAGCAGGGGTTTCGAACTTGCCCACCGTCAGAATGTCGCGCCCTTCCGAGATTTCCTCGAAAACGGTCTTGTTGGCGACAAGCGCATCGCGGGACTGGTCCACGAAGGCAAGCTTTACGGTGGAGCCGATCTTCACTTCCCCCGAATCAGGTTTATCCTGCCCCGCGATCATCCTGAAAAGCGTGGACTTGCCCGCGCCGTTGGGGCCGATGATGCCGACGATGGCGCCCGCCGGCACCTTGAAGCTCAGATCGTCGATGAGAAGCCGGTCTCCATGTGCCTTGGAGACGTTGCAGAACTCGATCACCTCATTGCCGAGTCGTTCACCCAGGGGAATGAAGATTTCCTGGGTTTCGTTCCTCTTCTGGTATTCGTAACTGGAAAGCTCCTCGAATCTTGCCAGACGCGCCTTCGATTTCGCCTGCCGCGCCTTGGGGTTCTGCCTCACCCATTCGAGTTCCTGCTTCATGGTCTTGATCCGGGCGGCTTCCTGCTTGGCTTCGGTCTCGAGTCGCTCCTCCTTTTGCTCCAGCCAGCTCGAATAGTTCCCCTTCCAGGGAATGCCGTGTCCGCGGTCGAGTTCCAGGATCCATTCCGCGGCATTGTCGAGGAAATAGCGGTCATGGGTGACCGCGACCACGGTGCCGGGAAAACGGGTCAGGAACTGCTCGAGCCATTCCACGCTTTCCGCGTCCAGATGGTTGGTGGGCTCGTCGAGCAGCAGCATGTCGGGTTTCGACAGCAGCAGGCGGCAAAGCGCCACGCGGCGCTTCTCGCCGCCGGAAAGATGACCGATCTTCGCGTCCCAGGAAGGGAGCCTCAGGGCGTCGGCTGCGATCTCCATCTGCAACTCCACGTTGTGGCCGTCGGAGGCTGCGACGATCGCTTCCAGCCTCGCCTGTTCCGCGGCGAGCGCATCAAAATCCGCGTCCGGCTCTGCATAGGCCGCATAGACCGCTTCGAGCTTGCCCTGCGCCTCGAAGATTTCACCGAGTCCCTGCTCGACGCAGGCGCGCACCGTGAGTTCCGCATCGAGCTGCGGCTCCTGCGGCAAATAGCCGATGTTGAGGTTCGGCATCGGAATCGCTTCGCCCTCGATGTCCCTGTCGATCCCCGCCATGATCTTGAGCAGGGTGGATTTTCCGGAGCCGTTCAGCCCCAGCACGCCGATCTTGGCGCCGGGAAAAAAACTCAGGGAAATGTCCTTCAGGATCTGCCGCTTCGGGGGAACGATCTTGCCCACCCGGTTCATGGTGAAGACGTATTGTGCCATTTTGTCTGAATGTGGAATGCAAAGGGGGAAAGCTTAACCCAAGGAGGGGGATTTGAATAGCCGGGCCTCGAAAGCAGGGCTGCGAAGAATTCTGCAGCGCACCTCGGTACCGACGGTACAATTGAAAGTCGAGTTATAATTTGGACATATTGCATTGGAGGCCACCATGTTCCTGAAATCGGTCAACATCCAGCATTATAAGAGCCTGGCGGAAGTTGAAATTTCCGAACTGAAACCCCTGAACCTGCTGGTGGGACCCAATGCGGTCGGCAAGAGCAATATCGTCGATGCGCTCAAATTCATTCGCGACATTGCCGTGGACGGTCTGGATCACGCCTTGAGCACGCGAGGCGGCATCCGCATCGTCCGGCAATATTCCCCCAAGCGCCCGTTCCATATCTCCATCAGGGTTGATTTCGTGCAAATTCTCGATACCGAACTCGATGGTTATTACGAGATCACCATTTCAAGCCAGAAAGAAGGGAATTACCGCATTGAGCACGAGGCCGCGACATGGAGGGATGAAATTTATGATGATGAGACTGGCGAATGGTCCAGGGAAGATGAAGAATCCACATTTTCCAGAAACTCCTCAGGTGAAGTTCTATTCAACGGTACCTCACTGGAAATCTCCTTTCCTCAAGACGTGGCTGTACTGGGTTCCAGAATGTTCCAGATGCATGTACTCACTTCATTTTTCTCGCGTTTCCGGTTTTCGACCATATTTCCGAGCACCTTGAGGGAACCATCCCGCCCGGATACCGATCGTGCCCTGAAGGAATCGGGACAGAACTGGGCTTCCGTGCTCAAATCTTTGAGAAAAACTCCGTCAGGCAGACAATCCATCGAACGCATCAAGGAAACGATGCAGGTGGTCATGCCGACATTACAGGATGTGACCGTGAAAAGCGTGGGGGGATACCTCGTCCCGCAATTCAGGGTTCAGGATAACGATGACGCCAATGCTCATGATTTCGACCCGGTTCAGTTATCCGACGGCACGTTGCGGATTTTCGGCATTCTGCTCGCCTTGTATCAAATTCCGGCACCTCCTTTTCTTGCCCTGGAGGAACCGGAGCAAACGGTGCACCCCGCGATACTCGCCACGCTGGCCGAATCATTCCGGGAAGTATCCGAGCATACCCAGATCTTCGTGACCAGCCATAGTCCGCACTTCGTGGATTTTTTCCAACCGGAAGAGATCCGGGTTGTTTCCATGGAGAAAGGCAAAACCCGGGTTTCCCCAATCCGGCAGGCACAACTCGAATCCATCAAGGAACGCCTGATTACGATCGAGGAATTGATGATGTCTGAAGGTCTGCAGCCGGAGACCGCATGAACCGGATATTGCCCATTGTCGAAGGGCCTGGTGATCTGAAAGCCGTTCCCGTACTGCTTCGCAACCTTCTGATACATCACGGTCTGCATGAAACTCAAATTCTGCCGCCGCACCAGCGAGGGGAATTGCCGAAATTGTCGGCAAGGTTCGATGATTATTTCAGGATGGCGCTGAAGGAAAAAGCCGGCATATTGCTCATAATCGATTTCGACTGTGAATATTGCGACTGCCCATTTCTGGAAGCCGAAAAGCTTTACCAAAGGGCAAGGTCCATCCGGGAAAACTGGCCCTTCAAAATTGCCTTTCTGGTCAAGGAATTCGAAAGTCTTTTTTTGGCGGAAGCAAAATCGGCCTCGAAAGTTCTCGCACTGCGGCAGGGCATCGAGTTTCCCGAAAACCCTGAAGCGGTTCGCGATGCCAAAGGCTGGTTGAGTAAAGCCCAGCCAAAGGGTTCCGCCTACAAGCCAACTCACCATCAGGAAAAAATCACGGCCCAGCTCGATTTCGATATACTACGAGAAAAATCAAGAATCTTCAGACACCTGGAAAAACCTTTACTTTATCTTGCCGAGGCACATTCGCCATAATCCTCTAAAATACCCACCAAATTTGGAACTTGAAAAGGTCCGTACATGCTGAACAATCTGACACCCTTTCTGCTGCAATGGGGCATCACGTCAACCGCCCTGTGGGTGGCGAGCCATGTGTTCAAGGGCATCAAGTTCGAGAGCGCATCCTCGCTCATCGTCTCGGCGCTGTTGCTCGGCTTTGCCAACGCCATCGTGAAACCGCTGCTGATCCTCCTCACCCTGCCGCTGACCTTCCTCACCCTCGGATTTTTCCTGCTCGTCATCAATGCGCTGATGATCCTGCTGGTCTCGAGCTTCGTACGCGGATTCAGCGTTTCCGGATTCTGGACCGCCTTTTTCGCCAGCATTTTCATCTCGGTGCTGAGCTTCCTGATCGCCCTGTTCATCGGCAGCGGAAGCCCGCCCATGCCGCCCGTGCAAAGCGGCACCTGGCTATGAAGCATTCGCGCCTTTCGCAACCAGGCGCGATCCTAAGGTATAATCCGCCTGTTCCCGCTCGTTGCCAGGGTGGTGAAATTGGTAAACACAGCGGACTTGATCAAAATTTGAGCACCGGGAGGCGAAAGCGCCCGAGTGAATCCCGTCAAATTCGGCGAACCCCCTGGCCCTGCGCCGAGGCGACGCCGAGCGAAGCCCTTCCGGGAACGTGTAGAGACTAGACGGCGGGTGCCTAAAGCGGATATCGCCAGGGCAAAGGCATAGTCCAGCGCACGAACAGAGCTTTCTGGCATCGAAAGATGCAGTGTGAAGAAAATCCGCCGCCTTCGGGCCTGCCGGTTCGATTCCGGTCCCTGGCACCACGAACCCTTCCGGGCTGTTCCTGCACCACTCGATCGAAAGGATGGGAATGAAAGCTGCTCTTGCCCTGTTCGTCCTTCTGTTCTCCGCTCGGGTCTTCGCCTCGGGCGAACTCCTTTCCACCCTTTCCGACCAGAAGCATGTCTCGGTCACCATCTACAACCAGAATCTCGCCCTGGTGAAGGACGAGCGCAGCATCGATCTTCGAAAGGGAAAGAACCGCATCGCATGGCGCGACGTGAGTGCACAAATCCGCCCCGAGACCGCCCTCTTCCATGCGAATGGCGAAGCACTCACGCCGCTCGAACAGAATTTCGATTTCGATCTGCTGACCCCGGAATCTCTCCTTCAGAAATACGTGGGGAAAGAGGTCGAAGTGATCAAAACCAATCCTGCGACGGGAGCCGAGACCAGGGAGCGCGCCACCGTTCTCGCCGCCACGAACGGGATCGTCCTGAAATACGCGGACCGGATCGAAACAGGGATTCCCGGCAGGCTCGCATTTTCCTCCGTTCCGGACAATCTCAGGGACAGGCCGACCCTCGTCGTTTCATTCGCAAGTCCGGGTTCGGGAGCACGCGATGTCGAGCTCGACTATCTCACCGGAGGACTCGCCTGGCGGGCGGATTATGTCGCGGAACTCGCCGCAGACGACGGCAAAATGGATCTCGACGGCTGGGTCACGCTCACCAACACCAGCGGCACGAGCTACCGGGACGCAACCCTGCAGCTCGTCGCGGGCGACGTGCACCGCGCCGAAAACAGGCTGAAACAATACGAATCGATGCAGATGAGGGCTGCGCCCCCTGTCGCCGCCATGGCTTCCGAATCGCTGCTCGACTACCATCTTTATACCCTGGACCGCCCGACCACCATCGAGGACAGGCAGACCAAGCAGGTGGCACTGCTCGACGCAGGGAACTTCCCGGTGAAGAAGGAATATCTCCTCAGGGGCGACGGATATGTCTACATGGAAAATTTCGGAGGCGCGACAAACAAGCTCAAGGTGGCGGTGAATCTTTCCTTCGAAAACAGGGGGGGGAGCCTCGGCATCCCGCTTCCTGCAGGCGTCATCCGCGTCTACAAGAAGGACGGTGAAGGTCGTCCGCAATTCGTCGGAGAGGACAGGATCGACCACACTCCTAAGAACGGGGAAGTGACGCTGAAACTCGGAAACGCTTTCGACGTGACCGCCGAACGCACCCGGACCGATTTTTCCAGGATTGCGTCGAACGTTTACGAAAGCGCATGGCGGATCGTCCTCAAGAATGCCAAAAGCGACGCGGTCACGGTGCGTGTCGAGGAAACGCTCCCCGGCGACTGGCAGATCCTCTCGGAAAACCTCGCCCACAAGAAGACCGGCGGCAGCACGGCACAATGGATGGTGAAGGTTCCCGCGGAAGGCAGCGCGATCCTCGATTACCGCGCAAGGGTGAAGCTCTGAAAGACTGGAACCCGAATTTCGCGAAGGGAAACCCGCTCCTCGCCCACCTTTCCTTTCCACGGTGTGACCACTGGCCGGATTATGCGGACTACGATCGCATTCTCGCCGAAAATCCCATCTTCAATGAAAACGGCAGGAAAATCCGCTTCGCGGAGCCGATCGAAACCAATTATGAAACGCGCATCTTCGAAACCGGCGAGGTCAATACGCGCCCCGGCAACTGGCACGATTTCCTCAATGCGCTCGCCTGGCTGCATTTCCCGAAATCCAAATCCGGAATCAATGCGATGCATTTCCGGGAGGGATGCGGAAAACGGAATCCGGTGCGCGACGCCCTCACCCATTTCGACGAAACCGGAGTGGTCGTTCTCTGTTCGAACCCGCAGCTTTCCGATGACCTCCTCCATTTCAGATGGCGCGAGCTCTTCGTGGAAAAACGCGAGCATGTGCTGAAGGAAATGAGATTCCTGATCTTCGGCCACGGCCTCATGGAAAAGGCGCTCCATCCCTATGTCGGGATGACCGGGAAGGGGATCGTGCTCGAAACCGACGATTTTTCCATGGTGGACGGGATGCTCACGGAAAAAATCTCCCTCCTTTCCAGCCCATCCGACCTCTGTCCGGTGCCGATCCTGGGGTATCCGGGATGGGACGAAAACAATGCCGATCCCGCCTATTACGAAAACCGGGATTATTTCAGGAAGGGACGCAGGATTTCATGGAAAAAATCCGCCATTGAACTACCCTGAAGCAGTCATCTCTCGGGGAGCATTCCATGATCAGGGTCGCGGCATTGGCCATCTGCCTCTTCCTCGCCCAGAGCGCAGCGGCTTCGGTCTGCACGGTCGACGACCTCGCCGGCTCCGCCCGCGCAGAAACCGCAAGCCACCGTTCCTTTGCGCTCGAGCGGGGAATGGAACTGGAGAACGGCACCCTGGTTGCAACCGGAAGGGGAAGCAGGCTGGAGATGAAATTCCGCGACGGGCTCACGGTGATCCTCGGAGAAAACACTGCATTCAGGATCGACGATTATGTCTATGTCCGCAATGCCCCCGGAAAGGACAGGGTTTCCCTCACGCTGCTGAAGGGAAGCCTGCGCGTCATCACCGGGCTCATCGGCAAACTCAGGCCGGATGCCTTCCTCCTCAGGACCAATACGGCGACACTCGGCGTGCGGGGAAGCGATTTCATCGCCTCTTCCGGATCCCACTATCTCGAATCCCTGAAGGGAAAGGTATTCGTCACCAACTCTTCCGGCAGAACCTTCCTGGAGAGCGGGCAGATCGGCTATATCCCCACCAGCGATTCCTCCCCGACCCTGGTCGGCCGTCTTCCCGCTGAGGCCGCCTTCGAATTCGCAGAACTCTCCCCGACCGCCTCCGGCGAGGAAAAATGATCGTCTCTATCCGGAAGGGAATCGCCTAGTATAATAAGGGGATTCACCATAGCTTCCCGGAAGGAGCGGACTCCGCAAAGCATAGATGAGAAGATCGAATGCAGAAGACCCGGAAAACATCGGTCTCGCACGGGCCCTGACCTGGCGCTACGCGATCGCACTTTGCCTCGTGGCCACGCTTTCGACCGGGGCATGGATCAGCCTGAAGATGGTGCTTTCCTCGCAAAAGAGCACGGCGATGCTTGTCAACGTGAGCGGAAGGCAACGCGTGCTGAGCCAGCAAACCGCGCTTTTCGCGAATCTTCTGGCGCATGCGCCGCAGGGGCAAGGCCAGGCCATCCGTGAGAAACTCCGGGCGGGAATCGATCTCCTGGAAAAATCCCACCAGGCCCTCGTCCATGGCGATCCGGAAGCGGGGCTATCCGGGAAGATGTCTTCCAGGGTGCATGCCCTGTATTTCGAAGGACCCGATCCGCTCGATCGCCAGGTGCGGAACTATGTGGGTGCGGTGAGAGACCTTCTTGCTGAAAGACATCCTTCCCCGGAAGACCCGTTGCTCGCCTACATCACGAACATCGCACCTTCCGTGCTGGTTTCTTCCCTGGACAGGATGGTGAACCAGTACCAGAAGGAAGGAGAGGCCGCGGTCCTGCGCCTCGAGCATGCGGAAACGCTGGTCTGGGCGCTGACCTTGCTGCTGCTCGCCCTCGAGGCCGTGCTGATCTTCCATCCCGCAGCAAAGCAGGTCGGGATCCTGTTCGGCAGGAGAATGCGCGATCTGGGGCATCAGAAGCGTCTTTCGGAAGACATCATCAACAGCCTTCCCGGAATTTTCTTCATGCTCGATGCTTCCGGAAAATTCGACCGCGCGAATCCGAGGTTCGCCGAGGTCTGCGGATGCGAAGTACCGGAAAACGCACAGGACCTGTTCGAGGGAGAGGAAAGGGAGAAGATCCGGAACTGGATGGAAGAGGTCTTCGAAAATGGATATTCCGGAATCGAGGCGGAATTCAGGGTCGCTTCGGGAGAAACGGTCCCGTATTATTTCACCGGACACAGGAGCGTCATCGACGGGGAAACCAGGCTGATCGGAATCGGGGCGGACAACACCGAAAGAAAGCGCGCAGAGGATGCGCTGGAAGTCACGGCAAGCGTTTTCGAAAACAGCCAGGAAGCGGTGCTGATCACCGACAGCGACAATGTCATCGTCGATGTCAATCCCGCCTTCACCAGGATCACCGGATATGGACGCGAGGAAGTGCTCGGCAAGAATCCCAACCTGCTTTCCTCAGGCCGCCAGGACCATGCCTTTTACGAGGAAATGTGGAACTCCCTGGAAAACAGGAAATTCTGGCGCGGCGAGATCTG
>JAJZTT010000074.1 GCA_021848705.1 Pseudomonadota bacterium
GGGACAGATCACCGTGGAACAGGTGAGATCGCTTTCCGGCTTCGTCGGAATGACTTCCGGCGGATACCGGATCGTGCTCATCCATCCCGCGGATGCTATGAATGCGAGCGCGGCGAATGCGCTGCTCAAAACCCTGGAGGAACCCCCCGGAAACATTCTTTTCATCCTGGTCTCTTCGAGGCCGAACCATCTTCTTCCCACCATCCTGAGCCGTTGCAGGGTCGTTTCGATGCCCCGTCCGGGCCCGGACGAAGCGGAAAAGTGGCTGAAGTCCCAGGGGCTGGAGGATCCTTCATCGCGATTGGCCGAAGCGGGAAACGCTCCCCTTCTCGCGCTCAGGCTTTCCCGCGAGGATGCCTCCATCCGGGAATCCTTTCTCCGCGAAATCAGCCACCCTTCGACGCTGGATCCCATTGCGCTTGCAGAATTGCACCAGAAATTCCCCGTGTCCGGCCCCCTCTCCTGGCTGCAGAAATGGTGCTTCGACATCGAGCTGTATTCCCTGACAGGGAATGTCAGATATTATCCCTCATTATCGGATAAAATCAGGGAGATTGCCGGAAAGACGGACAGGATCGGGCTCGCGAAATATCTGGGAAGCCTTGCGCAGTTCCAGCGCATCTCGAACCATCCGGTCAATTCCAGACTTTTCCTGGAGGAGGTGTTGTTGAATTACAAACTCTTGACCGCAAGAAGATGAAGCCGAGCGTTTTCACCTTCACCGTCCGGGACAGGAATGCGCTTTATTCCGCGTACATGCCCCAGATCGATGGAGGAGGCCTGTTCATCCCGACAGAGCGCCCATACAGGCTGAGGGACGAAGTGTACATGCTGCTTTCCCTGCCGGAAGAGGAGAACAAGATCCCGGTATCCGGAAAGGTGGTCTGGCTCACTCCCCCGAATGCGATGGGAAACCGCGTGCAGGGAATCGGCGTCCGCTTCGACGACGACGAAAACGGCCGGAGCGCCAAGGCGAAGATCGAGGCGCTCATTTCCGGAATGTCGAGCCCGAACCGTACAACCCATACCATGTAAAAAAATGCTGATCGATTCGCACTGCCATCTCGATTTTCCGGATCTCGCCGGAAACCTGGAAAAAATCTTCCTCGAAATGAAGGAAAACGGCGTGGGGGGCGCGCTTTGCGTGGGCGTCAACCTCGAAAATTTTCCGAAAGTGAGAAAAATCGCCGAGGATCACCCCCATGTCTGGGCTTCTGTGGGTGTTCATCCAGATTACGAAGTGGAAGAGCCCTCGGTGAACGAGCTTGCAAGCCTTGCGGATCACCCGAAGGTGATCGCGGTGGGCGAAACGGGTCTCGACTACTTCAGGCTGAAGGGGGACCTGGAGTGGCAGAGGCAGCGTTTCAGGAACCACATCCGCGCGGCGAAGAAGGCCGGGAAACCCGTCATCGTCCATACCCGGGAAGCCGCGGCCGACACCCTTTCGATCATGATGGAGGAGGGGGCGAGGGAAGTGGGGGGAATCATGCACTGCTTCACTGAAAGCATGGAAGTCGCACAAGCTGCGATCGACATGAATTTTTACATCTCCTTTTCCGGGATCGTCACCTTCAGGAGCGCAGCCTCGATCAGGGAAGTGGCGAAGAACCTTCCGCTCGAGCGGATGCTGGTCGAAACAGATTCCCCCTATCTCGCTCCGGTTCCCTATCGCGGGAAAACCAATCAACCATCCTTTGTGCTTCATGTGGCGGAAGAAATTGCAAGATTGAGAGGAATTTCAGTCGACGAGGTGAAGGAGGCCACCACCCGAAATTTCTGCCGCCTTTTCGGGCTTGAGCTGCCGACCGGAACATGATTGTCAGGGAACTGAAAAAGGCCTTCCGCTACATCAGGTCGTTGCCGAAATCGGTCTACTTCAATTTCCGGTATCTGGAATTCAGGCAGGCCATCCTTTTTCCGGTCTGGATTTCCCACCGGGTTTCGCTCGACAGGATGAAAGGAAAAATCTTGGTCGACGACCCGAGTCCGGGCATGGTGCAGATCGGCTTCGACAGGACCGGCGTATACGACGAATCGATGAAATCTGTCTGGCATGTAGACGGGATCGTGCATTTCAGGGGGAGGGCGCGCATTTCTCCTGGTGCGAGGTTCATGGTCGGCGGAAGGATAGAGTTCGGTGACAATTTCAATACCGGGGCGGGCGCCTCCTTCTTCTGCTCCAGGGAAATCGTGTTCGGAAGGAACAACCTGCTCTCCTGGAATGTCGTAATCATGGATCACGATTTTCACGAAATCAGGAATCTTGCAGGAGAGCGTCTCAACGAGCCGGAACCCGTGCTTTTCGGAGACAATGTCTGGATCGGATTCAACGTATCCGCACTGAAGGGATCCGGCAGCGACGACGATTGCGTGATCGCCGCCGGAACGCTGCTCAACCGGAAAGTTTCCGGAAAGAACCAGATCATCGGCGGCAGCCCTCCGAAAACGTTGAAAGCCGGAATTAGCTGGATCTATTGACTGCGTTTTTCACATGAACCGCATGCGATTGCTACAGGCGGCGATGATCGCCTTCATGCTGTACGGATGCGCATCCATTCCCCGGGATGCGACGAGAAATATTTCCTCGGCCTACGCCCACCCTGAAGAAACCCCGCTCGGGCGGACATTCTCGGTGGATGCGGCGAAACATCCTGGGCAATCCGGTTTTTACCTCATCAACCAGGGCGTCGACGGACTGCTCGCCCGGCTGGAACTCGCACGCAAGGCGCAGCGTACCCTTGATCTGCAGTATTATCTTTTTCGCGGCGACGATTCCGGACTGCTGCTCGCCCATGCGCTGCTGGAGGCTGCGGACCGGGGCGTGCGGGTGCGCATCCTGGTCGACGACGGGGATACCGAGGCAGAAGACGATCGGTGGAAGATTCTGGCAGTCCATCCAAATATCTCGATCCGGATTTTCGATCCTTTCTCGTATCGAGGGCATTCCGAGGCGCTCCGCGCACTGGAATTCGCATTCGACAAATCGAGGCTCGATTACCGGATGCACAACAAGCTGTTCGTCTCGGACAATGCCATAGCCCTGATCGGCGGCCGCAACATCGGGGATGCCTATTTCCAGATTTCCACTCAATCGCAATTCGGGGACGACGATCTGTTCACGGTGGGCCCCATGGTGAGACGTCTTTCGGGCACTTTCGATGACTTCTGGAACAGTCCACTGGCCGTTCCGGTCGAAGAACTGATATTGAAAAAACCGGGTGGAAATGCGCTTGCCCGGTTGCGCAGAAAGCCGGATGCGCAGGACGCTCCTCCGGAAGTCCAGGGCGCGGAAGAATCGGTCAGGAAGCTGGTTTCCGGAAAGATCCCCCTCATCTGGGCGCCCGCCAGGCTGATCTACGACAGCCCGGAAAAGCGCCTCGTCGAACAGGGAAAGCAGCCGGGGCACCTGATCCGGCGCGAAGTCTACCGGGATCTGCATTCTGTCCGGCACGAACTGCTGATGGTGAGCCCGTTTTTCGTCCCAGGGAAGGACGGCATGGCGATGCTGCGATCTCTTCGGAAAAGAAACGTGGAGGTCTGCATCCTGACCAATTCCCTGAATTCGACCCATGTGCTTTCCGCTCAATCCGGCTACATGCATTACCGCATACCCCTGCTCGAATCCGGAGTGCATCTCTTCGAAATCAAGCGCGATCTCGGCAATCCTGGCGGCAGCGGGGAATCCCTCAGCCTCGCGCGATACGGCGCTTATGGACTGCACGGCAAGATGTGGGTGTTCGACCGGAAAAGAGTCTACATCGGCTCGATGAATTTCGACCAGCGCTCCGAGCATCTCAACACCGAAATCGGGCTCGTCATCGACAGCCCGGAACTTGCCGAGGAAGTGGTTCGGCGCTTCGAGGAACTGACCCGGCCCGAGAATGCCTACCAACTGGTGCTGCGGGACGGAAAACTGCTCTGGCAGACCAGGAGGGAAGGGAAGATCGTCGATTACGAAACCGAACCTTCGGCGAGCCGCTGGAAGAAATTCGAAGTCGACATGCTTTCGCACCTGCACTTCGACGGGGAGCTTTGATCCTTTCGGCCTGCTACCGAGACCTCGATGGAAAGGGGCGCTTGCGCGCCCCTTGAAGTTCACTTCAGCAGAACTTCGAGCACATAGGGCAGGATGCCGCCCTTGCGATAATATTCCACCTCGATCGGGGTGTCGATCCGAAGGATGAGCGGCACTTCCGTGCTGCTTCCATCCCTGCGATGGATGACGAGGCTGACTTCCTTCCTTGGCGAGATTTCCCCCACCTTGAGGTCGTAGGTTTCGCTGCCATCGAGCCCAAGGCTCTTCGCGGTAATGCCTTCCCTGAACTGGCAGGGCAGAACCCCCATTCCGACCAGGTTGCTGCGATGGATGCGCTCGAAGGAGGATGCGATCACCGCCTTCACTCCGAGCAGCCGGGTGCCCTTGGCAGCCCAGTCGCGGGAAGATCCTGTGCCATATTCCTCTCCTGCGAACACCACGGTCGGAATGCCTGCCGAAATGTAGTTCATCGCCGCGTCGTAGATGCTGGTCTCTTCTCCGTTGCAGAGCGTGATACCGCCCTCGGATCCCGGGATCATCAGGTTTTTGATCCGCACGTTTGCGAAGGTGCCGCGCATCATCACTTCGTGGTTGCCGCGGCGCGAACCATAGCTGTTGAAATCGGCAACCGCGACATCATGTCCGGTGAGGTATTTCCCGGCAGGGGAGGAAGTCTTGATTCCACCTGCAGGGCTGATGTGATCCGTGGTCACCGAGTCGCCGAAAATGCCGAGGGCGCGGGCGCCGAAGATGTCCCCGCCTGTCGCCTGCTCTCCCCTGAAGAAGGGAGGCTCCTGGATGTAGGTGGATTCGGCGTTCCAGGCATAAACCGAGCCTTCGGAAGATTCGACCTGCTCCCAGAGCGGATTGTCCTTCGTGAAATCCGCATAGAGTTCGCGGTACATTTGCGGATCCATCGCGTGATGCATGGAGGCTGCAATTTCCTCGTTCGAAGGCCAGATGTCGGAAAGCATCACCGGATTGCCGGCAGAATCATGGCCGATCGGATCGGAATCGATGTCGAGATTCACGGTGCCGGCGATGGCGTAGGCCACCACGAGCGGCGGGCTCATCAGGAAGTTTGCCTTGATGTTCTGGTGGATCCTCGCCTCGAAATTGCGGTTTCCGGACAATACCGCGGCGGCAACCACTTCGTTCGAAACCACCGCTTCCTCGATGTGCGGTTCCAGCGGGCCGGAGTTGCCGATGCAGGTGGTGCATCCGTAACCCACCAGCCTGAATCCGAGTTGATCGAGGGCGGGTTGCAGGCCGGCTTTTTCCAGGTAACGGGTCACGACGCGAGAGCCGGGGGCGAGCGAAGTCTTGATCCTGGGATCGACTTTCAGCCCTTTTTCCACCGCCTTTTTCGCGAGCAGTCCCGCAGCGATCAGCACGCCCGGGTTGGAAGTGTTGGTGCAGGAAGTGATCGCAGCGATCAGTACGTCGCCATGGCCGATCGTTCCATCCGTTCCCGCGATGGGATTTCTCGGGTCATTTGCGGATTTCCCGTACCCGCCTTCGGATGCGGTTTTTTGCAGCAGCGCCCGGAATTTCGCTCCGAGTTCGGAAAGTGGAATCCTGTCCTGGGGACGCCTGGGGCCCGCTACGGAGGGCACCATTTTCGAAAGATCGAATTCGACCACCTGGCTGTAATCGCACTCTCCTTCGACAGGAATGCCGAACATTCCCTGCGCCCGGAAATAGGATTTGAGCGCATCGACTTCTTCTTCGCTCCTTCCGGTTGCGCTCATGTAGGAACAGGTCGCCTCGTCCACCGGGAAGAAACCCATGGTCGCGCCGTATTCCGGCGCCATGTTGGCGATGGTGGCGCGGTCCGGAACGGAAAGGGATGCCGCTCCCTCGCCGAAGAATTCCACGAATTTGCCGACCACCTTCGCGGCACGAAGCTTTTCCGTGATGCCGAGCACCAGGTCGGTCGCGGTGACGCCTGCAGGGAGTCTTCCCTTGAGATTCACGCCCACCACGTCCGGCGTGAGGAAATATACGGGCTGGCCGAGCATGCCGGCTTCGGCTTCGATGCCGCCCACGCCCCAGCCCACCACGCCGATGCCGTTGATCATGGTGGTGTGGGAGTCGGTCCCGACCAGGGTGTCCGGGAAATATACTTCATTCTTCGAAAGGACACCTCTTGCCAGGTATTCGAGATTGACCTGGTGGACGATGCCGATTCCGGGAGGAACCACCTTGAAGGTCTCGAATGCCTGCATTCCCCATTTGAGGAATTCATAGCGCTCGCGGTTGCGATCGAATTCGAGGGCCATGTTGAGTTCGAGCGCGCGCGGAGTATTGTAATGGTCGACCTGAACCGAATGATCGACGACCATGTCGACCGGCACCAGCGGCTCGATCACGGCAGGATCGCGTCCCGCATTTTTCGCTGCGCTCCTCATCGCAGCGAGGTCGGCAAGCAGCGGAACTCCGGTGAAATCCTGCAATACGATTCTGGCCACGATGAAAGGAATCTCTTCCGTTCTTTCCGCATTGGGTTGCCAGGCGGCGAGCCTGCGGACATGCTCCTCGGTGATGCGCTTTTCGTCGCAATTGCGCAGGACGGATTCCAGCACCACCCGGATCGATACCGGAAGGCGCGAAATGTTGCCAAGCCCGGCTTCCCCGAGCGCTTCGACGGAGTAATAGCGGCCTGTTCCGCCGGAGGCGAGCCTGAATTCCCGGAGCGAATTGAAGAGATTGTGGGCCATCGTGAATCCTCGAAACTGTAAACCTGCAATCATACCCGAGAGGGGAGGGTAAGTTAAAGTCTAGGACAAATTCCGATGCGATCTTTCCTGTTTCTTACCCGAATATTGAGAAAATCACTCATAAACCAATTTGCAATCATGTTGGATAATCCAATAAACCATTAAAATCAAATACATGAATTAGACTCATTCAAAGGAGGCATCATGAGAGAGATGCAGTACTCGGAAGAGGAATACCTGTCGATGCAGGAAGTGCAGCATGACGAAGATCATTGCAACGAAGAAGGCACTCATGATGTCACCCAGATTTATTTCAACGAGATCGGCCGCAAGCCGCTTCTGACCGCGGAACAGGAGCAGCATCTTGCCAGGCAGGTGAAGCAGGGCAATTTCCTTGCCAGACAGAAAATGATCGAACACAACCTGAGGCTGGTGGTGAACATCGCGAAACGCTATGCGAATCGCGGCGTGATGCTGCTTGATCTCATCGAAGAAGGAAATCTCGGCCTGATCCACGCGCTGGAAAAGTTCGATCCTGAACTGGGCTTCCGCTTTTCCACCTATGCGACTTGGTGGATCCGCCAGAACATCGAGCGCGCCATCATGAATCAGTCGAGGACGATCCGCCTTCCGGTTCATGTCGTCAAGGAACTCAACTCCATCCTCAGGGTGATGCGGGTCATGGAGCACGAAGGGGACATCGAAAGGAATGCGGACAATATCGCCAACAAGCTCGACATTCCGGCGGACGAAGTGAGATGGGCCTTGCGTCAGAACGAAAGGATGGTTTCCCTCGATGCTCCGCTGGATATCGACCCGATGCTCTCCATCGGGGAATCGATTCAGGACGAACAGAATCCTCCCCCGGACATCCTTCTGGAAGAATATCAGATGCAGAAGATCGTCATGGAATGGGTGGAGGAACTGGCAGACCGGCAGAAGTCCGTGATCGAGAAGCGTTTCGGCTTCAACGGTCATGATCCCATGACCCTGGAGGAACTCGCCAAAACCATGGGCCTCACACGCGAAAGGATCCGGCAGATCCAGATCGAAGCGCTCCAGCTCCTCAAGAAGCGCTTCGTCAGCAGGGGAATCCGGAAGGAAATGATCCTATAGTTTTTTCAGCCTGTAGAGGAGTTCCAGCGCTTCTCGCGGAGTGAGATCGTCCGGATCTGTCTTTTCGAGCAGCAGAACTGCAGGATGCGGCTCGGGCTCGGGGGTCTCCATCTGGTAGAAAAGATCCCCCTGGAGGCTCGCAGCCTGCTCCCTTGCCGCCTGGTTTTCGAGCTTCTGCAGTCGCTTTTTCGCAGAACGGATCACTGCGCCTGGGATTCCGGCGAGGGCGGCCACCTGCAGTCCGTAGCTCTGGCTCGCAGGCCCTTCCGATACGCTGTGCAGAAATACGATTTCGTGCTGATGCTCGACCGCGGAAAGATGCACGTTGGCAGCCTGGGGAAATTCCTGGGAAAGCTGGGTGAGTTCGAAATAATGGGTGGCGAACATCGCAAGAGAACGGTTTTTTTCCAGAAGGTGGCGCGCGATCGCCCAAGCGAGCGCAAGTCCGTCGAAGGTGGAAGTGCCTCGCCCGATTTCATCCATCAGCACGAGGCTTGATGAAGTCGCGTTGTTGAGGATGTTGGCCGCCTCGGTCATTTCCACCATGAAGGTGGAGCGTCCTCCCGCGATGTCGTCGGATGCGCCGATCCTGGTGAAAATTCTGTCAAGGATGCCGATTCCGGCGCTTCTTGCAGGAACGAAGGACCCGGAATGGGCGAGCAGGGCGATCAGCGCGACCTGCCTCATGTAGGTGGATTTTCCGCCCATGTTGGGACCGGTGATGAGGAGCATTTTCCGCGAGTCGTCGAGCAGGACGTCGTTTTCGATGAAATGCTCGACCTGGTTCTCGACCACAGGATGCCTTCCGCCCTCGATCCTGATTCCGGCTTCGTCCGAAAACTCCGGCTGGACGTAGCCAAGGGTTTGTGCCCGTTCGGCGAAGCAGGAAAGCAGATCGATCTCGGCGACCGCTTTCGCGATCTTCTGCAGGTCCGGCACCATCGGGGAGAGTTTTGCGACAAGTTCATCGTAGAGCAGTTTTTCCCGCGCGAGCGCCTTGTCCTTTGCGGACAGTACCTTGTCCTCGAAGGATTTCAGCTCAGGGGTGATGTATCTTTCCGCGTTTTTGAGGGTCTGTCGCCTCCGGTAGTCTCCCGGGACGTTTTCCGATTGGGCTGCAGAAACCTCGATGTAGAATCCGTGCACCCGGTTGTATTCCACCTTGAGATTGGCGATTCCGCTTCTCTCCTTCTCCTTCGCTTCGAGCGCGACGAGAAACTGGTCGCAGTTCACCTGGATGGCCCGCATCTCGTCGAGTTCCGCGTCGTATCCTTCGCGGATCACGCCGCCTTCGCGAAGCACGGAGGCCGGTTCGTCGAGGATGGCGCATCCGAGCAGGGAGGAGATTTCCTCCGGCACGAAAAACGAATCGAGGAGGAATGCGATCCTTGCGGATTCGCAATCCTCCAGCCTCTCCTGCAATTTCGGCAAAAGGGAGAGGCTGTCGCGCAGTCCGGAAAGGTCTCGAGGCCTTGCGCTGCCGAGTGCGATGCGGGTCGCGATGCGCTCGATGTCGACACAGCCTTTCAGGGAACTTTCCACATCGCGATATCCTTCCAGGAGATCGGAAACCGCGGCGAGCCGGTTTTCGATTTCGATCCGGTTCTTGAGAGGATGATGCAGCCAGTGGCGCAGCAGCCTGCTTCCCATGTTGGTCGAACAGGTGTCCATCAGCGAGTGGAGCGTGGGGGAGGGCTCCCCGCGCAGGGTTTCGGTGATTTCGAGGTTTCTCCTGGTCGCGGCATCCATCCTGAGATAGGCGTCGTCCGACTCGACCCGGATTCCCCTGATATGGGAAAGATCGCATCCCTGGGTGAGGCGGGCATATTCGAGGAGCGCGCCCGCCGCCTGGATGGAAGAGGAAAGTCCATCGCAGCCGAATCCGCAAAGGTCGCGGGTTCCGAACTGTCTGGATAGTGATTTCGAAGCGGTGTCATGGTCGAAATGCCACGCAGGAATCTTCTTCACGCAAAGTCTGGAATCGGGGAAATTCATTTCTTCCGGGATCAGGATTTCGGAAGGTTTCAGGCGCTCGATTTCTCCTTGCAGATTGGCTGGGTCGGTTTCGAAGACCGCGAAATCCCCTGCAGCGAGGTTGAGCCAGGAGAGCCCGAGCTTTTTTCCCGGATGGACGGCCAGGAGCAGGCTGTCGCGATTCTCTTCCATGAGGGCGGAATCGGTGAGGGTTCCCGGTGTGATGATTCTCACCACCTTGCGCTCGACAGGTCCCCGGCTTGCAGCAGGATCCCCGATCTGTTCGCAGATCGCGACCGATTCCCCCATTTTCACCAGCCTCGCGAGATATTGCTCGGCGGCATGGTAAGGTACGCCAGCCATCCTGATCGGCTCCCCGCCCGATGAACCGCGTTTGGTGAGGGTGATGTCGAGCAGCTTCGCCGCCTTTTCGGCATCCTCGTGAAACAGCTCGTAGAAGTCGCCCATCCTGTAGAAGAGCAACATTTCCGGATATTGGGCCTTGATGCGGAAATACTGCTGCATCATGGGGGTGTGTTTGGCTGTGTCTTCCAATTCAGTTGATTGCCTCGGGATTCGTCGAAAGTTTCCAGGATGCCAGGATCCCTTTAATTATCGTATCATGACACGGCCCGGTTCATCGCGATTCGGTCGATGAGATCGCCATATCCGGCTTCCGGCGCGACGCTGCGCTGCAGCAGTTCGGCGATCGTGGCGGCTTTTGTTGAACGTTTCAGTCTGGTATTATTGCCGTTATTTCACCCCTACAATCCATGCTCACCTTCGATAACAGTTATGTGCGCGAACTCGAAGGCCTGTATGTCTTCGCCCAGGCAGAGCGAACGGTTGCGCCAACCCTGGTCAGGCTCAATGTTTCTCTGGCGCAAGAACTCGGACTCGAGCCCGGTGAACTGGATTCTCCCGACTTCGTGCAGTATTTTTCGGGAAATCTGATTGCGCCCGGATCGCAGCCCATTGCGCAGGCTTATGCGGGGCATCAGTTCGGAAACTTCGTGCCGCAGCTGGGCGATGGCCGCGCGTTGCTGCTCGGCGAAGTGATCGACCGCGCAGGTCGCCGCCGGGACATCCAGTTGAAGGGCAGCGGACGCACGGCATTCTCGCGAAGCGGCGACGGCAAGGCGGCACTGGGTCCCATGTTGCGGGAATACCTGGTGGGCGAAGCCATGCATCATCTCGGAATTGCCACCACGCGAGGACTTGCCGTGGTTGCGACCGGCGAGCCGGTATATCGCGAATCGGCGCTGCCGGGCGCGGTGCTGACCCGGGTTGCGGCAAGCCACATCCGCATCGGCACCTTCGAGTATTTTGCCGCGCGCAGCGACATTGCATCGCTCAAGCGCCTGGCCGACTACACCATGAAGCGCCATTATCCGGAGCTTGCAGGTGGGGGATATATCGAATTTTTGCGCGACTTCTCCATGCGCCTGGCCGGACTGGTTGCCGACTGGATGGGGGCGGGATTCATCCATGGCGTGATGAACACCGACAATATGGCGTTATCCGGAGAGACGATCGATTACGGGCCCTGCGCATTCATGGAGCACTACGATCCGGGCACCGTGTTCAGTTCGATCGACCGCAACGGGCGTTATTGCTACGGCAATCAGCCTGCCATTGCGCAGTGGAACCTGGCCCGATTCGCCGAGGCGGTGCTTCCACTTCTGGATGAAAACGAGGAGCGCGCCATCGAACTTGCGTCGAAAGAGGTGAACGATTTCCGGGAACACTACGAGCGCGCATGGCTTTCCGTGATGCGGAAGAAGCTTGGGCTGCGGAAAATGGAAGAGGGCGATGCAGTTCTTGCCGAAGGTTTTCTGGATGCGATGTATGCAGCTCAATCCGACTTCACCCTCTCCTGGCGTAGGCTTGCCGATGCGGCAGAAGGTGCAGAGAGTTCCTTGCGCAGCCTGTTCGCCGAAAATCCGGAAAAGCTCGATGCCTGGCTGCCGCTTTGGCTGGCGAGACTGTCCCGTGAAGAAAGACCGGCAAAGCAAGTCGCGGCGGATTTGCGCAGCATCAATCCTTTGCTGATCCCGCGCAATTATCTGGTCGAAGAGGCGCTGGAAGCCGCAAGCAGCGAAGGCGACCTTCGGCCGTTCGACAGGCTGCTCGAAGCGCTTTCGGCCCCGCATGCGGAAACAGGGGATACGCGCTCTTTCTCGAACCCGGCTCCGCGGGAACACACTGCCCAATATCGTACGTTTTGCGGGACGTAAGCCCGATGGCCGCGCAGTTGCATGTCTGAGACCGGGACTTATCGGTCCCTGCTTTCCGAATTGACCGACCGTCATGTAC
>JAJZTT010000075.1 GCA_021848705.1 Pseudomonadota bacterium
GGTCGCCTGTGCGGCCGTTCCGCCTGCAGCAAGCGTTGCCGTCTGCGCGGCGCTGGTGGAACTGGTCCCGAGGGTCGCCGCGCTCTGGACCGGATCAGCCGATGTCCCGTCCACATAGGTGTAGGCATTCCAGACATTGGGGGTCGCGGTCTTCACGAAATACATCAATGAGGAATGGGACTGCCCCAGGCTGTCATAGATCGTCTGGGGGGTCGAAAAATTGTAGGTATTCGGGTCGGTCGCATTGAATGGCGCAACCGTGGGCGCCGTGGAACTGGAGGAAAGGTTGGCTCCCACCACCATGCTGCTCGTCGCCTTGGGAGGAAAATTGGCCGTGGGAATCTGCAGATTGGTGATGGTTCCTGTGTTCACCAACCCGTTGGTGGCGGAATATCCGGTGAGGTTCAGGCCGTTGGAATTGACGATGAATCCGTTCTTGTCTTCCTGGAACTGTCCGTTTCTCGTATAGGAAACCGTCCCGCCGGAATTCATGCGAAAAAAACCTGCCCCGTTGATGGCAAGATCGAGCGGATTGTTGGTGGTGGCAAGATTTCCCTGGGTGAAATTTTCGGAAACCGAGGAAACCGAGGTGCCGATCCCGATCTGCGTTCCGCTTCCGCCGACCGATCCTCCTGCAAGGGAACTCGCGTACAGGTCGGCAAACTGTGCAGTCGACGACTTGAAGCCAGCGGTATTGCTATTGGCGACGTTGTTGCCGATGACCTGCATGTTCTGGTCGGCGGCGCTCAGACCGCTCAATGCCTGTTGAAATCCCATGATTTTCTCCTAAAGAATCTGTTTGACGCCTGACAATGCCACCTGATTGCCGCTGCCGAGATTCAGCAACAAGCCCTGTGAATTCTGCGATACGCTGTTCACCACATCCTGGCTGAGCGCATTCGCCGTGACGTTGCTTCCTCCCTGCTTGGCCTGCACCGAGAACTGGTAGGTTCCGGCAGGAGCCGGAGTGCCGGCATTCGTGAGCCCATCCCACTGCAGGGACATCGTGCCCGCCGCCTGAGGCCCGAGATCGATGGTTCGAACCGTGTTTCCGGCGGAATCGGTGATGCTGATGGCGAGGCTGTCCGCAGGCTGGGGAAGGTCCACGCCGAACTGGGCTGTTCCGCCCGCGGCGAGGTTCAGGGTATTTCCTGCAGAAAGCACGCTCTTTCCGATCAGGGTGGTCGACTGCAGCAACTGGCTGGACATGACCGCCGAAGAAAGCGAATTCATGGTCGTGTTGAGATTGCCGATCCCGGTCACCGTGCTGAGCTGCGCCATCTGGCTGGTGATCTGCGCATTGTCCATCGGATTCAACGGATCCTGGTTCTGCATCTGCGTCACGAGCAGCGTGAGAAACTGGTTGGTCAGGTTCTGCACCGAATTCGCGGTGACCGATGCGGTCGAAGAGGCGGCCGTCCCCGCAGAAGTCGTGTTCTGTACTCCACTCAGGCTCATTTCATTTCTCCTTACTGACCGAGGGTCAGGGTTTTCAACAACATCGATTTGGCCGTATTCATCATGTCCACATTGTTCTGGTAGGAACGCGAAGCGGAAATCATGTTGACCATCTCCTCGACTACATTCACGTTCGGCATGGTGACGAATCCCCTGGAATCGGCAAGCGGATTGTGCGGATCGTAGACCTGCTTCATGGGCTTCGGATCGTCCACCACAGAGGAAACCTTTACTCCCAACGCCCCCATCCCGACATCGGCGGAAGTGAACACCACCTGTTTCGCACGGTAGGGCTGGCCGGAGGGACTGGTTGCGCTATCCATGTTGGCGAGATTGCTCGCCACCACGTTCAGCCGCTGCGACTGGGCCACCATTCCCGATCCGGCTATGCCGAAAATGTTGAACAAAGACATTTCTTACCCCTGTATCGCTGAAAGCATCATCTTGATCTTGCTGGTGGTTGCAGTGAGGTCGGCCTCGAAGTGGATCGAATTGTCCATGTATTTGTTCCTTTCCACGTCCATCTCGACGGTATTGTTGTCGAGGCTAGACTGGTAGGGGTTGCTGTACTGGAGCTTCACGCCCGGAAAAACAGAAGGCACGGAAAGATGGCGCGGATCGGTCCTTACGAGTTCTGCGGATGTCCCGTTTCCCGAAAGGATGCCCTGGAGCGCCTTGGCGAAATCGAAATCCCTCGCCTTGTAATTCGGTGTGTCCGCATTCGCGATGTTCGAAGCCAGCACTTGCTGGCGCGCGCTCCTGAGCCGCAACGCCTGCTGGTAGAATTCGAAATCCCTGTCGAGTCTGCTGATCATGACCTTCCCTCTCCTCCCCCCTCCTTTTGCAGGATCCGTGCCAAGCTTTTTTCGCCGGATTTCCCCAGCATTCCTGGAGAAAAACGGCAATTATTGCCATCGCAACCGACAATTTCTTGCCGCTCCTGCATTACTCATGCATTCGTTGCCGGATTGGGATAAACTGGACTTTTGGGATATCGAACGTGCCAAGCTTCCTTCTTTTTCTCGCTTTCCTGACATTTTCCGCAGGCGCCCAGGCTGCCGTACAGAGCGTCGCCTCGATCCGTCATGCCGTGCAGCGCTTCGTCGTCTCGCAGGCGGCAGGGCTACCCGGGGAAGTTTCGGTGGAAGTCGGTCACATCGACGAAAACCTGAACCTTCCCGCCTGTCCGTCCATGGAAGTCTTTCTCTCCGAGGGCAACCGGCTCTGGGGGAACACCACGGTCGGGGTGAAATGTGAAGGCATGTGGTCGATCTATGTCCCGGTGAAGATCCGGGTGATCACGCAGGTCGTGGTTTCCACCAGGCCCCTGGCACAGGGTACGCTGATCTCCCCTTCCGACGTGATGAAGCGAAAGATGGACATCGCCCAGTCCCCTCCCGGGGTGTTGACCGAAGAATCGGAGGTGATCGGCAAAACCATGGGCGCCAGCATCCCTTCCGGATATCCCCTGCTCGCGACCCAGCTACGCTCCCCGATCATCATCCGGCAAGGACAATCGGTCAGGCTGGTTTCGAAGGGATCCGGATTCCAGGTCACTTCGGAAGGAATCGCCCTCGGCCAGGCTGCCGAAGGTCAGCCGGTTCAGGTCAGGACGCCTTCAGGCCACATCGTGAGCGGAACGGCAAGACCCGGGCCGATCGTCGAGGTGATTTACTGATTTTTCCTAAAGTTTCCGGCTGGAATTCCGATATGACAGGCATATACGATATTGAGGATGGATCATGAAGATCGATAGCTCACTGCAACCGCTCTCTCCGGCTTCAGGCACCGGCAAGACCCAGGCGCCCAAGGCCGCGCCTGCGACCAGAACCGAAGGAACGAGCGTGGAAATCAGCTCCCTTTCCTCCAGGCTCAAGACGCTGGAAGACAATCTTTCCGCAACGCCCGTCGTGAACATGGAAAAGGTCAACCAGATCAAGCAGGCGATCAGCGAAGGGCGCTTCAGGATCAATCCGGAATCGATCAGCAGCAAGCTGATCGGAACCGTGCAGGATCTCATCCAGTCCGGGAAGACCGGCTCATGATCGACGACACGAGGCTGTCCGGAATCCTCCGGGAGGAACTCGGCCTCTCCCGTGATTTCCTATCCCTTCTCAGGGAGGAAGAAACAGCCCTCGTCGCGGGGGACAGCGAACGCCTCACGGAAATCGTCCGCAGGAAATCGGAAATCATCGGCAGGATCGCCCCGCTCGCCGAAGAGCGGAACCGGATGGTCCCGAATTCAGCCATCGTGGAGTGGCTGAAACGCCATCCCGATTCCATGGAGGTCTGGAAGGAATTGATCCATCTCTCCGGACTCATTCGCGCCTCCAACGAAACCAACGGCGCCATCATCGACACGAGGCTCAGAAGCAACCAGCAGGCGCTGTCCATGCTCCAGCATCTCGCCGGCCGCACCACCAGCCTGTACGGACCGGACGGACACTCCAGCGTCTCCTCCGGAAGATACGACATCGACCGGGCCTGAACCCTTTCAGCCTGAATCCAGGTCGGAAAGCTGGTAGCGGAAATACAGGTCCCTGATTTCCTGCTCCACCTCGCCAAGCCTGCTCATCAGATCGAAAAGCCTCCGGGAATCGATGTTTCCGCTCCCTGTCATGGAGGTCAGTTCGCTTGCCAGCGCAGCAAGTCGCTTTCCTTCCGCCTCGAATTTCATGGCCAGTGCATGCTCTTCGGACATATTGCGCATTCCGGGTGTTCCATGATGACAATATAGACCACCGGGATTGATTTCCACTGCCCGTTCATGAGCCTTTCCCGCATCTTAGGAAGCCGGATGGCTGATTCCCGGCCCTGAAAAAATGCAGCACCAGCCCTTTCGCCAGAATGATTGCTGTGCAATAATCATGTCATGTCGGAAAATCGAAAACCAAAACGCGGCGGATTCAGGCCGGGAGCCGGAAGAAAGCCCGGATCCGGAGCCTACAGGGAGCCCACCAAACCGATCCGGGTGCCCGAGAGCCAGGTATCGGTCGTGCTCGATTACCTGTCCTCCTGCCGCAGGAAACAGGAAATGTTTGCGGATGCCATTCCCATTGCGACAGATGCGCCCGGACGCCTGATCCCCGTCATGTCCCACAGGGTGCCGGCGGGTTTTCCCAGTCCGGCCGACGATTATGTTCAGGACAGGGTGGACCTCAACGAGCACCTGATTTTGCACCGGGAAGCATCCTTCATTCTCCGGGTTTCCGGATGGTCGATGGTCGGCTCCGGCATTTTTGACGGGGACGAAATCATCGTCGATCGGGCCATCGAGCCTCAGGACGGGCATGTGGTGGTCGCAGTGATCGACGGGGAACTCACGGTGAAGCGCCTCAAAAAAACTTCAGGAAGGATCCGACTGGCCGCCGAGAATCCGGAATATCCGGACATCGAATTCGCAGAAGGGGAAGAACTCATGATCTGGGGCGTGGTGACGAGGGTGCTGCACAAACCATGAAATTCGCTCTGGTTGACGTCAACAACTGTTATGTGAGCTGCGAGCGGGTTTTCGATCCGAGCCTGGAGGGAAAGCCGGTCGTGGTGCTCTCCAATAACGATGGATGCGTGGTGGCAAGGTCCGCGGAGGTGAAGGCGCTCGGCATTCCCATGGGGGAGCCCTGGTTCAAGTTGAAACACCTCGCCAAAAGACACGGAATCGTCGCCTTTTCCTCGAACTATGCCCTGTATGCCGACATGTCGAACCGTTTCATGTCGATCCTCTCCTCCTTCGCAGCGAATCTCGAAATCTATTCGATCGACGAATGCTTCCTGGATCTATCCGGTTTTTCGCAAGATCTCACGGAATACGCCCAGCAGATCAGGAGAAAGGTGAGGCAATGGGTGGGACTTCCCGTCTGCATCGGCATCGGCTCCACCAAGACGCTCGCCAAGATGGCGAACCATGTTGCGAAAAAAAGAACGGAATGGAACGGCGTTTGCGACCTCTCTTCCCTTTCACCATGCCTTCAGGAAAAACTGTTTTCAGGAATCGACGTGGGGGAAGTCTGGGGAGTGGGGAAGAGGCTGAAGGAAGGACTGGGCACCATGGGGATCCGCACGGTGCTGGACCTGAAGAACTCGGATCGAGCAAGGATCAGAAAGCGTTTTTCCGTGGTGCTGGAGCGTACGGTGGCCGAACTCAACGGCATTTCCTGTATCGATCTCGAGGAAGTCGCCGTCGACAGGCAGCAGATCCAGTCGAGCCGCTCCTTCGGCCGGCCTGTGGCCTCGCTCCAGGAACTCTCCGAAGCGGTGACCCTGCATGTCTCGAGGGCCGCCGAGAAGCTGCGGCATCAGGGCTCGATCGCGGGAGGAATCCAGGTCCATATCCGCACCAATCCCTTCAGGCCGGAAGACCCGCAGTATTCGCAGGGAGTCACCGTGCCACTTGCCGCTTCCGACGACACCCTGGCGTTGACCCGGGCGGCGTTGTCAGGATTGAAGAAGATCTACAGGCCGGGATTTGCCTATGCCAAGGCGGGCATATTGCTGGTGCAACTCTCCCCGAAATCACAACAGCCGATCGACCTCTTCGCAGACCTCGCGCAATTCGAGCGAAGGTCGAGGCTGATGGAAGCGATGGATGAAATCAACCGGAGATATGGCAGGAACACGCTGGGCCCTGGCATCTCGGGATTCGGCGCGAGGAGACCCTGGTCGATGAAGCGGGGCAACAGGACCCCCGCCTACACGACGGACTGGAAGGATCTGCCGATCGCCCATGCACGCTAGCGGCCGGGCCCCTGCTGATTCCGTAAATGGCCCCTACGAACGGAGCTGGACGTACATTTCGTTCCAGGCCAGGATCGCCGCTGCGATGGCGGCTTCCTCGCTCATTTCCCCGAGGGGGACCGCAGGGCCGAGTTGCCCGCACACCGGACAGGCCACCCGATAGATGATCTCTTCACGCCCGTCGGCCGTTCGGCGGGTGGTGCGGCGTACGTCGGCTTCGGCGCCGCAGGTGCAATGTCTCTGATTCATGCGCAACCCCATCAACACGATGCGAAAATTCTATCACGCGGATCGCATCGGCAGGGGCTATACTGTCGGGTTTCGCCCTCTCACAGGAACCGGTATGCGCAATGAAGTCAAAACGAAATACGCCGTCGTGGCGGCAGTGCAGTTGCCGGACGTGAGCGACGTCGAATTCGAGTCGTCGCTTGCCGAGTTGCGCGACCTGGCCAGGACGCTCGGGTTCGTGATCACCGCCACCTTCACGCAAAAGCGTTCGAACTTCGATACGACCGCCTATCTGGGCACTGGAAAGCGCGAAGAGATTCGCGCGTACGTCGACGCAGAAAGCTTCGAACCGGAAAGAATCCTGCACGACGCCATCGACCCGGACGCGGGCAGGATCGAGGTCGTTTTCGTGGATCACGAAATATCGCCTTCGCAGGCGCGCAACCTCGAAATCGAGGTCGGCTGCCAGGTGATGGACCGCACCATGGTCATCCTCGAAATCTTCCACCGTCACGCGAGCTCGCGCGCAGCGCGCGCCCAGGTCGAAATCGCGCGCCTGGGTTACATGGCGCCGCGACTGCGCGAAGCTGCGAAGCTCGCAGGTCCCCAGGGACGGCAGCGCAGCGGCGTCGGCGGCCGGGGTGCGGGCGAATCGCACACTGAACTCGACAAGCGCAAGATCCGCGACCGCATCGCAGAATTGCAGCTGGAAATCGAAGCGATGGATGCCGATCGCAGGACGCAGCGTTCGCGGCGGCAGGAGCGCCGGGGCATCGCCAGCGTTGCGCTCGTCGGCTACACCAATGCGGGGAAATCCACCCTGATGCGCGCGCTCACCGGCAGCGATGTGCTGGTGGAAAACAAGCTCTTCGCCACACTCGATACCACCGTGCGCGTCCTCCATCCCGAGAGCGTCCCGCGCGTGCTGGTGAGCGACACCGTAGGCTTCATCAAAAATCTTCCGCACGGTCTGGTCGCATCGTTCAAGTCGACGCTCGAAGAAGCGATCGATGCATCATTGCTGCTCCACGTCATCGACGCGAGCGATCCGGGATACGAGCGGCAAAGAGAAGTGACCGATGCCGTGCTGACCGAAATCGGCGCGGAAGCGGTGCCGCGCATCCGCGTCTTCAACAAGATCGACCATGTAGGCGATGCAGCGGCGCAGGCCGAACGCGAAGCGATACTGCGTGCCCAGTATCCCGATTGCATCGGGATGAGCGCCCGCCGCAGTGAGGATGTCGCAAAATTGTATGAGGCGATCATCGCCTTCTTCCATCGCGACCGGATCGAGGCGGAAATTCTTCTTCCCTGGTCGGCCCAGAAAATGCGTGGAGAGATTTTCGCGAACTGCGAAGTGCTGGAAGAACGATCCGAAGAAGAAGGGGCATTCCTGCGTATTCGCGGCGAAAGCGAACTGGTGAATGACCTCTGCCGGCGCTTCGGCCCGAAACACTGAATTTTTTCATGACTTGTGCCGCGCCTGGGTTTTTGACGAATCGCCATGCTGAATTCATGATCGAGGTACCTCGATGGAGCCACTATTGAGCCCAGTTTTCCAGCCGCAATCCCGGTACACGTTCGAACTCTCGTGTGTTGTTGGTAACCAGAATCGTATCGGTCGTCAGCGCATGCGCTGCAATCATCGTATCCAGGCTTCCGATAGACTGCCCACGCAGCTCAAGGTCGGCACGCAAATCACCATAGTGCCAAATTGCAGCCTCGTCGAAAGGCAGAATTTCCAGCGTGGATAAAAACATTTCCAGCCCCTGACGATTTCTTGCCGAACCGCTTTTTGCAACACCGAAGGCCAACTCTGCTGCGGTTACGCTGGAGATGGCGATATCACCCAATCGCTCCTGGCGGAAGCGCGTCAATACCTTTTCCGGCCGAGAATTAATGACATAGATACAGATATTGGTATCCAGCATGTAGATCAAAACGCAATCTCCTCGCGTGCCTGTACACCAGGTTGCTCACGCAGGATCTGAAACCCCGGCTCGAAAGTATTCAGCGCCGCATCGAGCATCGCCCATGAATCATTGAGCGGCAATAACAGGACACCATTTCCGAAGTGCTTTACGACAACTTCGGTGCCTTCAAAACGATATTCTTTTGGCAAGCGAACAGCCTGACTGCGGCCGGACTGGAAAATGCGTGCGGTGTCCATGAGTCGATCTCCCGAAAATTGATACACACCAATGATAATCACCACAACGGAATAAATCAAATCCACGGGTACGCATCATCGAGAATAGGGGAATGCACTTCACCAACCCGAAGTTTTTCAGTCTTCGGGACCGCGTAACATTTCGCGAAATACTTGAATGCCGTTTTCCGGTGTAGCGGCATCCTTCTATCGTGGGATGACAACCTCTATTGGCCAACCCGGAACTCCGAGTCCGTCAATGTGTCGAGGAGTGAAAGCGACCGCCGCAGAGGCAAAGCCCGATCATTTGTTTCCGCCCCTCAATGTATCCGCAAGCAGGGAGAGCGTATCGGCGATTTTTTTCACGGTTTCGGGCGCTGGCAGCGGAACCTTGAGGTTGCGGGCTCCTGTGACAGGATCGCTTTCGACCCATGGATGGGATTGCGCATTTCCGGAAGCCGCAAGCGCGGCGACAAACTGAGCGCCAAACTGCAGCAGCGCCCCCCAGGGATCCGCTTCCGAAGGCCTTGCTTCCGCCGCCTCGGCTTCAATTGAGGATGCGCTCACGGTAGTATCGCCTATTGATGCCACTTCTTCGGAAGGCAAAACCGCCTCCCCTTCGCCCATGTGGCCCGTGACGTTTTCAACGTCCTTCATGAAGCGGTTGAGTCGGGATCCGCCCAGCGCAATCTCGCCCGTGCCGCCATCGAGAATCCCGGATGAAAGCGATCGCTTGAAGGCGAGGACCGAGAGCATTCCTTCCTCGATGGTTCCCTTGGACACGAAATTGACGATCTGCACCGGGCGCTTCTGACCCATGCGATGAATCCGGGCGATTCGTTGCTCGAGAATCGCCGGGTTCCATGGCAGATCCATGTTCACCAGGGTTGAAGCGTGTTGCAGATTCAGACCCGTTGCTCCGGCATCGGTCGCAAGAAAAACCCTGCATGAAGGATCTTCGCGAAAGCGCGCCACCAGTTCCGGGCGGCGCTCTGCAGGCACCCCGCCGTGAAAGCTGACATAACCGATGTCTCGCGCTTCCAGACGGCGTATCACGATTTCGTGCGTCCTGACCCATTGGCTGAACACCACCACCTTGGCTTCAGGATCCGAAAAAAGGTCGTCGAAAAGCGCAGCCAGTTCGTCCGCCTTGACGCCGTGATCGGTTTCCTGATCAAGAAGGTAGGTGCTGTTGCAGGACATGCGCATGTTCTGGAGCGCGCAGGTGAGCCGCCGCTGATCCTTGTCCGAAAGAAACTTGGTCTTTCGCCAGCGCGAAACAATTTTCGCCACGATGTCCGAGTTGTCCTGATGGTGGATCATCTGCATTTCGGTCATCGGCACCAGCAAATTCTGATCGGTCCTTTCGGGAAGTTGCCGCAATACTTCCGATTTGCGTCGGCGAATCATGATCGGCGCAAGCGTCTCGCCGATTTTCTCGAGCCCCGTATATCCGATCACGCGGCCGGATTCGTCGCGGAGCTGATGCTCATGCAGCAGTTTCCAGGTGGGCCCCAGTCGATACTGATCGACGAACTGGACGATGGAAATCAGTTCCTCCAGCTTGTTTTCCAGCGGCGTTCCGGTGAGCACCACGGCATAAGCGCTATCGATACGCTTCAAGGCTCGCGCCGCGATGGTGTTCCAGTTCTTGACCCGCTGCGCCTCGTCGACGATCACGAGTTCGGGCGCCCAGGAAGAAATCAGGTCGAGGTCGGGCTGCAGTTTCTCGTAATTCGTGATCTTGCAGAAATCGTCGAGAGCATAATCCTTTTGCCTCTGCACCCTTCCCCCACCCAGAACCCGGGACTCTCGACCGCTGAAACGTGAAATCTCGCTCTGCCACTGGTATTTGAGCGAGGTCGGACAAATCACCAGCACCCTCGATACGCCGAAGTGGCGCGCCAGGATCTCGGCCGCGGCAATGGCCTGGATCGTTTTTCCCAAACCCATTTCGTCGCCGATCAGCGCGCGCCCCGCCCGCACTGCGAACAGGGCGCCTTCGGCCTGATAGGAATAGAGCGGCACCTTGAGCAGTTTTTTCAGCGCAGGATCTGCGGCACCTTGCTGGAAAAGGTCTTCCAGTGTCGAAGCCCGGCGCGCTGCATCCCGGCGCCCGGCGAGAAAATCGAGGGCATCGTCGTAAGCGCGAAGCTCATGTCCAAGCTTTGCCGCCAATGACAGGAATTTTTCGATTTCTCCGAAATTCTCTTCCCGAAGCATCCATTCATTGGCCTCATCGAAAAGCGATTCGGCCGCTTTGCGCAATTCCCGGGGGCAATCGGTTCCAGGACGAAAATGGACGGTTCTGCCGCAGTCGTATCGGAGATGGATCTCCGAAAAAGAGGGATGATAGCCGCGGGAAAAAGCCGTCTTGGCGCCACGTTTTTTCTCGAGACTTGCAAGGGTGAATTCGATATGCTTGCAGGTTCCGAGTTCGTTGGTCGCATAGTCCGGGCAGGAACAATAATTATCCCCGGCGCGAATTCCCCGGATGGCTACCCGATATTGGCTTTTCGATTGCGGATTACCGACGCGAAATTCGGAGAAAAATGCTTCGTTTCCCAGGTTTTCCAGGTCGAAAGACTGCTCGCGACCGAATTGCCTGCGCAGGCCGCGCTGCCAGTCCACCGTGGACAGCCCGTCGGGTGCGTGGGTTCTGGAAAGCTTGATCGGCTTCGGATTTTGGCGCCTGGTGTTCATGAGTCCCTTTCGACGAAAATCATCACGATTTTTTCATGAACGACCAGGAACGGTCCAGTCCTGATGATGAAAATCCCGGCCGATTCGGGAAGCCGGAACCTGTGGGTGGATACTTGTCCGCTACTGCTCAAGGCGAATCGAAGAAGTTGCACATCCATAGTGTAGCCAACCCTGATCTTTATGCACTGCCTGAGCAAAGTGCTCTTGCCTACACGGCGCGGCCCGGTCACCGAAATCATCTGTTGCAAGCGCAGAATTCCGGCATAAAGGTCATCAAACACGTCGCGATGGAATTCCGGCAGACCGGCAAAAGCCGTCTCGCCGCCCCAACCACGGATTGTAAGTTTCCAGAAATGGATATTGGGACGATGACATAGCCCGTGTTTTACATTATTCCACAACATAACAACAAATAAGGCTATGTCACTTTAATCTCGTGGTCTACACTGAGGTTATGAGAATCAACGAGATAGGTGTGACGATGAAAAACACTGACTTTCAGGAAATGAAGGACTTGGTTCAGGATCTGACGCCCCGCCAACGGAGCCAGTTGACCGATTGTCTGCACCGGGCCGATCATGTCGATGCGGTCAACGACCTGATTGAAAACCGGATATTGACCACGCCCGTGTGTCCGAAATGCGGCCATGATCATATTGCGCGCTGGGGCAAGGCTTCCGGACTGCAGCGTTATCGATGCGCTTCCTGCCATGTCACGTTCAATGCATTGACCGGAACGCCACTGGCGAGGCTCCGCCACAAGGACAAGT
>JAJZTT010000076.1 GCA_021848705.1 Pseudomonadota bacterium
GTCGGCGAGCTTGTGGATGTTGGCTTCCCCTCCGGGCGGGCACTGGTTGATCTCGGCCCGGCCTTCGGCGATCGCCTCCGCATACGGGCGGCAGCCGGGAAAGCCGCACTGGGCGCACTGGGTCTGCGGCAGGATCGCGTCGATCTTTTCGACCAGCGCATTGCCCTGCACGTGAAAGCGTATGGATGCATATCCGAGCAGGCTGCCCAAAAACAGCGCCAACCCTGACATGACGAGGATTGCGTCTAGCATGATGGGGTCACTTTACGAGTCCGGAAAACCCCATGAATGCCATGCTCATGAGGCCGGCCGTCACCATCGCGATCGACCCGCCACGGAATGGTTCGGGCACATCGGCGGCTTCGAGCCTTTCGCGGATCCCCGCGAACAGGATGAGCACCATCGAGAACCCGACCGCTCCGCCCATTCCGAACAGCAACGACTGCACGAAATCGTGCTTTTCCTGGAGATTCAGGAGCGGGATGCCCAGCACCGCGCAATTGGTGGTGATGAGCGGAAGATAGATGCCGAGCACCTGGTAGAGTACCGGGCTCACCTTTTTCACCACGATTTCGGTGAACTGGACGATGCCCGCGATGACCACGATGAAGGAAATCGTGGTGAGATAGGAAAGATCCGGACCCAGCAGGTATTTCGAGATCAGGTAGCTGCTTCCCGAACCCAGCGTGAGCACAAAGGTGGTGGCCGCGCCCATGCCGACAGCGGCCTCGAGTTTCTTGGAAACGCCCATGAAAGGGCATAGTCCGAGAATTTTCACGAGGACGATATTGTTCACGAAAACCGTGGACACCAGTATGAGCAGATAACTTTCCATTTCCCTTAAGGACGGCTTAAATTTGTATTTCGTCAGGGATTATCCCTTTTTCGATTCCGCGCATCAACCACGAAGGGGAGATATCCATATTCATTCCGGTTATAAGGATTGATTCTGACCGATTTTTTTCAGCGATTCCAGGACCGCGGGATGGACGATCTGTCCTGCGCGGATCTGCAATCCTTCCTTCAGGCCCGGATTTTCTTCCAGGGCGCCATCGATCCCGGAGATCGCGATCTTCATGATGTGGGGAAGGGTTGCCTGGGTGAGCGCAAGGGTGGCGGTTTTCGAAACCAGTGCGGGCATGTTGGTCACGCAGTAATGCACCACGCCTTCCTCGATATAAAAGGGAACGGAATGGGTGGTCGGGCGCGAAGTTTCGGAAGATCCCCCCTGGTCGATGGAAACGTCGACGATGACCGATCCGGGTCTCATGCTTTTCACCATATCCCTGGTGATCAGCCTCGGCGCGTTCCTTCCCGGAACCAGGGTTGCCCCCACCACGAGGTCGGCTTCCGGCAGATGTTCGGCGATGATGCCGTGGCTCGCGAAGCAGGTCTTGATCCCGAATTCCTCGTGGGGAGCGAGCGCATTCGGATCGATGTCGTAGAGGGTGACGTCCGCGCCCATGGCGTGCGCGAGCCTTGCCGCATTCCGCCCGACCATTCCCGCGCCGAGCACCATCACCTTCGCCGGCAGCACGCCGGTGGCTCCGGAGAGCAGGATGCCCTTTCCTCCGTTGGGGAGGGTGAGCCCGGAGGATCCTTCCTGGATGGCGAGGCGTCCTGCGATCTGGGACATGGGGGCAAGCAGGGGAAGTCTGCCGGAGGCGTCGGTGACCGTCTCGTAGCCGAGTGCGATCACTCCCCGCTCCATGAGCGCCCTGGCAAGATCCGGGCAGGAGGCGAGATGGAGATAGCCGAAAAGGATGACCCCGGGGAAGAGGAAGTCGTATTCGGAAGGCTGCGGTTCCTTCACTTTCAGCACGAGTGCCGCGGAGAAGGCTTCCTGTGCGTTTTGGACGATGCGCGCTCCTGCCTTCCTGTACGCCTCGTCGGAAAAACCGATGGCTTCTCCGGCATTCCTTTCCACCACCACTTCATGTCCGCCTTCCACGAGGGCGCTCGCGCCCCTGGGGGTGAGGCTCACCCTGAATTCGTGGTCCTTGATTTCCTTCGGCACGCCTATTTTCATGCTTTCCTCTCCAGGGATTTCAATATTTCGCCCACCAGATCCGGTCCCCGGTAGATGAGTCCGGAATAGACCTGGATCAGGGATGCGCCGGCTTCGAGCTTTCTTTTCGCATCTTCCGCGCACATGATCCCGCCCACCCCGATGATGGGGATTTTTCCGGAGAGATGCGCTGCCAGCCTTTCGATCACCCGAGTGGATGCTTCCGTGAGCGGGGCACCGCTCAGTCCGCCCGTTTCCCCGCCGTACCTATCCATTTCCACGCCGCTTCTGGAAATCGTGGTATTGGTGGCGATCACCGCCTCGATTTCGTTGGCAACCAGGAGCGATGCGATTTCCCCGATTTCGGCCTCGTCGAGATCGGGCGAAATCTTCACGGCAAGGGGGACATGCCTGCCATGCCTTTGCGCGAGCTTCGCCTGTCTTTCCTTGAGAGAGGAAAGCAGGATGGAGAGTTCTTCTCCATGCTGGAGCTGCCTGAGATTCCTGGTGTTGGGGGAGGAAATGTTGATGGTGACGTAGCTTGCGTAAGGATAGACCTTGTCGAGGCAGAGCAGATAGTCTGTCGCTGCTTCCTCGATCGGCGTGTCGAAATTCTTGCCGATATTGATGCCGAGGATGCCGGGGTATTTCGCCTTCCTGACGTTTTCGACGAGATGGTCGACCCCCCGGTTGTTGAATCCCATGCGGTTGATGATGGCGCGCGAATGTTTCAGCCGGAACAGGCGCGGTTTGGGGTTTCCCGGCTGCGGACGGGGAGTGACCGTTCCGATTTCCAGAAAGCCGAATCCCAGGGAGGCGAGGGCATCGATGTGTTCGCCGTTCTTGTCGAGCCCTGCTGCGAGCCCGACCGGGTTGGGAAATTCGAGTCCCATGACGGGAATCCCGGGGGAGGAGGATTGCGGCGCATGCAGCAGTCCTGCCGCATGTGCGAAATCGAGCATGCGCAGCGTTGCGCCGTGCGCCTCCTCCGCATCGAGCATGAAGAGGAGGGGGCGAGCCAGGGAATACATCATTTGTCGATTTCCAGTGTTTGCCATTTACCTTCGAAATAACCTTCGAGGGGGGCGAAGTTGATCTTGTAGGACATCTTCATGCTGCCTTCGACCCAGTAACCGAGATAAAGGTAGGGAAGTCCCAGTTTTCTGCAAAGCTCGATCTGCCAGAGGATGTTGTAGGTGCCGAAGCTGGAACCGGGCAGATCGGGTTCGAAAAAGGTGTAGACGGAAGAGAGTCCGTCCACGATCCTGTCGACGATGCTCACCATGCGCAGCGCGCCGTTTTCCCTGAATTCGAAAAGCGTCGTGTCGACCTGGCTTTGCAGCAGCGATTTGGCATACTGATCCTCGTCGTCCCGGTCCATTCCGCCTCCCGGATGCCTCGATTGCTGGTAACGGCAATAAAGCGCGTAATGCTCCGCATCGAAATCGGGCTGCATGCCGCTTGCGAAGAGGCTTTCATGCCGCTTCAAGGCTCTTTTCTGGGAGCGGTTCGGTGCAAATTTCCCGACAGGAATGCGCACTGCGATGCAGGCATGGCAGAGCCTGCATCCCGGCCGGTAAACCAGGTAGCCGCTGCGGCGGAAGCCCGTCTGGATCAGCTTGCCGAACAGTTCCGTATCGATCAGATTGTAGGGAACCGCCACTTCGGAGCGGGCGGATTCCCCCTCCAGATAACTGCAGGGATATTCGGAAGTCAGATAATACTGTGGAAACCTATTCAAGGAGGTCATGATCGAAACGCCATTTTCCCTTTCCCGTTTCCCCTTCCACCAGCATACCCAGCAGGGCCGAAAACTGGCTGCGGGGGATTTCCGTGGCGCCGAGAGAAACGAGATGATCCGTTCTCACCTGACAGTCTATCATGCGAAAGCCCCAGCGGCGGAGCTGGAGGACGAGATGGGCGAAAGCGACTTTCGATGCGTCGCTTTGCCTGGAAAACATGGATTCGCCGAAAAACACGCGCCCCAGTGCGATGCCGTAGAGTCCGCCGACAAGTTCTCCTTCCCGCCAGCTTTCGATCGAATGGGAATGTCCCATTTCGTGCAGGATCGAATAGGCTTCGATCATTTCCTTGCCGATCCAGGTGCCCGCCTCACCCCTTCTCGGCGCAGCGCAGGCTTCCATCACTTTCCGGAAGGAAGTGTCCACGCGGATCTCGAATTCCCCCTTTTTCAGGGTCTTGCGTAGCGATCTGGAGATCTTCAGGTTTTCCGGAAACAGCACGAGACGCGGGTCCGGACTCCACCACAGGATCGGATCCTCCGGGCTGAACCAGGGGAAAATGCCCATGCGGTAGGCGGAAAGCAGCCTCTGCGGTGAAAGGTCTGCGCCTGCCGCGAGCAGTCCGTCCGGGTAGGAGAGGGCGGCCGTTACGGGCGGAAATGGATCTTGTTTGCCCAGAAGCTGGATCTTCATGGAACCAAATTGAACGGAAAGTTTCAAACACACGATTTTGCGAGATTTTACATTTCATTCCAGCGGATGGACAGCATCGAGATAAGGCGGCATAATTCAGTGATCCATATGGGCTGCAATTCATGAAATTTCTATTCGACCTGTTCCCGGTGATTCTTTTCTTCGGGACCTATCAGATTTTTCCATTTTTCGGCCCCAGGGCCGATGCGATGTATTATGCGACCGGGGTGGTGATCGCCGCGACCTTCTTCCAGATCGTCTGGGTGTATTTCAGGCACAGGAAAGTCGATGCCATGCTCTGGCTGAGCTTCGGAATCGTCCTGCTGCTGGGCGGGGCCACCCTGTTTCTCCACGACAAGACCTATATCATGTGGAAGCCGTCCATCCTGTACTGGTGCTTTTCCGCAGCGCTTTTCGTGAGCGCAACCTTTTTCGACCGGAACCTGATCCAGGTCATGATGCAGAAACAGATGACTGCACCGAAGGCGATCTGGGACCGCCTCAACCTGAGCTGGATCGTCTTTTTCGCGCTCATGGGCTGCGTCAATTTGTATGTCGCCAGGCATTATTCCGAATCGACCTGGGTCAATTTCAAGATGTTCGGCACCCTTGGCCTGATGCTGGTGTTCGTGCTGGCGCAAAGCGCGATGCTCTCGAAATACATCGAGGAGAAGGAATGATGCTCTACGCCATCGTCGGAGAGGATGTGAAGGATGGCCTTCCCCTGCGCAGGCAGGCTCGCCCCGCCCATCTCGCCAGACTGGAAGCGCTGCGGGAAGAGGGCAGGCTGATTCTCGCAGGCCCGTTTCCCTCGATCGATTGCGAGGACCCGGGCGAGGCCGGATTTTCCGGAAGCCTCATCGTCGCCGAGTTCGAATCGCTGGAAGCGGCGAGGGTCTGGGCGGATGCCGATCCCTATGTGGCGGCAGGCGTCTATTCCTGCGTTACGGTGCGTCCATTCAGGAAAGTGTTTCCCTGATGCCGATCGTCGAAAAAATCACGAACCTTCTGGCAGGGCTGGAAGCGACCCATATCGCGATCGAGGACGAAAGCGAACTGCACAGGGGGCACCGAGGCGCATCCGGAGGGGGACATTACCGGATGACGGTCGTATCCGGGAAGTTTCGCGGGGAGCGCCTCATGTCTCGGCATAGAATGGTATACGGCATGGTGTCGGAAATGATGAAAGGCGAAATCCACGCCCTTTCCCTCCACGCCTATACTCCTGAAGAATATCAATCCAAACAAAACCCACCAACCTAAGAAGGAACGGAAATGCTCAAACTCAAACGATCCACGGTCCTGGTCCTGGCTGCTGCCGGCCTGTTCGCTGCTTCTGCGGGCCATGCAGAGGATTCCAACGTGCTGACCAAACCGGTTGCCACCGTGAACGGGGTCGGGATCCCGCAATCACGCTTCGATTTCGTTCTCAAGCAGAACATGATGCAGCACGGCCTTTCCGATTCCCCCGATCTGCGCAAGAACATCAAGGAAACGCTGATCAACCAGGAAATCATTTCCCAGGCTGCCGAGAAGAAGGGCGTCGACAAGTCCGCCGATTTCAAGATCATGATGGATCTGAGCCGCGACCAGAATCTGGTGAACGTCTATCTGCACGACTATCTTACCGCACATCCTGCAACCGATGCCGAGTTGAAGCAGGAATACGACCAGATCAAGCAGCACATGGGAACGAAGGAATACAAGATCCGCCACATCCTGGTGAAGAGCCAGGATGAAGCGAAGAAGATCATTTCCCAGCTCAAGCATGGCGCGAACTTTTCCAAGCTTGCAGCGGAAGATTCGATCGATCCGGGCTCGAAGAGCAATGGCGGAGAAATCGACTGGTCTCCTGCATCGAATTTCGTTCCCTCCTTTGCCGAGGCAGTCCAGAAGCTGAAGAAGGGGCAGACGACGAGCGAACCGGTCCAGTCGCCGTTCGGCTGGCACGTGATCCAGCTCGTCGACGAGCGTCCGCTCAAGATTCCATCCTTCGATCAGGTCAAGCCGCAACTCGAACAGCGCCTGCAGCAGGCCAAGGTTCGCAAGCTGATCGCCGATCTCCGGGCGGCAGCCAAGGTGGCGGAATAAGCTGAATGCCCCTTCGGGGGCTTTTTCTTGAAAGGAAACGCAATGAAGAAGAGCATCCTGCTTGCTGCCCTGTTTGCAGGGAACGTCCATGCCTCTCCGGGACCGCAAGTGGAGAAAGCGATCGGGGAAGGTGCCAAGCTTTTCTCGCACGAATCCTTCGGCGGAAAAAGAACCTGCGATGCGTGTCATCTCAACGGCGGAAAGGGGGCTGGGAAGCTGCCCAACGGTCAGGAAATCCCGAGCCTCGAGAACGCCGGCGCGATTTTCCCAAGGTTCAACCAGCGCGCAAAAAGGATCATCACCCTGGAAGATCAGGTCCGTTCCTGCATCCACGGCGGCTTGCAGGGGAATCCTCCTCCCGCCGGGGATGAGAAGGTCATCGATCTTTTGAGCTATGTGACCTCCCTTTCCGAAGGCAAGCCTGTGGAAATGGATGGAAAGCCCCGCTGAAGGATTTTTCAGGGCGAAGCGGGAAGAAGCGCCTGCCATCGCCCGTTTCGTCAACGAGGCTTATCGGGGAGAGGCGAGCAAAAAGGGATGGACAACCGAATCCGACCTCCTGGGCGGACAGAGGACGGATGAAAGGGAAGTCTCTGCGCTGATCGCCTCTCCAGCTTCCATGATCCTTTGCTGCTGCGACCGGGAAGGTCTGCTTGGCACCATCCATATCCTGCTTTGCGCAGGAACTGCACAATTCGGCATGCTCGCGGTCCGGCCTTCCATGCAGGGAAAGGGAACCGGGAAGCGCCTGCTTCGCGAGGCAGAAAAGGTCGCGGTCAGTATCCGTGGAACGAAGCGCGCGGAAATGGCCGTACTGACTTTCCGTCTCGAACTCATCTCCTTTTATGAAAGGCTGGGATACGCTCGCACCGGAAGATTCCGGGATTTCCCGGAAGACCCCCGTTTCGGTGTGCCTAAAGTGGCCGGCCTGCGCTTCGAGTTCCTGGAAAAGGTGCTCACCGCCTGAACAGGAAAAAAGCGGCGAGTAGCGCGATGACCAAAGCCAGGTATCCGATCCATGCATGGCTTTTTTCCGCATAAGGATCCGAATTCGACCGCTCAGAACCTTCGGGTAGCTTCGCCACCTGGGTGAGCGACGTGCCGAAGGGAATGTTGATCTTCGCCCTCGCATTGATCGCCCAGCCGTTCGCGTCCAGGATCGGGCCGAGATTGCGCTGCCTCAGCTTCATCCAGGCGATCAGCACCGAAGGACCCGAGATCACCAGGGCAAGGCAGAAGATTGCAATCGGGATCTGCCATATTTTCAGCCCGAGCAGCCCGGTGAGGATCGATGCAAGCGCGGTACCGATCGCACCGATGGCCAGCCCGATCGCGGCGAATATGCCTGCGAATTTTCCGGCATCGAATTTTTTCGCCTCTTCCGTTCCGGAACTCAGGATGGCTTTTGCCGCATTTTCCTGTGCCGCCCGGGTTCGGGAAGCAGCGATTTTCTGAATCTGTTCCCCGACCATTTTTCCCACCATCTTGTAAGGCGAAGTGAAGGCCTGGCGCAGGCTGATCGGGTGCTCGATGATGCGAACGATGGTTGCATCCCAGTCCTGGCCCTTCCTGTCGTAAAAAACGCCGTTTCGCCCCATCATCAGCTGGTCGGAATCTCCCGCCGTGAATGCTGCGGCAATGGTCAATTTTTCCTTGCCGCGAACCAGGTCGCAGTAGACGAGGCAGATCCGGCTGAGGGAGGCTAGGGGGGCATGTTTCGCAATGTCCGGAACGATCACGCAAAGTTCGCAGCTTCTTCCGTCAAGATAAAGGGTTCCCGCCTGGAAGATCGCCTTGTCCCGGCGCGTGTAAAAGTCACGGAAGGAGACGAAGTTGTTGACGAAAGAGGAAAGATGCCGGACATGGCGCAGCAGCTTTTCTGTGGAAGCAATGGCCCTCATTTCCGGCTCCAGTGCGAGATCCATCTCGATCAGTTCCTCGATCCCTGCCCGTTCATTGCCAAGAGCGATTTCACGGATTCTTTCCTCGTCGAGCTTTCCGGACGGGACGGAAGGTTTCCGCTTCATCCAGCCTTCGAAAGGGGATAGCTTGCCGCAGATTTCGATCCAGTCCGATTCGCTCAGCGCTTCCCGATGGCCGAGCAGGGGAAGGACTGCGCGTTCCCTGAATCCGCTAATGGCATCGGTCCAGACGGGATTGAGGCCCGTCGTCAGGGGAAGCGATTTTCCAGAAGCAGCCGTTGCCAGCGGGAAAGCGGCGATCGCATCGTCTTCCCTGGAGAGATCGCGCGATGCGAGCATCACGAAATCCTCTTCAGGGCGGTTGATGAGCTTTTCCGCGCGACTGTCGTATCCTGCCAGGCGGCAGCGCCTGAAATAATCCTCGATCTTGTCCTTCACCTCGCTCCAGGCGGCAGCAGCCTCAGAAGTGGCTTCTCCGAGCGGCAGGATGGTGTCGTCCGCTTCGTTCCTCCAGGAAAAGAGGCTGGAGACGTCCGAAAAGAAGGCCTGCACCGATTCCATGGAGACGCCCGGTCCATGGCAATCCGCGATCTCCGAAATGAGGCGTTTTTCAGCTTCGGTTCTGCCCGCATCGACCGGGATCAGGCCGTCTCCGTTGAAGGGGTGGGAAGAAAAATTCTCGCGCATGCAAATGCAGTCAGCAAGCGAGATTTCAGCCGCATTTTCCTTGCCTAGCGACCTCAGGATATGTCTTGCGCTGGAGAGAATGTCGCTTCCTTCCCGGATCGCCGAAAGCGGCAGGGTATCGGTTTCCCGACCCAGCCATTCCGGGTCGGCAAGTTCTCCGGCGGTCCAGTTCACTGCATCGATGATTTCGCCGGCGCGGATATGACCGTCCCGGTCGGAGTCGAGCAATGCCAGGGATTCCTCGTCGAATTCGATTCCACTGACCGGGCAACTCAGGGCGACCCAGAGCTTCTGGTCCAGGGCTCCGATGGATGCGATTTCTGCGCCCGTTTCGAGTCTCGCCTGATCGAATCCGCCCGCGCGGAAAAATCTCCAGTTTGTCATTCGAATTCCTCCGTTGCGATTTCGGCCTTGGGCATGTTTTGTTGCCGACCGGTTCGATTTTAAGCGCGCCGTGAACAATGTCAATCCGACGAAAAAGGCTTGACATGGAAAAAGCTCTTCAAGATAATTAACCACATCGCTGACATGGTCTTATAACCATGGCGATATGATGGTCATTACGAAAAAATCTGAACAGGAGGATGATATGGCAGCATACTGGACATTCGGAATCGCTTGGTTTGCAATCGCAGGATCCACCATTCTTTTCAGCTGCTTTATCCAGAACAAGAAAGGCTGATTCCGAAAAGGCCGCTCAAGCGGCCTTTTTCAATTCAGGGTAATGGCGGCGAGCACGCCGTCCCAGAACAGGATCCTCTCTTCCAGGGCGAGATTCGCAGCCCTTTCCGCTTCCAGAACCCTTTCCTTCCTTCCCTCGCAAAGTTCGTCGAGCAGGCGGAGCGAGATCGGCGCATGAAAATCCTCGTCCAGATGCACGTGACGGTTGAGGTAATGATGGAAAACCGGCGCTTCCAGTTCACCCACGCCGATATGCTTCAGGATGGAGCGGAACATGCCCGGGATGACATGCTCCCTGCCCACTGCAAGGGCGGCTGCCACCACATGGGGCAGGCCGCTCTCAAGAAAGGAAAAGGTGGAAGAGACGAAGCGCCTGGAAGGTTCCGGCACGCCTTCCATTTGCAGTGCATGCCCGATTCCGCGGGTGGATGCGATTCTGGCAAACTCCATCACGGGTTCCGGATCCGCCCCGATTTCGCGCATCGCATGACAGTAGAGCTCGAAATGGCTGGAATGGGTGGGGTTTCCGGATTCGTCAGGCAATCCGAGATCGGATTCCTCCTCGAGCACCAGCTGGTTGATGAAATAGCGGGTTTCCGGTTTTCCGCGCGGCACCCACGGGAAGCTCGCCGGCGCGATCCTTTGTTGCAGGCATTTCACGACGGACATGAAGTCCCACACCGAATAAACATGATGGCTCATGAAAATCCGGAGATCCCCGATGGTCCTCACGCTCTGGTAAACCGGATGGGCATCCAGCCTGCATCGCAGTCCTTCCACGGAACGGATGTCGAATTCCATAAGCCCTCCCTGACGATGGCAAGATCGGCGTGGCTCAGCCCAGCCACTTCCTCGCGTTGCGGAACATCCTCATCCACGGACCGTTTTCCCCCCAGCCTTTCGGATGCCAGGAATGTTGCACTGTCCTGAAGATCCGCTCCGGATGGGGCATCATGACGGTGAAGCGACCGTCTTCCGTGGTGAGTCCGGTGATGCCGAGAGGAGATCCGTTGGGATTTTCGGGATAGGTCGTCGCGACATTCCCCCGGTTGTCCACGTAGCGAAGGGCGACATGGGCCGCACTCATGGCGTCATCGCTCGAAAATTCGGCATATCCTTCTCCATGCGAGACCACGATCGGCATCCTGCTTCCCTGCATTCCGGATAGCAGGATGGAAGGAGAATCCGCGACTTCCACCATGACGAAGCGGGCTTCGAACTGCTCGGAGCGGTTTCTTACAAAATGGGGCCAGTTGCGGGCGCCCGGAATGATTTCGTGCAGGTTGCTCATCATCTGGCACCCGTTGCAGACACCGAGCGCGAATACGTCCTCGCGCAGGAAGAACGATCCGAATTCCTCGCGCGCCCTTGGATTGTACAGGATCGATTTCGCCCAGCCTTCCCCCGCGCCCAGCACGTCCCCGTAAGAGAAACCTCCGCAGGCGGCGAGCCCGCTGAATTCCGAAAGGCTTCTTCTTCCGGAGAGGATGTCGCTCATGTGCACGTCGATTGCGGAAAATCCGGCCCGGTCGAATGCTGCGGCCATCTCCACCTGGCCGTTCACGCCCTGTTCGCGCAGGATCGCGATTTTCGGCCTGGAGAGGTTGAGATAGGGGGCGGCGATGTCTTCCGCGATGTCGAACGTGAGCAAGGCATGAAGGCCGGGATCTTCCGCATCCAGGATCCTGTCATATTCCTGCCTCGCGCATTCCGGATTGTCGCGGAGTTGCTGCATCCGGAAGGTGGTCTCGGACCATGCCCGTTCGAGTTCGGTGCGGGATTGATCGAAGAGATGCAAATCCCCCTTCATGATTTTCACCCTGTCGTCCCCTGCGGGCTTGCCGATCACGTGCACCATCCTGGAAAGCCCCGCTTCCTTGAGCACGTCGAAGACCGCGACGAGTTCGCTGTCCGCGACCTGCAGCACGGCGCCCAGTTCCTCGTTGAACAGTACTTCGAAGAGGCAGCGGCTCTTCGTGTCGCAATGCATCTCCATCGATTCGATCTTCGCTTCGAGGCAAAGCTTCTCGAGATCAATCGAAATCCCGATTCTTCCCGAGAATGCCATTTCGCAAAGGGTGACGAAAAGCCCGCCGTCGGAGCGGTCATGATAGGCCAGTATCATAGTCACGCCAC
>JAJZTT010000077.1 GCA_021848705.1 Pseudomonadota bacterium
CGCTGCGATTTTCTCCACGACCGCGGGAGAATTGGGATCCTCCGGCTTGATGACCTCGATATCGTGAAGCCTTGCAAGTTCGGCCACGCTTTCGAACCAGATGTTTTCGTTCGGGTTGTCTTCGTGGGTGACGACGAGCGCGACTTCCACCCCGGCGTCGATCAGGACCCGGAGGCATCTCGCCCCGACATTGTGATAGCCGAAAACCACCGCCTTCATGACTGCTCCTCCAGGATGGTGTCGACGAGATATCTCGGCCTGTGACGGACTTCCTGGTAGATCCGCCCGATGTATTCACCCAGCATGCCGATGCCGAACAGGATGATGCCGATGAAGAAGAATACGATGCCGAACAGGGTGAACACGCCCTGTACTTCCGGGCCCACGATGAGGCGCCTGATCGCGATGATGAGCACGAAGAGCGCGGAGAGGAAGGAAATCAGGATGCCGGAGAGCGAGAATACCTGAAGCGGAACCACGGAAAATCCGGTCATCAGGTCGAAATTGAGCCGGATCAGGCTGTAGAGCGAATATTTCGATTCCCCGGCAGCGCGCTCCTCGTGTTCCACCTCGATTTCGGTCGGGTTGGATGCGAACGTATAGGCGAGCGCGGGAATGAAAGTATTGGTTTCCTGCGCAGAATTGATGGCGTTGACGATGTCGCGGCTGTAGGCGCGCAGCATGCATCCCTGATCGGTCATCCTGATCCTGGTGATCCGCTCGCGGATGCGGTTCATCATTTTCGAAGCCACGCTGCGCCACAGGCTGTCCTGTCGGTCCTTGCGGATCGAGCCGACGTAATCGTAGCCTTCGTCCATCTTTTCCAGCAGTTTGCCGATTTCTTCCGGAGGATTCTGCAGGTCGGCATCCAGCGTGACGATGTATTTTCCTCTCGAATGCTCGAATCCGGCCATGATCGCCATGTGCTGACCGAAATTTCCCTTGAGCAGGATGGCCCGGGTCACATCCGGCCTTGCCTGGTACTGTTCCTGAAGCATCATCGCCGAACGGTCACGGCTGCCGTCGTTGATGAAGATGACCTCGTATTTCCTGGAAAGCTTGTCGAGCGCGGGATAGAGACGGTCGAACAGCGCCTGCAGCCCCTGTTCCTCGTTATAGACCGGTATGACGACGGATACCTCGATCACGACAGCACCTCCGAAACCGCCTCGCAAACCCGTTCCACATCTTCCTCTTCCATCATCGGGAACAGCGGCAAGGTCACGGTTTCCCGTCCGATCTTCTCCGCATGGGGGAAATCCCCTTCCCGGTAACCGAGTTCCCGGTACAGGCTGAAAAGATGCAGGGCGGGATAATGGACGCCGACTCCGATCTTCTTCTCATGCATTTTGCGGATGAATTCGCTTCTCGAAATTCCGAATTTTTCGAAAGGGATGAGCGGAGCGAACATATGCCAGGTATGGCCTTCGCCGCGCGAGGGAAGCTCGCACCCTTCGGCTTTCCAGCATTCGAAGTAACGGTTTACGAGCTTCCTGCGTTTTTCGTTGAAGGAATCGAGCTTCTCGAGCTGGCCGATTCCCACTCTCGCCGCAACGTCGGAGAGATTGTACTTCCCTCCGGGAAGATCGACGTCCATGTTGCCTTGCTCATCCTTCGAAATGCCGTGAAAACGCAGTTTGTCGAGTTTTGCCGATTCCTCCGGGTTCGCGAAGCTGAGTGCACCGCCTTCGATCGTCGTCATGTTCTTGTTGGGATGGAAGCTGAAGGAGACGAGGTCGCCGAAGCTTCCGATCTTCTTTCCCCTGAATTCGCTGCCGATGGCATGCGCCGCATCCTCGATCACCCTGAGGCCGTGTCTTTTCGCGATTTCGTAGAGACGATCGCAGTCGACCGGAAGTCCGGCGAAGTGAACCGGCATGATGGCCCTCGTCTTTTCCGTGATGGCATCTTCCACCCGGTCGAGATCGAGGTTGCGGGACGAATCCACGTCGACGAAAACCGGCCTCGCCCCAACCCTCATGATCACGTTGGGGGTCGCTGTGAAGCTCATCGCCGGGGTGATGACTTCATCCCCCTCTCCGATGTCGCAAACCTGCAATGCGACTTCGAGCGCGCCGGTCGCGGAAGTGAAGCTCTTCACCTGGCGCCCGCCCAGATATTCCGAGAGCCTGGATTCGAATTTCGCGACATTGGGCCCGGTCGCGAGCCACCCGGAGCGCAGCACTTCGGCCACGCCTGCGATGGTTTCCTCGTCGATGCTCGGTCTGGTAAAGGGCAGATAATCCATCCTGAAATCCTAGTTTCTCGAAACGATGAAAACGCCGGCGATGATGACGCCGATTCCGGCGAGCTTGGCGACGGAAAGGCTTTCCCCGAACAGGTACCAGGCGGCGAATGCGTTCACCACATAGCCGATCGAAAGCATGGGGTAGGCGACGCTCACCTCGACCCGCGAGAGCGCCATGATCCACACCACCAACGATACCGCATAACAGGAAAGGCCTCCGAGGATGGGGGGCTGGGTGGCGATCTTCCAGCCGATCGGGATGAGGTTCTCCATGCTGAATGTGAATTCTCCCACCGCATTGGTTCCCGCCTTGAGGAGAAGCTGGGCGGCCGCGTTGAGCAGCACGCCGGTGAGGATGAGAAGGAAGCTTGCCAGACTCATGGCTTTTTCACCACGATTCGCCTCGTGTCCTCTGCAATCACCTGCATCGGGATGATTTTTTTCAGATTTTCGTAGGTTCCCGGATTCATGATGGCAAGCGCCTCCTTTTTTTCCTTCCAGACTTTTTCGAATCCTTCCAGGTCCGGAATCCATTTTTCCGGTTCCATGGAAATGCCGAATGCGAGTTCGTCCTGATAATCGACCAGGGTGACGGTACGCTTGATGTAGAAGGGCAGGGTCTGCTCGTACATCCCGACGCTGTAGAAGGGAATGTCGTCCTTCAGATAGGGACGGATCTCTTTCGCGATGTCATAGGCTGAATTGGCGGGCGCCAGGCTGTCGTGGCCGAGCATGATGCACTGTCCTGAAAGCAGCATGGAGAAGGAAAGAACGATGACTGCGGGAGTCCTCTTCCTGTTCCTGTCGAAATAAATCGCGATGATGGAACCGAGCAGTGCGAATGCGGCCGCTCCTTCCAGCCAGGGAACGAAGTGCTCGTACAGTTCGCGCGGAACGATCGGGTCGGAAAACCTCACCACATGGGGGGCGAGGAAGATGCCTGCTGCACCGATGAGCAGGGTGGGGAGCAAATGCCAGGAAATCGGGGATTTTCCGGTCAGCCATTTCCCGATCAGAAGCGCGAGCGCGGGAAAGATCGGCAGGATATAGGAAGGGAGCTTGGAGTCCGAAATCGAGAAGAAGAAATAGATGAAGACGCACCAGACGAGGAGGAAAAGGCTGCTGTGGAAATTCTTCCCTTCGCTTTTCCAGGAACGGGCGAGCGCCCCGAACAGGGTGACGGTCCAGGGCAGCATGCCGGCGAGCAGGATCGGGATGAAATAGCCCCAGGGATGATAGCGGCCATGCTCCTTGGTGAGGAATCGCTCGAAGTGCTCGTGGATGAAGAAGAAATGGAAGAATTCAGGGTTTCCACGGCAAACCATGACGAACCAGGGTACGCTCACCGCAAGCATCACGAGGGTTCCGGTGAGAAAATGCATTTTCTTCCAGATGGCGAGATCTCGCCGGAGGAGGCTGTAGAGGAAGAACACCGCTCCTGGAAGCACCACGCCGATCAGCCCCTTGCTGAGGATGGAAAACCCCATAGCGGCCCAGGCGACATGCATCCAGAATCTTCTTCCTTTCCCGTCCGTCTTGTCGTCCTGCGCGATCAGAAGCCCGCAAAGGCTCGCGCACATGAAGAAGGTAACGCCCATGTCGAGCGTATTGAGATGCCCGATCACCGAATAGAGCAGGCTGCTCGCGAGCACCAGCGCGGCATACAGACCCGCGCGCTGATCGTAGATCCGTCTTCCTGTGTAATAGACCAGAAGGATACCGAGAAATCCGGTGAGTCCGCTCCACAGTCTCGCCGTCCACTGGTGCTCGCCGAAAAGCTTGTAGGCGATTGCGGTCATCCAGTACTGCAGTGCGGGTTTTTCGAAATACTTGATTCCGTCGAGGCGCGGCGTCACCCAGTTGCCGGTGACGAGCATCTCCCTCGGGATTTCCGCATACCTCCCTTCGTCCGGCCTCACCAGCTTGCGATACTCGAGGGTGCTGAACCAGACGAGCGCGATGAGCGCGAAAATCCAGAGGACGTGATTGGGCTTGATTGCGTTTTGCATGGACAGGATGGATTGTCTCGCGCTTAATTTTCGGCTGCGATTATACCACCCGGGACCGGATTAATCAGCCGCATCGAGAATCTCCGCAGCCAGCTTGTCGAAGCAGGAGGGTTGCGCACAGGTTGCTTCGCGGGAGTGGATTTCCGGGTAGTCGGGGTAGTGGGCGAGCATGGATTTCCGGTAGGACAGGTCGTAGTGTCTTTCGAGCAGAGTCCTGACGAATTCGGCCCATTTCCCTTCATGCGCCAATTTTTTCCACGAATCGATGGTCTCCCGCCCGTAGAGCTCCTGCAGCCTTTGCAGCCTGGAATCCAGGAATTCCGTGTCGGTGAGGAAATGGCCGTAATCCTGCAGAAGGATTTCGGTGCGCACTTCGAGGCTTGCGCCGATGCGCACGCATTTTCCGCGCCACATGGCTTCGATGAGCGCCTGGTGCACGCGGATTTCTCCGATCTTCCTGCTTTCCGACTCCACGTAGACCGGTTCCTTCGCATCGAACCCGGACAGGGTCCTGCACAGCAGGCTTTCGAAAAACTTCTGGGAAGGCTGATCCTCTCCGGGAATGTTGCCGAGCACCGATCCCCTGTGGCGCGCGAGCCCTTCCAGATCGAGCACCTGGGCACCGGCCCTTGCGAGCGAATCCAGCAGGCGGCTCTTTCCGCAGCCGGTTTCCCCGCAGATCACCCGGAACGAAAATTGCGCAGGAAGGTTTTCCAGCATTTCGATGACTTGCCTTCGATAGGCCTTGTAGCCTCCTTCCAGCTTCGCTGCGCGCCAGCCGATTTCGGAAAGGATGTGCGACATCGCGCCGCTCCTTTTTCCGCCCCTCCAGCAATAGACCAGCGGCCTCCAGGATTTTGGCCTGTCTGCGAGGGCGGTTTCGAGATGGTGCGCAATGTTCCTGGAGATGAGGGCAGCGCCGAGCTTTTTGGCGGCGAAGGAATCCTTCGCATAGAGGGTGCCGACTCTTGCGCGCTCCGCGTCATCGAGAACCGGGTAATTTTTCGCACCGGGAACATGGTCGATGCGGAATTCCGACGGGGTCCTGACGTCGATGATCTCGTCAAATTCCGCCAATTGTGCTAGGGTTGGGCTGCTCTTCAAGGAATGCTTCCAAATGCAAGTGAAACTGACCAGATTTTCTCATGGAGGCGGGTGCGGATGCAAAATCGCTCCCTCCCTGCTTCGTGAACTGCTGTCCAAATCCTCCAAGGTCTTCCCCGATCTCCTCGTCGGCAACGAAAGCAGCGACGACGCTGCAGTCTACCGCATCAACGATCATCAGGCGATCGTCGCCACCACCGATTTTTTCATGCCCATCGTCGACGACGCGCGGGATTTCGGCAGGATCGCCGCGACCAATGCCATCTCCGATGTCTATGCCATGGGCGGGACGCCGATCCTGGCGCTCGCCATCGTCGGCATGCCGATCGACAAGCTCCCACCCGAAGTCATCCGCGAGATCCTGGCAGGCGGGGAGTCGGTATGCGAGGCTGCTGGAATTCCGGTCGCAGGAGGGCATTCCATCGATTCCCCGGAACCGATCTACGGGCTTGCCGTGATCGGCATGGTGCACCCTTCCAACCTGAAGAGAAACGACGCCGGACGGGCGGGGGATGTCCTCATTCTCGGAAAACCGCTCGGTATCGGTATATTGAGCGCCTCCCTGAAGAAAGGAGCGCTCTCCGAGGAAGGTTACCGGGCCATGCTTGAGAACACCACGAAGCTCAATACTCCCGGAATCCGGCTTGCGAAGCTGGACGGAGTTCATGCGCTCACCGACGTCACCGGTTTCGGCCTTTTCGGCCACCTTCTCGAAATCTGCAGGGGGTCGAAGCTTGCTGCGGAAATCGATTTCGAAAGCGTCCCCATGATCGGGGAGGCGGCGGATCTTTGCAAAAATGGCGTAGGTCCTGGCGCGATCGATCGCAATTGGGCGAGCTACGGAGGCGAGGTTGCGACCGGGAATCTGCAGGAATGGCAGAGAAGGATGCTTTGCGATCCACAGACTAGCGGCGGGCTGCTGGTTTCCTGTTCCCCCGGATCGGTTCCTGAAGTCCTCGAACATTTCAGGAGCGAGGGATTTTTCGAGGCTGCCGTGATCGGGCGACTCCTGGAAGGCGATCCAGCGGTGAAGGTGGCCTGATGTGGCGCCTTGCCGCTCTTTTCCTGGTTGCGATTCTCTCAGGATGCGGCAGCGCCCCGGTCGTGGAGCAGGCGCCACTTTCCCCATCTTCGCCGTTCCAGGCAAAGCGCGATGAAGTGGTGATGTATGCGCTGGGACTCATGGACACCGATTACCGGTTCGGCGGCGCCAATCCTTCGAGCGGGCTCGATTGCAGCGGCATGGTGAGCTACATCTACAGGAATGCGGTCGGAATCCGCCTGCCGCACAATGCATACAGCATGGCGAAAATGGTGAAAAGGGTCGGAAGGAGGGAATTGAAACCCGGGGACCTGGTGTTTTTCAACACGCTCCACCGTCCCTATTCCCATGTCGGCATCTATATCGGAAAGGGGAGATTCGTCCACGCCCCGGGCACGAACGGCAAAATCAGGATCAGCCACCTGGATTCCGGCTATTTCTCCAGAAGATACGAGGGTGCGGGAACCCTGTTTTATTGAACCTTATGGACATTCTGAAATATCTGCATGAACGGACAAGCTGGTTCTCCCAGGTGATCTATGTCACGCTGAACCTGTTCTTCAAGACCAAGATGCAGAATCATGCGGCTGCGGTGGCCTATTATTCCCTGCTCTCGATCGCGCCCCTGATGCTTTTCGTCACCTACCTGCTCAACATGCATTTCCAGGGATACCCCGAGGTACTGCGCGCCTTCGCGGAGATACTCGTCACGCTGCATCTCGACTTCCTGAATACCGATTCGATTGGAAAGATGCATGCGATTTCGGGGATGCTCAGCTTCTCGGGTGGGGTGAGCCTGCTGATCCTGCTGTGGAGCTCGAAAGGGCTGATGAAATCGGTGCAAAGCGCCTTTGCGGTGATTTTCGCCGATTCCAGCAAGCGCAATTTCATGCTGTCGCTGATCCTTTCCTTCCTCTCCATGCCTTTTCTTTTCCTGCTGCTCGCGGCCTCCATGTATGGGGATTACCAGGCGAGCCATTACGATTATGCTTCCGTCGGCATTCCCTTCCTCGCAAAGCTGCTGAAATTTTCACTCAGGATGACCGGGCTTTTCGCCCCTTTCCTCGGCATCTGGGCCATCGTGTTCCTGCTCTATTTACAGATTCCCCACAACCGGCCGCGCCTCTCTTCCACCCTGATCTACAGCTTCTTCTGCACCGCATCGGTCTATGCACTCGAAATGCTTTTCGCACATGTGGTGAGGATAGAACAATACATCAGCCTGTATGGATCGCTCGGCGACATCATTTTCGTGCTGATCTGGGTTTATTTCGGTTTCATCCAGTTCTTTCTCTGGGCGCAATTCCTGTATGTCGCTGGAAGGATAGACGTCATCGCGCTGGAGAAGATTTTCCTGGCGAGCGAGGAAAGGACCCGCCTCGAGCACAGGATCGACGATTACCTGTTCAGCCGGTCCAGCCGGATTTTCCGCAAGTACGGGCAGAGTTGCAGCAAGGGCGAGACCATCATCCGCCAGAACGACGACACCGCATCGATCTATTATCTTTATTCCGGTCAGGTGGGGTTGTACAGGGAGAACAATGGAACCGAGATCCGCATGGGCGGACTGCGACCAGGGGAAATTTTCGGAGAAATGGCTTATCTGCTTGGAGAGAGGAGGACTGCGACCGTGGTGGCCGAGACGGACTGCTTCCTGTTCATCCTCTCTCCGGAAACCCTGGAAGCATTGATGGGCTACAGCACCAAGCTCTCCAGGAGGATCATCGAGTCCCTGTGCCAGAGGATTGCCAAGATGAACAAGGGCGTGCTGGTCTCCGGATTCGCTTCTTCCACCCACAAGCTTCCGGTATTCAAACCGGGGGCCGGTGCCGTCTGATCAAGGGAAGAAAAACGGTTCCGCAAGGTCCTTCGACCGATTGCATCGGATGGCCATAGAGTTCGGAAAGATTTCTTTCTGTGAGGATTTCGCTGGAAGGGCCGCAAAGCGTGCGACCTTCCCCGAACAACAGCAGCACCCTGTCGCAATATCTGGATACGAGATTGGGATCGTGCAGGATCATGACCACAGCCTTTCGCCCTGAAAGCGAAGCGAACAGATCGAGCATGCCGACCTGGTGGCTGATGTCGAGGTGATTGGTGGGCTCGTCCAGAAGATAGAGATCCGGCTCCTGGGCGAGCAATGCTGCGATCGAAAGCCTTCTTCTCTCCCCCCCGGAAAGGGTGGAGGATAGTCTTTTCTCCATTCCGGCGAGGCCGGCTGCGGCGATCGCTTCCCTCGCGATTCGGAAATCTGCCGGTGTTTCCCCGCGCAACGGATCGACATGAGGATGGCGTCCCGCCAGCACGATCTCCTCCACAGTCGAAGGAAACAGATCGTCCGCGTCCTGGAAAAGAATTCCGGAAAGCTTTGCGATCTGCCTGCGCGAAAGTCCGGAAAGCGGTTTTTCACCGAGCAGGATTTCCCCGCTCGCCGCTTTGCCGATCCCGCAAAATGCATGCAGCAGAGAAGTCTTGCCGATGCCGTTTCCCCCGAGGATCCCCCAGCATTGCCCTTCCGATATGGCAAGATCGAGGTTCCTGCAGGCCCATTTCTCCCCGGCCCGGACGCAGAGACTTCTGGTTTCGAGGAGTTTCACGGCTTCTTCGAGACAAGGTAGAGGAACACCGGCACGCCGATGAGCGCCATGACGACGCCCGCAGGCAACTGTTGAGGCGCGATAACGGTTCTCGCAAGGGTATCGGCCGAAACGAGCAGGGTACCGCCCGCGAGCATCGAACCCGGAAGGACGAATCGGTGGTCTGAGCCTGCCAGAAGGCGCAGGGCATGCGGCACGATGAGACCGACGAAGCCGATGCTGCCCGCAGTCATGACTGCGATCGAGGTGAGGAGCGCGCAAAGAAAATAGATACGGATGCGCAATTTCATGACTTCCACGCCGAGGCTCGCAGCGGTTTCCTCTCCCCTGGAGAGGAGGTTGAGCTCCCTGGAAACGGGCAATGCAAAAAGCAGTGCTGCAAGCAGTCCTGCGATACCTGGATAGGGAGAGGAGGTATGGTCGAGATTCCCGGCCAGCCAGAAAATCATGCCGCGCAGATCCGTTTCAGGAGAGATGGTAAGGAGCAGCGTCACCAGCGCCCCCCATCCCGCAGCAAGCGCCACTCCGGTGAGCAGCAGTCTGGCAGGGCGCCCGAATCCTGCCAACCCGAAGACCAGGAGCATCGAGATCATCGCACCGCAGAAAGCGCCGCCTGTCATGCCGAAACTGCCCGCGCCTGCGAGCATGGCAAGGAGCGCCATCACCGATGCCCCTCCGGAGAGGCCGAGCACATAGGGATCGGCGAGTGGATTCCTGAGCAGGACCTGCATCAGTGCGCCGGATGCGGCGAGCAGCGCGCCGGTGGTGAAAGCGTCGATGACGCGCGGCAGCCGGAGATCGAGCAGGATCTGGTAATCGAGGCGAGAGGCTTTGCCGGTGAAGACTTCCATCCAGTCGAGGCGGATGCTCCCTGCGGAAAGGGAAAAAAGCATGCAGAGAAGTGCGACGACGGCCAGCAGCGCCAGCCATCCTGCGCGGTTCATGCGCTCAGCGATAGACGAGTACGGGGATGTTGCAATGGGTGAGAACCTTGGTGGTCTCGCTGCCGAGCAGGAGTCCGGTGATCCCGCGCCTGCCGTGTGAGGCCATCCAGATCAGGTCGCATCCCTTTGTGCGGGCCGCTTCGATGATCGCATCGTGAACCGAGGATCCCTTGCCGAAGCCGCATTCGCATTCGACCTGCGCATCGACGGCAGCCTTCTTCACGAAATCGAGGCAGTGCTCGGCAAAGGCCTTCGCATTTTTTTCGAACATCTCCTCGGTTTCGGGATCGATGTAGCCGAATCCTTCGGTGGCGAGCATCGGAGAATATTCGGGAAGAACGTGGTAACCGGTGATTCTGGCGCCGATCGATTTCGCGAATTCGATTCCCTTCAGCACCGATTTCTGTGAAAGCTCGGAACCGTCGGTGGGCAGGAGGATGTGTTTGAACATGGCTTTCCCTTTCCTGAGTTAATCCGCTAGCTGTTCTCTTTTGAGCAGAAACACTTGATCTGATCCGCCATCCGCGTCCAGCCAGGTGAATTCCAGATCCGGAAACGCTTCTTCCAGCGCTTCCCGGTTGTGGCCGATCTCGACCACCAGCAGTCCTTCCGGTTTGAGACGGGACGCGGCTTCCTTCAGAATCACCCTTGTCGCATCCAGTCCGTCCTCGCCGGATCCCAGCGCGAGTGAAGGCTCGTGCAGGTATTCCCTGGGCAGGTTCGCCACGGATTCGGCATTCACATAGGGTGGATTGCTGACGATGAGGTCGTATTTCTTTTCTCCCAATCCGGAAAAGAGATCGGATTCGAACAGATGGATCCTGTTTTCCAGTCCGTAGTTTTCCACATTGCGCCTCGCGACTTCGAGCGCATCCTTCGAAATGTCCGCAGCGTCGATGGCGGCATTCGGAAAGGCATGTGCCATCATGACGGCGAGGCAGCCCGATCCGGTGCAAAGATCGAGGGCGCAGCGTACCTCTTCGGGTTCGTCGAGCCAGGGATAGAGTCCTTCGGAAAGCAGCCCTGCGATGAAGGATCTCGGGATGATCACCCGCTCATCCACGTAAAAGCTCAATCCCTTCAACCAGGCCTCATGGGTGAGATAGGCGACCGGGATCCTGTCCGTGACTCTCTTTTCGATGAGATCGAGCAGCCTGTGGCGCTCGACGGGAAGCAGGTTCGCATCGAGAAACGGATCGAGATGGTCGTGGGGTAGATGCAGCGCGGAGAGGATCAGGTAGGCCGCCTCGTCGAGCGCATTGTCGCATCCGTGGCCGAAATGGATTTTTCCCTGGTTGAAGCGGCTCACCGCGAAGCGCAGCATGTCGCGGATCGTGAGAAGATGGTTCCTGGCTTCTTCGAACATCATTTTGCGAGCAGCCTTTCCATGGTTTTCAGGTAGATTTGGTGCAGCGGGCGGATATCTGCAACCGCGACGCATTCGTTGATCTTGTGGATGGTGGCGTTGAGGGGGCCGAGCTCCACGACCTGCGGGCAGATTTCGGCGATGAAGCGTCCGTCCGAGGTTCCTCCCGAAGTCGAGAGCTCGGCTTTCACTCCGGTCGCGTCGAAAATCGCATCCGTGATCGCATCGACGAGCGAGCCTTGTCCCGTGAGATAGGGTTTTGCGGAAAGGGACCATTCGAGATCGTATTCCAGACCATGCCGGTCGAGGATTTCATGCACGCGGGATTTCAATGAATCCTCGCTGCTCGAGGTCGCGAACCTGAAATTGAATTCGATTTCGATATGCCCCGGGATCACGTTGGTGGCGCCGGTTCCCGCGTGGAGGTTGGAGATCTGCCAGGTGGTGGGCGGGAAATATTCGTTTCCCTGATCCCATTCCACTTTCGCAAGCTCTGCGATCGCAGGAGCTGCAAGATGGATGGGGTTTTTCGCGAGATGGGGATAGGCGATGTGGCCCTGGATTCCCTTCACGACGAG
>JAJZTT010000078.1 GCA_021848705.1 Pseudomonadota bacterium
CCGATCTGCAATACTCTGCACCGACAGTGCCAGGGCATTGGACGCCGCAGTACGGGAGATCGGCATCACACATCGTCCCATCCATCTTTCCGCTGGGGTTCGGGTGATCGGCCGGGTTTATCATGTGCAAAATGTGAATGCCTACAGTAGCCGTCTCAAGGAGTGGATGCGCAGGTTTCACGGCATTGCGACCCGCTATCTTGCCAATTATCTCGGCTGGCGCAGGTTGATCGATCGCAATCGGGGCACTTTGTCCCCGTCCACCGTCCTGCGCGCCGCTTTGGGGATGTATGTCGTTCAACAAACATCGGTGACATAGCCAAAAATTTTGATTACGAAAACCACCTGAGAAAGGCGGCGGAAGTGATGGCGACGAAGGCAAAGGTCGCGAGCGCATGCCATGCGCCTTTCTTTGCTTTTTCGCCCCAGGATCCGGATTTCCAGAGATAGAGCGCTGCGATCGCAAAGCCCGAAACCGCGCAGATCATCTTGATGACGAGCGCATCGACCGCTATGCCCCCGATGTCGGGAAGATGCCCGTAGAAGGAATAGCTGATGATTCCGAACAGGGCACCGGTCGCCCCCTGCACCGCCCACCCGGTCAGAACCAGCCAGGCGTACCGCCTTTTCTCCTTCGAAAAAATCGCCGCGACCGCGCCAGCGGTCACTGCGACCGCCCCCAGATTGTGAATGCTCTGATCGAGCGCATAAGCAAGATTCTGCAGATTCATTTCGCCTCCTCAGGGCTGATCCACCCTGATCCAGATCCTGTCCATCCGGGTATGGTACTCTTCGGCATCCGAGCTCGCCTGCCCGGCTCCGCCAAGTTCGATCCACTGCCCGATCCTGCCCGTAGCCCTTGTCGATAGTTTCTGGCGGTCGATTCCGCCGTCCACGGGATGTTCGTAGACCGGACTCGCCTCGATGGAAACCTCGTCGCCGTGCACGGTGGCGACGACATAAAACCCGCTCGACACTTCATTATAGGTATTCGTCACGGTGGCGCCGTAAGGCCCCATGGTCACCACCTGACTCGGAATGCTGCGTCCGATGGAAATGAAGGAAGGGGAACCTTCCAGCACCCGCACATGGCTCTCGGTCGATCCGCTCGCAGACTCCGTCCCGTAGAGACTCTCCCGTTCGGTGGACACCTCCCCCTGGCGGACCGTGATCATCAGGTTCTTCGGCGCCCTGTCGAGCTTTTCGACGAGCTTCCTGACTCCACGCGGATTTGCAGTGCGCACGATGAGCTCGTTGCCCATCCCGGAGACCGCCTCCCCCTTCGATAGAAGCGGCTGAATCACAGGAATCAGATCCTCCGCCCTCCTGTATTTCAGGGTGATGATCTCGATCGACGCAGCCCGCGCCAGCAGCGGAAAAATCATTAAAATCAAAATCCAGTATCTCAATTCCCGCTCCCTGTAACGATTTCCATGGTTGAAACTTTCACCTGGATTCTGTAGTCTTATTATCACGATAAATGCATCAATACAAGGAGCAAGCATGCAACCGCAATATTCGTCCATTCCCTCCCAGGGCTTTGTAGCTGCGCAGAACCGGGTTTTGCGCAACACCTACTGGCTGCTCGGACTCACCATGATCCCGACCGTGATCGGCGCGATTGTCGGCATGGGCACCAGTTTCGCATTCATGATGCACTCCCCGCTGATGGGCTCGCTCGTGATGCTCGCGGTGATGTTCGGCCTGATGTTCGCAGTGAGCGCGACCCGGAACAGCAGCCTCGGCATCCTTTTCCTGCTGTTCTTCACCGGAGCGGCCGGCTTTTTCCTCGGCCCCATCCTGCAGGTGGCACTGCACCTTCACAACGGAGCGCAACTCATCGGCATCGCTGCAGGCGGCACCGGCGCGATTTTCCTTTCTCTCGCCACGGTCGCCACCGTTTCGAAGCGCGATTTCGGCTTCATGGGGAATTTCCTGTTCGTGGGCCTCATCCTGCTCGTCATCGCTTCCTTCGCCAATATCTTTCTGCATGTTCCGGCAGCATCCCTGGCGATTTCCGCCATCGCCATCCTGATCTTCTCCGGATACATCCTGTTCGACGTGAGCCGGATCGTGCACGGCGGAGAAGTCAATTACATCATGGCGACCCTCACGCTCTATCTGGACATCTACAACATCTTCGTCAACCTGCTGAGCCTGCTGATCTCGCTTTCCGGAGACCGCGACTGAGGCCGGAATGATCAGACCGACGCCGCCGCAAGGCGGCGTTTTCAATGGAGGAGAAAATGCGCAAATCCCTGGCGATGCTCCTGCTGCTCGCAGGAAACGCAATGGCAACCGATATCACCACACTGCAGGCATCGCTGGAGTCCGCAAGGCAGCAGATGATGGATGCCAAGGCGCAATACGAAGCCACGCAGAACGAACGATCCAACCAGGAAAAGGCAGTATCCCGACTCCAGGCGGAGCTGGCAAAACAGAAAAGGCAACTTGCCGATGACATCGCAAGCGAAAAGGCGGCAAGCGAACACTACGCGCAAGCGAAAAAGAATCACGACCATGCCCAGGCGATCCTGGACCGGGCATGGAGCGGAAAATGAGAGCGGCCGCAAGGGCTGAAAAACGTTCTGAAATAAGATAGAATTTCCTTTTGAATATACTTGGAGAAAAGTTCATGTCGATGTCCGACCGCGACGGTCAGATCTGGTTTGACGGTAAAATGGTGGAATGGCGCGATGCGACCGTCCATGTGCTCACCCATACCCTGCATTACGGCATGGGCGTATTCGAAGGCGTGCGGGCCTACCAGACCGACAACGGAACGGCCATTTTCAGACTTCAGGAGCATACCGAGCGCCTGTTCAATTCGGCCCACATCCTCGGCATGAAGATCCCGTATGACGTGGAAACCATTTCCCGTGCGCAACTCGAAGTGGTGCGCGCGAACAAGCTGGTCTCCTGTTACATCCGCCCCATCGTCTTCTACGGATCGGAGGCGCTCGGCATCGCCGCGAAGAATCTCAGCGTACATGTCGCCATCGCCGCATGGCCATGGGGCGCCTATCTCGGGCAGGAAGCGCTGGAAAAGGGCATCCGCGTGAAGACCTCTTCCTTCACCCGCCACCATGTCAACATCACCATGTGCAAGGCGAAGGCCACCAGCAGCTATGCCAATTCCATCCTCGCCCACAACGAGGCGGCTCAGGACGGATACGACGAAGCGCTGCTGCTCGACGTGGACGGTTTCGTGACCGAAGGGTCTGGAGAGAACATCTTCATCGTGAAAAGAGGCAAGATCTATACGCCTGACCTCACTTCCGCGCTCGACGGAATCACCCGCAACACCATCGTGCAGTTCGCTGAGGAGCTTGGCATCCCTGTGATCGAAAAGCGCATCACCAGAGACGAAATCTACACTGCGGAAGAAGCCTTCTTCACCGGAACTGCAGCCGAAGTCACACCGATCCGCGAACTGGACAACCGGACGATCGGAAACGGCGGGCGCGGCCACATCACCGCCAGGCTGCAGAAGATGTTCTTCGACTGCGTTTCCGGGAAACTGGAGAATCATTCAGACTGGCTCTACTACATCTGACGGGAATAAAAAATGAGCGAATCCAGGAACGCGAAGCGCCACATCGAAGTGACGACGGAAGACCTCCCGCTGCATTGCCCGATGCCCTCCATGACGCTTTGGGACTCCCACCCCCGGGTATTTCTCCCGATAGAGGAAACCGGGGAGGCGCTTTGCCCCTATTGCGGCACGCGTTACACCCTGAAGGGAGAAGCTCGTCATCACTGAGCAGCGGATCCTGATCGTCGCCCCTTCCTGGGTGGGCGATGCCGTCATGGCGCAGCCCCTTTTCAAGCGCCTCAAGGAACGCAACGGCAATTCGGCTCTGGACGTTCTTTCGCCCCCCTGGTGCGCACCGCTCTTTTCCAGGATGCCGGAGGTGAACGAGGTGCTCGTCAATCCGTTCGGCCACGGCGAACTGGGCCTGGGGGCACGCTATCGTCTGGGCGCGCAATTGCGGGAGAAGCATTACGATCAGACGATCGTGTTGCCGAACTCGCTGAAGTCCGCGCTCGTCCCTTTTTTCGCAAAAATACCGAAGCGGACCGGCTATGTCGGGGAGATGCGGCGCGGACTGCTCAACGATGCAAGGATCCTGCAAAAGTCGCGCTATCCGCTGATGGTGGAGCGCTTTGCGCTTCTCGCGGAAGAGAGGAATGCGCCGCTGCGAAGACCCCTCCAGTACCCCTCGTTTTCATCGAATCCCGAACAGCAATCCACGGTACTGAAAAAGCTGGGACTCTCTCCGCAAGGGAAGGTCGCCATTTTCTGCCCCGGCGCGGAATACGGCCCTGCCAAACGCTGGCCTCATTTCGCCGCGCTCGGAAAAATGCTTTCTGAAGAATACGAAATCTGGCTGGTGGGATCGAAAAAGGATTTCGAGGTCGGGGAGGCCATCCGTTCGGAATGCGGAAACTGCCAAAATCTCTGCGGAAAAACCGGGCTCGACGAGGCGGTCGATCTCCTGTCCCTGGCCACCATCGTGGTGAGCAACGATTCCGGCCTGATGCATGTCGCAGCCGCACTCGGGAAACCCATGATCGCGCTCTACGGCTCCTCCTCGCCGGGTTTCACTCCGCCTCTTTCCGACAAGGCAGTGATCGTGAAGCTCGACCTGCCCTGCAGCCCCTGTTTCGAAAGGGAATGCCCGCTCGGCCATTTCGACTGCATGAAAAAACTCTCTCCCGAAATCGTTTACGGAAAGATCCGGGAGATTGCAAAATGAATTACGCCGCCCCCTCCTGGCTGAAGGGTGGGCACATGCAGACCATCTATCCCGCGAAGATGATCCGGCAGCCCGGAATTGCCTACAGAAGGGTTCGATGGGAGACTCCGGACGGCGACTTCATCGATCTCGACCATGTGGACGGGAAAGGGCCCCTCGTCGTGCTGTTTCACGGCCTGGAAGGGAACTCGCAAAGCCATTATTCCCTCTCCCTGATGCATGCCGTGAAAAGGCTCGGCTGGAATGGCGTGGTGGTTCACTTCAGGGGATGCAGCGGGGAGCCCAACCGACTGCCCCGGGCTTATCATTCCGGGGATCACGAGGAAATCGACTGGATCCTGCGCAGGCTGCGCGAGGAAAGCGCCAGCAGAAAAATCCATGCCGCAGGCGTTTCCCTGGGTGGAAATGCGCTCCTCAAATGGCTGGGGGAATCCGGTGAAAAGGCTTCGGAAGTGATCGATTCCGCAGCCGCCGTTTCCGCTCCGATCGATGTGGCAGCCTCCGGAAATGCGCTGGGGCGCGGAATCAATTCCGCCTATACCCGAGAATTCCTGAAGACGCTGAAGCAGAAGATCCTGGAAAAACTCGAAATCCATCCGGGTATCGTGGACCGGGAAGCGCTTCTTTCCTCCAGAAATCTCCGCGAATTCGACGATGTCTATACCGCGCCGATCCATGGGTTCCGGGATACAGACGATTACTGGGAACGAGCGAGCAGCAGGCGTTCTCTTGCCTCGATCCGCATCCCGACCCTGATCCTCAACGCGAAAAACGACCCCTTCCTTCCGGCAAAGTCGCTACCCGGCATGGAAGAGGTATCGGACTCGGTGACGCTCGAATTCCCGGAAGAGGGAGGGCATGTCGGATTCGTTTCCGGCCCATTTCCGGGAAACCTCGACTGGATGCCGCAAAGGCTGCTCGATTTCTATACAAAAAGAAAGGAAACTCAATGACTCGATTTCCCAGGGAAATCTTCAAGGCCTACGACATCCGTGGAATCGTCGGAAAATCCCTCACCGCCGAAGTCGCAAAGGGAATCGGCAGGGCGCTTGGTTCGGAAGCCATCCTTCTGGGACAGAAGGAAATGGTGGTGGGAAGGGATGGAAGGCTGTCCGGCCCTGAAATTTCTGCCGCGCTCGCAGAAGGCATTCGAATGACCGGAATCGATGTCGTCGACATCGGGCTGGTCGCGACCCCCATGGTGTATTTCGCGACCCACCATCTCGAAACCGGTTCCGGCGTCATGGTGACGGGGTCCCACAACCCGCCGGAATACAACGGGCTCAAGATGGTGCTCGCGGGCAACACGCTCTCCGGAGAATCCATCCAGGCGCTGCTGAAACGCTGCGAGTCGAACGATTTCATGGAAGGGGACGGCAGGATCCGGCAACTCGACATCCGGGAGGCCTATCTGGACAGAATCGTGTCCGACATCAAACTGGCCCGCCCGATGAAGATCGCGGTCGACTGCGGAAACGGTGCGCCAGGGGCTTTCGCGCCGGAACTCTACAGAAGACTCGGCTGCGAAGTGAAGGAACTATTTTGCGAGGTGGACGGGAATTTCCCGAACCACCATCCCGATCCTTCCCATCTCGAGAACCTGAACGACCTGATCGCAGAACTGAAGAAGGGAGATGCCGAAATCGGGCTGGCATTCGACGGAGACGGCGACAGGCTCGGCGTGGTGACGAAGGACGGCAGCGTCATCTTCCCCGACCGACAGCTCATGCTGTTCGCGGCAGACGTCCTCTCCAGGAATCCGGGCTCGAAGATCATTTACGACGTGAAATGCACCAGGAACCTCGCTCCCTGGATTCGCGAACACGGAGGGGAACCGGTCATGTGGAAGACAGGCCATTCCCTGATCAAGGCGAAAATGAAGGAAACAGGCGCAGCCCTTGCCGGGGAGATGAGCGGCCACATCTTTTTCAGGGAACGCTGGTACGGCTTCGACGACGGAATGTACGCCGGCGCTCGCCTCCTCGAGGCGCTGAGCCGCGTGGGCGACATCGATTCGGCTCTGCACGGCCTGCCCGACGCGGTGAGCACGCCCGAACTGCAGATCGGGCTGGAAGAAGGGGAGAACTATGCAATCATCTCGAAGCTGCAGTCGGAAGCGGTTTTCGAGGGCGCCAGGGAGATCATCCGCATCGACGGACTCAGGGTCGAATACGAGGACGGTTTCGGACTCGCCCGTTCCTCCAACACCACTCCGGTGATCGTGCTAAGATTCGAAGCAGACAACCGGGAAGCGCTTGCGCGCATACAGGACGATTTCAGGCGAGTCATCCTGAAAGCGAAGCCCGGAGCAATCCTGCCTTTCTGAACGGGTACGCTTCCATGGCGGAAGAAGAACAAGATTCCCATTTCCTGAAGAGCGTCACCTCCCTTGGAGATGAGCGGAAGATCGTCGCAAGCGAGGACATCTACTCCCAGTCCGGGATCAAGCTTGCGAGCGCCGGCACGAGCATCGACAGCTCATTCTACGACAGGCTGGTAAAGCACAAGCTGAAGTCCGGGCTGGAGTCGTGCATGTCCGTCGAAGGGGCCCTGTCGGCTTCCGAAATCGCAGCGGATGTGAAGCGCGCCACCCGCTCCGAGTTCTCCGCCATGGAGAATCTCGTCGACATGAGCCTCGTCTGGTCTTCGATTTCCAGGGTCCATCTCAACGATGCGCTCGCCTTCAAGCTCACCGTGGCGAAAGAAAAAAGGCCGGACATCTACGAGCACACCCTGCGCATCGTGCTGCTCTCGCTCTATCTCGGAATCATGGAGAAGATGAACGAAAGCAAGCTCGTTCAGGTTGCTGCAGCCGCTCTTTTCCACGACATCGGAGAACTCCACATCGACCCGGGAATCATCGGAAAATCCGGCCCCCTCACCCAGGAGGAGCATCGCCACATCTATGCCCACCCCATGACCGCCTACGTGATCCTGAAGGAATATCCGGAATATCATCCTGAAGTCAGCACCGCCGTGCTCCAGCACCATGAATTGCTCGACGGGAGCGGATATCCTGCCGGGATCACCGGACGAAAGATTTCCAGGATCGGGAAAATCCTTTCCGCTGCGGAAATGACTGGAGGCCTCCTGTCGAGAAGCAGGCCCGATATTTCGCTCAAATTCAACAAGGACAGGCTGCAGATCGAGCTCGTGGGGCACCTCTCCGAACTGCTCAGGAAAAGGAGGGTCGAAGCTCATCCGGCGGAGAGCATCGCTGAAATGAATGCGAAGCTTGCCGAACTCTCTGGAGCCCTGGCTAAGTGGAAAGGCGGCCAATCCCCCATGCTCCGCATTGCGGACCAGAGGGTCCGGGAACTGCTGCTTTCCCTGTATGATGCGGGATTCAACCCGGACTCGACAGGCTGGCTCACCTGCGGAATCGAGGGAAACGAGGAAGCCATCCTCGACGTGGAAGCGCTGCTCGACGAGACCGCCTGGCAACTCGGATCGCTTTCGCGAGAAATTCTCAGGCTCTGGCCGGAAGCGGAAAAATCGGAAGAGGCCCGGATGATCATGGACTGGATCGGCGAATGCAGCAAAATCCTGGAGAAGTGATGCCCAACGTTTTCCTTGGAAGGCAGCCCATACTCGACAGCGAACTCAACATGTTCGCATTCGAACTGCTTTTCAGGTCCGGCGACTGGAATTCCGCCCAGATCAGCGACGACTTCACCGCGACGGCAACCGTCATCAGCCATGCCTTCAACGAATTCGGCATCGAGGCGGCTCTCGGCCCCTACCGGGGATTCATCAACGTGAACGAATCGCTGCTCATGAGCGACGTGATCGAATTCCTGCCCAAGGAAAAGGTCGTGCTCGAAATCCTCGAGACGGTGAAAGTGACGAAGCCGCTCGTCGAACGATGCAGAATGCTGAAATCGGCCGGATTCACCCTCGCGCTGGACGATGTCGTCGAAGCAGCCGAGGAATTCGTCCCGCTCCTGGACCTCGTCGAAATCGTCAAGATCGACATCCTGGAAGTCGAATCGAAGCGCCTGGCGAAGCTGGCCTCCTCCATGAAAAAAGGAAGGATCAGACTGCTTGCGGAAAAGGTGGACAGCATGGAGCAGTTCGACCACTGCAAGTCGCTCGGATTCGAACTCTTCCAGGGCTACTATTTCGCAAAACCACAGATCATCAAGGGAAAGAGGCTGTCCCACTCCGAGCTAACCCTGATGAATCTGCTCGGCCTGGTGATGTCGGATGCGGACGAGGCGGAGATCGAAACCGTCCTGAAGGAAAACCCCACGCTATCCATCAACCTGCTCCGCCTCACCAATTCGGTTGCCTGCGGGGTGGGGAGAAGGATCACCAGCCTGCGCAGCGCGATCACCGTGCTCGGGCGGCGGCAGATGCAGCGATGGATCCAGATTCTCCTCTATTCCGGCGGACAGGCGGGCGAAAATTTCCCCAGTCCGCTTCTGCAGCTTGCCGCTACCCGTGGCAAGATCATGGAAATCCTCTCCTCTAAAAAGGACAGGGAATTCCAGGACAACGCATTCATGACCGGAATCATGTCGCTCATGGACACCCTGCTCGGCATGCCGCTTCCCGAAATCCTCGCCTCCCTTCCGGTCAGCCGGGAAGTGGAAGATGCGCTTGCAAGACGCTCGGGGGAACTCGGAAAATTGCTGGATCTCGTCGAGACGCTGGAAAAGGGCTGCGGTGAAGATATTGTTGCCTGCATCGCGGAGCATGGAGGACTCAGTCTGAACGATCTGAATGCAGCCCAGATGGAAGCGCTGCAATGGACCAACGACATGTCGAAAACCGATGATTGAACCGCTTTTTCTTGGCAGACAACCGATTCTCGACTGCAATCACAATCTCGTCGCCTACGAACTGCTGTTCCGCTCCGGAGACGGCAACAGTGCGAGATTCGAGAACGAAGTGGCTGCGACCGCAGCCGTCATCACCCATTCCTTCGTCGAACTCGGCAGCGAAATCAGCCTGGGCCCCTATTCGGGATACATCAATCTCGGCGCGCCTCTATTGATGAGCGAAGTCATCGAATCGCTGCCGAAGGAAAAGGTGGTTTTCGAACTTCTGGAGACGGTATCGCTGGACGAAGCGCTGCTGGAGCGTTGCAGGGCCCTGAAAGCAATGGGATTCAGGATTGCGCTCGACGATGTTTCCGACTTCGGCGAAAGGGTGAATTCCATCATCGGAATGGCGGACATCGTGAAAATCGACGCGAGCCTCATTTCGACGGAGGATCTCCCGGATCTGATCAAAAAATTCAGAAAATACCCGGTCCTGCTTCTTGCCGAAAAGGTGGAGACGGAAGAACAGCTCGATCTTTATCAAAAACTGGGATTCGATCTGTTCCAGGGATATTATTTCGCGAGGCCCCACATCATCCGGGGAAAGCGCCTCACGCATTCCGAAACGCTCATCATGAAACTGCTCTCCCTCATCACCGGGGACGCGGACCTGTTCGAGATCGAGGAAATCGTGAAGGAAAGCCCGCTGATGAGCTACAGCCTGCTGAAAATGGCCAATTCAGCAGCGAGGGGGGCGAATGCGGAAATCACATCGATCCGCTCCGCGATCATCCTGCTCGGCATGCAAAGCCTCAAGCACTGGCTGCAAATTCTCTTCTATTCACACACCGAACGCGGATCGGACAGGCCGAGCGCGCTGCTCCAGCTCGCCGCGACCCGCGGAAAAACCATGGAAAACCTGGTTTCCGAACTGGGAGACGCACAGTTCAGCGGGAAAGCTTTCATGGTCGGCATCATGTCCCTGCTCGACGTGCTGCTCTCCATCTCCCTTCCGGAACTCATCTCCTCCATCGCCCTGAGCCACGAAATCAGGGGAGCGCTGCTTTCGCGTGAGGGCGTGCTGGGCAAACTGCTGATGCTGGTGGAGAGCCTGGAAAATCCGAATGCCTGCGAGATCGACCTCACGGATCTCCCCTTCCTGACCCTTGGAGACCTTTCGAAGGCCCACGCCGACGCGCTCGCATGGGCAAACCGGGCGGGTTAGGACTTTAAAAGCTTGCTGTTTGTTTGGGCCGGATTCATTGGGCTACAATCGAATTCGATTCCTGTCGGATTGACCAACATAAAAAGCCGGAACGACCATGACCTATTCTCCGCCGAGCCATCCCCTCGAAGTCCTGCAAAAGCTCAACTTCGACGAGGCTGTCGGTCCGGAAGACCCGCGCTTCGTCGATCTGGATGCTGCGCGCGGAGGAGTTGGAATCCAGGCGAGCCTCGCCCGAAAGTTCGGCCTCGATTTAACCAAGGACATTTTCTATCCCAACCAAAAGCGCCATGTTCTGCTTTTCGGCCCCATAGGCTGCGGCAAATCCACGGAATTGCTGCGTTTTGCAGCCACCCTTGAAAAGGGCAAACGAATCATGCCCGTTCTGCTCAACGTCCGCGGCGAAATCGACATCAACAACCTGCAATACGCCGACGTTCTCATGGCCCTCGCAAGGGCGCTAGTGGTGTCCTTCGAGAAAAAAGGTCTGGATATTCCCGCCGAAAAACTGACCCTACTCAAAAACTGGTTCAGTGAGCAGGTCGTCACCGAAGAAAAAATCAGGGATCTGACTGCAGAACTCAAAAGCGAAGCGTCTATCGGTCCGGAAATTCCCTTTCTCGCCAGACTGTTGAGCAAGCTTACCACGGCATTCAAAACTTCTTCCGTGTACAAGGACGCACTACGTGAAGTCGTGAAAAAGTCTTTTACCCAGTTCGCGCAGGCTTTCAACCAACTGGTCGGAGCTGCCGAAGAAGTGCTGGTCAAAAATGGAATTGCAGAGCGGCTACTGCTCATCGTGGACGGCACCGACAAAATCCCTCTGGACGATTCGATGCGACTTTTCGTCCACGAATCCGAACAATTGCTCGCCATCCAGTCATTGATACTCTATACCGCACCGATCACGCTCAAATACGGCGGATCAGGAATCAGCAAGGTCAATACCGACGAAGTGCTCCCCATCGTCAAACTCGTGGAGCGGGACGGGACGCGCCATGAAGCGGGATGGAAAGCGATGGAAGAGATGCTGGAGATC
>JAJZTT010000079.1 GCA_021848705.1 Pseudomonadota bacterium
GGAACCCAGTCGAGCAGTACGCCGATGCCCGCCTGGTGGCAGGAATCGACGAAGGAGCGGAAATCGTCCGGACTCCCGTAGCGGTTGGTGACGCCGAAATAGCCGGTTGTCTGGTAGCCCCAGGATTCGTCGAGGGGATGCTCGCTGATCGGCATCAGTTCCACATGCGTGTAGCCCATTTCCAGGAGATAGGGGATCAGGTTTTTTGCGAGTTCCGTATAGGAGAGCGGTTCTCCGTCTTCGCGCCTCTTCCAGGATCCCGCATGGATCTCGTAGACGTTCATGGGTTCGTGCAGCCACTCGCGGCTTCCCCTGGATTCCATCCATTTTCCGTCTTTCCAGGAATGGGCCGGTTCGTTGCATACCCTCGCTGCATTGCCCGGGCGCGGCTCGAAAAGGAATCCGTAGGGATCGGTTTTCACCAGGATGTGGCCGCTCCTGGTCCTCAGTTCGAACTTGTAGAGGGCACCTTCCGGCAAGCCGGGCAGGAAGATTTCCCAGATGCCGTTGGATGGATGTACGCGCATCGGGTGCATGCGCCCGTCCCAGGAGTTGAAGTCCCCGATCAGGCTCACCCTTTCCGCATTGGGTGCCCATACTGCGAACCGGACGCCTTTCACGCCTTCCATTTCCATCGGATGCGCACCCAATGTGCGGTAGGAAAGCTTGAGCCTTCCTTCTCCGAAAAGATGGAGGTCCAGCGCTCCGATCGAGGAGGGGAAAGTGTAGGGGTCGAAGGTTTCGACGGCATGCCGATCGTATTCGAAGCGGATCCTGCAGGGGACGGGCGGCTTTTCCTCCCCTTCACGGGCGAAAAATCCCGCTTCGTGGATTTTTTTCATTTCCACCCATTCCCCTGCGGACTGGACATGGATTTTGCTTGCATGAGGGTTGAAAACCCGCTGAACCCACTTGCCTTTCTCCCTGTGCAAGCCAAGGCAGGAAAAGGGGTCGTGATGGCGGGCTTCGATGATGGCGCTTACTTCCGGATTCAGGTTTCTGGTCGGCATGGCGTTATCCTGCCCTCTGGGACAGTTATGAAGTTTTGTTAAAGTTTTGTTGCATCGGTTTGATAGTTTATTTGAAGGTTATTATACTTAAACCGCAAACGCCATACCTAACACCAAATAAGGGGGATAGAACATGCAGCAGGAAGTAACCTCCCCACGTTTTATCAGCGTCTTGACGAAGAATACGGTAGCTTTGATTCTTGCGGGAGGGCGTGGCTCCCGGCTCAAGCAACTGACGGATTGGCGTGCGAAACCGAGCGTTCCGTTCGGAGGGAAATTCAGGATCATCGATTTCCCGCTCTCCAACTGCATCAATTCCGGGATCCGCCGCATTGGTGTCGTCACGCAGTACAAGGCGCACAGCCTGATCCAGCACATCCAGCGGGGCTGGGGTTTCCTCAGGGGCGAATTCAACGAGTTCGTCGAACTTCTTCCTGCGCAGCAACGCATCCAGGAAGAGTGGTACAAGGGAACCGCGGATGCGGTCTTCCAGAACATAGACATCCTGCGTTCCTACGACCCTGAATTCGTGGTGATCCTCGCAGGGGACCACATCTACAAGATGGACTACGGGAAGATGCTCGCCTTCCATGTCACTTCCAAGGCAGACATGACGGTGGGCTGTTTCGAGGTTCCTGTGTCGGAAGCCACTGCGTTCGGCGTGATGGGCATCGACGCGAACGAACGCGTCGTCGAATTCGTCGAAAAACCCGCCAACCCGCCGCACATTCCGGGCAAACCCGACAAGGCGCTGGCGAGCATGGGAATCTATGTGTTCAACACCCGCTTCCTGTACGAGCAGCTCTCACGGGATGCGGACGACCCCAATTCCACGCACGATTTCGGGCACGATCTCATTCCCTATCTGGTGAGCCGCTACCGGGTCTACGCGCACCGCTTCGAGGACAGCTGCGTCGGAATGGGCGGGAAACTCGCCTACTGGCGAGATGTCGGGACGGTGGATGCCTACTGGGAAGCCAACATGGAACTCACCAAGGTGCTGCCGGACCTCAACCTGTACGACAAGACCTGGCCGATCTGGACCCATCAGGAGCAGCTTCCTCCGGCGAAATTCGTGTTCGACGACGACGAACGGCGAGGGGTGGCGATCGATTCGATGGTTTCGGGCGGATGCATCATCAGCGGCGCGAGGATCGAACGCTCCCTGCTTTTCTCGGACGTGCGGGTGAACAGCTACAGCGAAATCAGCGACTCGGTGATCCTGCCCTCGGTCGAGATCGGGCGCTATGTGCGGCTCAACAAGGTGGTCGTGGACAAGCGCTGCATCATTCCGGACGGACTCGAGGTCGGATTCAATCCGGAAGAAGACGCCAAGCGTTTTTATGTCACTTCGAACGGCGTGACGCTGATCACCCCCGACATGCTGGGACAGCGCATCCACCAGAGCCGATGAGCATGGACAAGAAGCTCGATCTGGTCCTTTGCTGGCACATGCATCAGCCGGACTACCGGGATTACTTTTCCGGAGAGTATGTGCAGCCCTGGACCTACCTGCATGCGATCAAGGACTATACCGACATGGCCTTCCACCTGGAGAACAACCCGGGCGCGAAGGCCGTTTTCAATTTCGTCCCGATCCTGCTCGAGCAGCTCGGCGATTATTGCGAACAGTTCGATTCCGGAAAGATCCGGGATCCGCTTCTCGCGCTTCTCGCGCGGGAAGACATGGATGCACTGAGTCGGGAGGATCGGGAGCACATCCTGCAAAGCTGCTTTCGCAGCAACCATCACAAGATGATCCGGCCCTATCCGGCCTACAGCCATCTGTTCGACGCCTTCCTGTTTTTCGAATCCAAGGGCAATGGGGCGATCTCCTATCTTTCCTCCCAGTACATGACCGATCTGCTCGTCTGGTACCACCTCGCCTGGACCGGCGAGACGGTGAGAAGGAGTCATGCCACCGTGGCGAGCCTGATGGCGAAGGGCAGCCAGTTCGGCCGCGAAGACCGGCTTGCCCTTTTCGATCTCATCGGGCAACTGATCCGGGATCTCATTCCGCGCTATCGGGCGCTCGCGCAATCCGGGAAGATCGAGATATCCACGACGCCCTATTGCCACCCCATCCTGCCGCTGCTCCTAGATCTTTCCTCTGCGAGGGAAGCCATGCCGGATGCGCCATTGCCGAAATCTCCTTCCTATCCTGGAGGAAGGTTGAGGAGCCATCGCCATGTCGCTACCGCGATCGAAAGCCATCAGTCCCGTTTCGGACATGAACCCCGCGGAGTCTGGCCGGCGGAAGGAAGTATTTCGGATGCTGCGCTCGGAATCCTGGCGGAAAACGGATTCTGCTGGGCGGCAACCGGGGAGACGGTGCTGGCCAACAGCCTGAAAAGGCAGAACGGAGACCTTCCTTCCGACAAGGCGGCTTATCTCTATAAACCGTGGAAGGCACCCGGGGGAATCTACTGCTTCTTCCGGGACGATTATCTTTCCGACAAGATCGGCTTCGAATATTCCAAATGGAACGGAAGGGATGCGGCGAGCGATTTCGTCCATTATCTCGAGGAAGTGCTGAAGAGGTGTCCGGAAGGATCGAATCCGGTGGTGAGCGTGATTCTCGACGGCGAGAACGCATGGGAATCCTATCCCTACAATGGATACTATTTCCTGGCCGACCTCTATTCCGAGCTTGCCGCCCATCCCGATATCCGCATGAGCACCTTTTCCGAATGCATCGACCGCGGTGTGGAGCATGGAGAACTCGACTCCGTCGTCGCTGGAAGCTGGGTGTACGGAACCTTCAGCACCTGGATCGGGTCCGAAGACAAGAATCGCGGCTGGGATCTGCTTTGCGAGGCGAAGAAAAGCTACGATCATGTGATGGCCAGCGGAAGGCTCACCGAGGAAGAGAAAAGGCTTGCGGAAAAACAGCTTGCAGATTGCGAGGGATCGGACTGGTTCTGGTGGTTCGGAGATTACAATACCGCCGACAGCGTTTCCTCATTCGATGCACTGTTCCGCCGCAATCTCGCCAACCTGTACAGTATGCTGAAGCTGCCGGTGCCGCATACCCTGGAGCGCCCGATCAGCGTGGGCCAGGGAATGGGCGGAAGCATGAGGCGTTCTGCCTGAATCAACCAAAGAAAAAACTGCAATGGAAAAAACGGTATCCCTGCTTCTCGGCGTTCATGCCCACCAGCCCGTCGGAAATTTCGATCATGTCATAGACGATGCGCAGGCGCGTTGCTACGGCCCCTTCCTGCGTGCGATGCACGCCTATCCCGAATTCAGGTTCTCGATCCATTTCAGCGGCTGGCTTTATGATTACCTCTGCAAGCGCTATCCTGCAGAGATCAGGCTGCTGAAGGAGATGGTGGCAAGAGGGCAGGCTGAGATTTTCGGCGCAGGCTATACCGAACCGGTGCTCGCCGTCATTCCCTACCGCGACAGGGTTTCCCAGGTGACGAGGCTTTCGAAGCGCCTGGAGAAAACCCTGGGGCAGGCCCCCCAGGGGGCATGGCTCACCGAGCGGGTTTGGGAGGCGACCGTGGTCCCCGCGCTTGCCGATGCCGGAATTTCCTACACCACCGTCGACGACTATCACTTTCTTTGCACCGGGAAAACCGCAGCAGAACTCGACGGCTATTTCACAACAGAGGAAGACGGCAGGAAGCTCGATCTTTTTCCGATTTCCGAAGCGCTGCGCTATCGGCTTCCCTTTGCACCCGCCAATGAAGCGGTTTCCTACCTGGAAAGCCTCGCGAAGGAAGAAGGAAATCCTGCCGCGATCTATTTCGATGACATAGAAAAATTCGGCATCTGGCCGGAAACCTACCACTGGGTGTACGAACAGGGCTGGCTGAAGGATTTCGTGGAAGGGGTGCTTTCCTCGAAAATCATCCGCACCATGCGTTATTCGGACTACCGGAAGGAGGCGAGGACCCGGGGAGTGATCTATCTGCCCACCACCTCCTATATCGAGATGAACGAATGGACGCTGCCGGTTCCGGCCGCACACCATTATGCGGATCTCGTCCAGGAAGCGAAGAATTCCGGAAATTTCGACCGGAACAAGGCTTTTTTGCGCGGCGGGATCTGGAAGAATTTTCTGAGCCGTTATCCGGAGTCGAACTGGATGCACAAGAGGATGCTCGCGCTTTCCGCAAGATACGACGCGCTTCCCAAAAAGGCCAGGAAGGCCGACATGCAGGAAGCCCTGTTCGAGGCGCAGGCCAACGATGCTTACTGGCACGGCCTTTTCGGCGGACTCTATCTTCCCCACCTGAGGCGCGCCATTTACCATGCCATCGTCAAACTCGAAAAAATGCTGGACGAGGTGTCGCCTCGACCTTCGAGGGAAGCGCAGGACCTCGATCTCGACGGATGCGACGAGCTTTTCGTACACAACCAAAAACAGCAGATCGCGCTCAGGCTGGACGGGAGCGCTTCGATCTGCGAATGGGATTCCTATGATCTTTCCCACAATTTCGGGGACACGCTGGCTGCACCCGCTGAGCATTACCACAGGAAGATCCATTTCCAGGAGGAAGCCGAATACAAGGGAAGCGGCATCGCCAATCCGCATGAAAAAATGGGATTCAAGCACAGGATCCTGCCGGAGGACCTGAAGGTCGAGGAGGGCGGCAAGCATCTCTTCATGGACAACTGGTGGAACCCACTGGTTTATCGGCAGGAAGAGCCGGTAGGGAACGGCGCATCCTTTCTGGCGGATTTTCCGGGCGGATCGGTCCGGAAGCATTTCTGGCTGGAAGACGCCCGTCTCGTCGCGGAATATGCCTTTACGGGCGAGCTTTCCGGAGGGGTTTTTTCGACCGAACTCCATCTCGCCATGCCGAGCTGCGATGGCCCTGCCGGAAGATACAGGATCGGGGAGGATATCCTCGGCGGATTCGGCGAACCCCTTTCGGTTCGGAATCTGAAATCCCTGCTGCTGGAAGACGACGTGATGGGCGGAAAGGTGAGGATTTCGCTCTCCCCCGGAATGGAATTCCATGCGAAGCCGTTTTTCAGCGTTTCGCAATCGGAGGCCGGATTCGAGAAGATCATGCAGGCGGTTTCCATCACCCTGTCCTTCAGGCCAGAAGAAACTGCTGGAAGCGTTTCCATTTCCCTGGAAGTCATGTGATGCATCTCGTCGGGATGGATGTGGGCGGGACCAATCTCAGGGTTGGGGTTTTCAATGGACTCGATCTGGTCTGGGAAAGACGTTTCGAGGCGGATTTTGCAGGGATCTGCGCCGAAAATCACAATCCTCTTGAAAGCATCCTGGGGATCATTTTCGATGCAGTTTCGCAGGCGATCGGCGAATTTCCGGATGTTTCCGCTGCGGGGATGGGTTTTCCAGGATTCATCGATCCGGAGAACGGGCTTCTTGCCAGTTCCCCCAATCTGCCGGGACTGTGCGACGTGGATTTCGCCACGCCGTTTTCCGCCCGCTTCGAAATCCCTTTTTTGATCGAAAACGACGCACTTGCGGCTGCCTATGGGGAGCATGTCCTGTCGGGTCGATCCAGCCTCGTCTATGTGGGGCTGGGAACCGGTGTGGGCGGCGGTCTCATCCTGAAGGGAAGGCCTTATCCGGGAGAGAGCGGGGTGGCGATGGAAATCGGCCATCTCATCGTCGAGCCGGGAGGAAGACCCTGCGGATGCGGAAACCGTGGCTGTCTCGAACAGTATGCTTCCGCGAGCGGGGTGGCGAAATCCTATCTGGAAAAAACCGGAAAAGGGATCGACGCAAAGAAGATCGCCATGCTCGCCGAAAGCGGGGATCGGGATGCCGCCGCCTGCTTCGGGTTGGCCGCGCAAAGCCTCGCTGCCGCGCTAGCCCATGTCTTGAAAGTGGTGGATGTTCCGCATGTGATCGTGGGAGGCGGACTTTCACAATCCTGGCATCTCATGAAGCGCGATTTCCATGCAAGGCTGGAAGAAGATCTCATCCCGGTGCTGCGCGGCAAAATCGGCGTGGAAGTTTCGAATTCAGGCGATCGCGCCGGAATGCTGGGGGCGGCCCTGCTCACTGCACGATCGGAATTTTCCTGAATTCTGCGGGTGATTTCGCCTTGGCGGCCACTTCGGCCAGCGTGTAGCGGTCGAGAATGGCCATGAAGGCGTTCTGTGCATCGAAAAGCACGGATTTCAGGCGGCACGTTCGCGTGATCACGCATCGGTCGGTCTCTGGATTGAAGCATTCCAGGAGATCGAAATCGGGTTCTGTGTGCCGGACCACTTCCCCCACCGTGATCTCTTCGGGAGGTTTCGCCAGCCGGATCCCGCCGTGTTTTCCGCGGGAAGTCGAAATGAAGCCGGTGATCCCGAGGTTGTGCACCACCTTCACCAGGTGATTGCGCGAGATCTTGTAGAATTCGGCCAGCTCCGTGATCGTCACCGTCTCTTCGCCCTTGTAGGTCAGGTAGAGCAGTACGCGGAGCGAATAATCGGAATAAAGCGTGAGCCTCAAAATTTTTCCAGTAAAAAGTCGGATTACTTGTTGACAAATGGATCTGCTGGAAATAACATGTATCTTGAATGCATGTTATAAACCGGTTGGGATCTTCCTCTGATCTTAATCTTGCATTCGGAAAACCGCAAGGTGCTGAACTGCCAACTACTGAAAGGAAAAGTTATGAGCGAAAGTCTGTATGACAAGATCGGAGGCGAAGCTGCCGTCAATGCGGCCGTCGACATTTTCTATCGCAAGGTTCTTGCCGACGACAGGATCAGCCGTTTCTTCGACGGCGTGGACATGGACAGGCAGGCTGCCAAGCAGAAGGCATTCCTGACGATGGCGTTCGGCGGCCCGAACAACTATACCGGCGAAGACATGAGGCGCGGTCATGCCCACCTCGTTGCACAGGGACTCAACGACTCCCATTTCGACGCCGTGATGGAAAACATCGCGGCCACCCTCACCGAACTCAATGTTCCCGGCGATCTGATCGCCCAGGCTGCGGCGATTGCCGAAAGCACCCGGAACGACGTTCTGGGCAAATGATCGGAGCCGGCACATCATGACCAGGATCGTTTTTCATGGGCAGTCCTACGACTGCGGGGAGAAGCAGTCTGTGCTCGACTGCCTGACTTCAAGTGGTGTGCCGGTGCCTTCCTCCTGCAGGGCGGGAGTTTGCCAAACCTGCCTGATGCGCGCGGTGAAGGGGAAGGTTCCTCCCGAAGCGCAGAAGGGACTGAAGCCCACCCTTGTGGAGCAGAATTATTTCATGGCCTGTTCCTGTCGGCCGAACGAGGAGCTGGAAGTCGCCTTCCCGGAGGAAGGGACCGGAAAGCTTTCCGCTTCTGTGATCGGAATCGAGCCGCTCAACCCGGAAATCAGCCGGGTCAAGCTTTACCCTGCCGGACCCTTCGAATACCGGGCCGGTCAGTACGTCAATCTGTTCAAGGACGAATCCACTGTGCGCAGTTATTCTCTCGCCAGCGTGGCCGAGCTCGACGGATACCTTGAATTGCATGTGAGGAAGATTCCGCAGGGGAAGGTCAGCACATGGATTCATGATGTGCTGGGTCCTGGCGACCAGATCGAAATGTCGGAAGCTGCGGGCGACTGTTTTTATGCGCACGGCAATCCGGACCAGGGATTACTTCTGATCGGAACCGGATCCGGTCTTGCGCCCCTGTATGGAATCGTCCGGGATGCGCTGCACAACGGACACAAGGGCCCGATCCATCTTTTCCACGGCAGCCTGAACACGGACGGACTGTATCTCGTCGATGAGTTGCGGGAGATGGCGGAGAAATATCCGAATTTCAGCTATACGCCCTGCGTATCGGAAGGCGAGGCTCCGCGAGGGTTTGCTTCAGGCACGGTGCTGGATGTCGCTCTGGCGGAAGTGCCCAGGATTTCCGGATGGAGGGTTTATCTTTGCGGCAATCCGGCCATGGTGAATGCCGCAAAGAAAAAGGCCTTCCTGGCGGGTGCGTCGATGCGGGACATATACGCCGATCCCTTCGTTCCCGCCGGCTGAATCACTTCAACACGCCGCAGGCCATGCGCGGGCCGCCTCCACCCAGGGCGGGCTTGTCGGAATAATTGTCGCCTCCTGCGTGGATCATGAGCGATCTTCCCTTGAGGTCGGATACCTTGAGGCGCGGAGCCAGGACCGGGAGCGTTGCATGGCCTTCCTGGTCGACCGTGAGGGCGGGGAGGTCACCCAGGTGTCCGGAAGCATAAGGGCCTTCATGATGTTCCGCATGGGATGGATCGTAGTGTCCGCCTGCAGCGAGGCCCGGGACCATCTTGCCTTCCATCTCCCTGGATCCGCAATCCGGGTTCTGGTGGACGTGAAAACCGTGAATTCCAGGGGTGAGGTCGGAGAGCTCCGGGGTGAGCAGCAGCCCGTATGGGCTGTCTTCCGCCTGGATGTGTCCGATCATTTTGCCGGCTCCCTTCGCATCGACGAGATGCATGTCGATCACGACTTTCTCGGCGTGTGCTGCGCCCATTCCGATGAAGAGAAGTGCAAAAGCGATTTTTTTCATGTTTGCTCCTTGATTGATTCCGGCAGGAAAAGGAAATGCCGCCGCGCGCTCCTGCCTGGACTGCGCGGCATTGAAATCAGTGCCTCAGAACGGAATCGTAGGCGACTTCGAGCCGCTCCGGGTAGTCGCGGCTGTAATGGAGTCCGCGGCTCTCGCGTCGCAGCATTGCGCTTTTCACGATGAGCTCGGCTGTCAGCACGAGATTCCTCAATTCGAGCAGGTCCTGGCTCACCCGGAAGTTGGAATAATATTCCTCGATTTCGGCTGCGAGCAGCCGGATCCGGTTGTGGGCTCTTTCCAGCCTCTTGTTGGTTCGGACGATGCCGACATAATTCCACATGAAGCGACGCAGCTCGGACCAGTTGTGATGAATCACGATTTCCTCGTCCGCGTCCGTGACCCGGCTTTCGTCCCATTGCGGAAGTTCAGGGCAAGGCTCCGGAGCGGATGCCAGGATGTCTTTCGCCGCTTCCATGGAGAAGACCAGGCATTCCAGCAGCGAATTGCTGGCGAGCCGGTTCGCGCCGTGGAGTCCGGTGGAGGCCGTTTCTCCGATCGCATAGAGCCCGGGGATGCTGGTTCTTCCGGCGAGGTCGGTGACGATTCCCCCGCAAAGATAATGCGCGGCCGGCACCACCGGGATCGGCTCGCGCGAGATGTTGATGCCGAGCTCGAGGCACCTGGAATAGATGTTGGGGAAATGGGTGCGCAAAAACTCGGGGCTCTTGTGGGTCATGTCGAGAACCACATATTCCAGTCCGCGCTTTTTCATTTCGAAATCGATGGCACGGGCCACGATGTCGCGCGGGGCAAGTTCGGCACGCTCGTCATGGGATGGCATGAAACGGGTGCCGTCCGGAAGGCGCAGGATGCCTCCTTCGCCGCGCAATGCCTCCGAAATCAGGAAGGATTTTTCCCTTGGGTGATAGAGGCAGGTCGGATGGAACTGGATGAATTCCATGTTGGCGACCTCGCATCCCGCCCTCCAGCCCATGGCGATGCCGTCGCCGGTCGCGGTGTCGGGGTTGGTCGTGTACAGGTAGACCTTCCCCGCACCGCCCGTGGCGAGCACCACGTTGTCGGCTGCGATGCTCTTCACCCGGTTTTCCATGGTGTCGAGCGCATAAAGCCCCAGACAGCGGTTTTCTGCCAGGCCCAGCTTCGAGCCCGTGATGAGATCGATCGCCATGTGGTTTTCGAGTACCGTGATGTTGGGGTTTCTGTGGATGAGATCGATCAGGGTCTGCTGCACCGCGCGTCCTGTGGTGTCCGCCGCATGGATGATGCGACGGAAACTGTGGCCGCCTTCGCGGGTGAGGTGGAAATGGCTGGCATCCTGCGGGTCCGTGGTGAAGGGAACCTGCATGTCGATCAGCCACTGGATGGCGTCCTTCCCTGCATTCACCACCGATCGCACCACTTCCTCGTTGCAAAGGCCTGCGCCTGCAATCAGGGTGTCGCGCACATGCGCATCGATCGAATCGTCTTCGGACAGGACTGCGGCGATGCCGCCCTGCGCAAGGTAGCTCGCTCCGGTGATGAGCGATTTCTTCGTGATCACGCCGACTTTTCGGCTTGCGGCAAGATGCAGCGCAAGAGAAAGCCCGGCCAGTCCGCTGCCGACGATGATCGTGTCAAAACGCATTGCAAGGTTCCGCTGTGGTCGATGTTGGTCAATATATCATGCATTTCCTTGCTTTTAATCAAATCGGGGCGAGATCGAATGAACTAATAACCACACCATCTTGTCTGTTGTTTAAAATTGACGGAACCTGTTTCATGAATCTGGCCCTGAAGGTTATACTCAAATAATCCCGCTGGAATGCCGGCAGGGATCGAATCTACTCACAGGGAATCTCATGGAGGACAGGAATATCGACCAGCAACTGGTTGAACGGGCGCAGCGCGGGGACAAGCAGGCGTTCGGATTACTGGTGACGAAGTATCAGCGCAAGCTTGCCAGACTGTTGTCGCGCCTGATTCGCGACCCGGTCGAAGTGGAGGATGTGACGCAGGAAGCCTTTATCAAGGCCTATCGCGCATTGCCCTCCTTCAGGGGGGACAGCGCTTTTTACACCTGGCTGTACAGGATCGGCATCAATACGGCAAAAAATTATCTGGTCGCCCAGGGACGTCGGGCTCCCACGACGACCAGCCTCGACAACGAGGAGGCCGAGAGTTCGGAAGAAGGCGCCA
>JAJZTT010000080.1 GCA_021848705.1 Pseudomonadota bacterium
GTTCCTCGTAAAGTTTCCGAATTCGACAATCAGATTCTCTACAGAAATCTCCACCACCTCAACCCGTCACGCCTCCACCCGTACACCAGATTCGACTATATCTCTCATCCAGGTCGAAATCAGTGCAAAGGCGGTCGCATTCGACGGCCGACTTGCGCTCTGGAATGCAGCGAGAGACATCACGGCCAGGAAGATTGCCGAGGACGAACTGCGCCTTGCAGCCTCCGTCTACCAGAACAGCAACGAGGGAATGATGGTCACCGATGCGAAAAACCGCATCGTCTCGGTCAATCCTGCATTCACCAGCCTCACCGGCTACGAGGCGGAAGAGGCGATCGGCAGGACTCCTTCCATGCTCCAGTCCGGAAAGCATGCGGAGGAATTCTACAGTGCAATGTGGGAAAGCCTGAACCGTACCGGAAGCTGGCACGGGGAGATCTGGAACCGCCACAAGAGCGGAGAACTCTATGCCGAATATCTTTCCATCAATGTCATCCACCACGAAGACGGAACGGTCCATCGCTATGTATCGCTGTTTTCAGACATCACCGACCAGAAACGCAAGGAAGACCTGATCTGGAAGCAGGCGAATTTCGACTCCCTCACCGGTCTCCCCAACCGCCGCCTGTTCCACGAGCGGCTTTCCCGGGAAATCGAAAAGGCGGAAAGATCGGGGCAGCCCATCGCCCTGCTCTTCATCGATCTCGACCGCTTCAAGGAAGTGAACGATACACTGGGGCATGCCAAGGGCGATGTGCTGCTTCAGGAAGCTTCGCGCAGGATCCGGCAATGCGTGCGACAGACCGATACCGTGGCGAGGTTGGGCGGGGACGAATTCACGGCGCTACTCCCGGAGTCAGGGGAAAGCCTTGGCATCCAGCGCATCGCGGACAAGATCATCCGCGAGCTTTTCAGACCTTTCGATCTGGAGGACGGGGATGTCGGCTACATTTCGGCAAGCGTGGGCATCACGCTCTATCCGCAAGATGCAGCCGATCCGGCCACGCTGCTCAGCCATGCGGACCAGGCCATGTATGCGGCAAAAACGGAAGGAAAAAACCGCTTCAGCTATTTCACCCCTTCGATGCAGGAAGAGGCGAAAAACAAGCTCGACCTCACCAATCAATTGCGCGGCGCGCTCGAGAGGGGCGAACTCGAGATCCACTATCAGCCCATCGTGGAGCTTTCCACGGGAGCCATCCACAAGGCCGAAGCGCTGCTTCGCTGGAGACATCCCGACCGGGGACTGATCCTGCCCGGCGCGTTCATTCCGCTCGCGGAAGAATCCGGAACGATCCATGAAATCGGACGTTGGGTGCTGGAGCAATCCGCAGCCGCCTCGAAGAGATGGCGCGAGCGTTATGGCCTGCGCATCCAGGTCAGCGTGAACCGATCCCCCTTGCAGTTCGAACAGTTCGAGCCCTGCAAATGCGAAGACATCACCATCGAAATCACCGAAGGTCTTCTGCTCGGCAAATCGGAAAAAGTGAAGGCGCAGCTCCATGCGCTGCACGAGAACGGCATGGAAATTTCGATCGACGATTTCGGTACCGGATTTTCCTCCCTTTCCTACCTCAAGCAGTTCGAGATCGATTACCTGAAGATCGACCGATCCTTCATCCAGGACCTGGAAGAAGACGAGAGCGATCAGGCGCTCACCCAGGCGATCATCCTGATGGCGCACAAGCTCAACCTGAGGACGATCGCGGAAGGCGTGGAGAACCCCGGGCAGCATGATCTTTTGCTGCATTTCGGCTGCGACCTTGCGCAGGGATTCCTCTACTCTCCCGCCGTTCCGGAAAGGGAATTCGAATCCATTCTCAGGACGGGTTCAGCATGGCATTGGCGACGCTGACCAACCGGTACACGATGCCGATGACGAGCAGCGCGGCGAGGAGCAGGCCGTAATGAACCGGATTGAACTCGGCGGCTCCTGGAGAACCGGTCATGACCTGGACCGGCTGCACGATCATTTCCCGGATCACCGAGATCATCGCAACCTCGACGAAAACCCGCACATGCACCCTGCCGTTCTGGATGTAATCGACCTCCGCCGAAATCAGTGTGGAGAGCGTCCAGAGGATGAAAAGGGAACCGAGCGACTGGAAATAACCCTGTGCCGCACTCCCCGTCTGCCATGCATGGAGGGTTTTTAATCCGAAATCCCAGATCACAGTCGCACAGGCCACTCCCAAAGCGAAAGCCAGCAGGAGATGGATGAAGCGGTTGAATCCGTTCATCCCAGCAATCAGCTTCTTCTCGAACATTTCGCCTCCCGATTTATTCGGCACATGCTACCAGATTTGAGTAACCTGCGCGCTCTCCGCCTTATGCTAGAATCTCCGTGTCCCCCCGGACAGCCAGCCAGCTTCAGAGAAGGGATCCAGCATGCAAAGACGAAATGAAAACACAGATGCCGAATCCGTGAAAAAATCGATCACGGACCACCTCACCTATACCGTCGGAAAGGATGATTTCACCGCGACCACGCGCGACTGGTTCTATTCCACCGCGCACATGACCCGCGACAGGCTGACCCGACGCTGGATGGAGACGATGCGGAGCTATTATGCCGAGGACGTGAAACGGGTCTATTATCTCTCGATGGAATTCCTGATGGGACGCATGCTGATGAACAGCGTGCTGAACCTCGGTCTGGATGAAAGCTGCCGGGAAGTATTCGAGAAACTGGGAATCGATTTTGGCGACGTCCGGGAAATGGAACACGATGCAGCGCTCGGCAATGGCGGTCTCGGGCGGCTCGCAGCCTGCTTCCTGGATTCCATGGCGACCCTGGACATCCCGGGAACCGGCTATGGAATCCGCTATGAATACGGCATGTTCTCGCAGAAAATCGAGAAAGGCCAGCAGGTGGAGCGCCCGGACAACTGGCTTCGCTACGGCAATCCATGGGAATTTCCCCGTCCGGAAGTGCTCTATCCGGTGCGCTTCCACGGGCGCGTGGTGCACTATGAGGACGAAACCGGCCGCCACCATCACTGGGTCGACACCGACAACGTCATGGCGATGGCCTATGACATGCCCGTCCCAGGTTACGACACCAACACTGCCAACAACCTGCGCCTTTGGTCGGCAAAAGCAACCCGGGAATTCGAACTCGAATATTTCAACGAGGGAAACTACATCAAGGCGGTGGAGGACAAGAACGAATCGGAAAACCTCTCCAAGGTGCTCTATCCCAACGACAGCACGGAAATGGGCCGGGAACTGCGCCTCAAGCAGCAATATTTCTTCGTCTGCGCATCGCTCAACGACATCCTGCATCGCTTCGAAAAGAGTCACGAGAGCCTGGACCTGCTTCCCGAGAAGGTGGCGATCCAGTTGAACGACACCCATCCCTCTATCGCGGTCGCGGAGCTGATGCGGATCCTGCTCGACGAAAAGAAGCTCGATTGGGAAAGAGCCTGGAAAATCACCCGCGGCACCTTCTCCTACACCAATCACACGCTGATGCCGGAAGCCATGGAAGTCTGGCCGATCCCGCTTTTCGACAATGTCCTGCCGAGGCATCTGCAGATCATCTACGAGATCAACCAGCGCTTCCTCGACGAAGTGATGCACACCCATCCCGGGGACATCGAAAAGCTGCAGCGCATGTCGCTCATCGACGAAAGGGGAGAAAAGAGCGTGAGGATGGCGCATCTTGCGATCGTGGGCAGCCACAAGGTGAACGGGGTTTCCGCACTCCACACCGAACTGCTGAAAAACAGGATCTTCCCGGACTTCGAGGAATTCTGCCCCGGGAAATTCGTCAACGTCACCAACGGCATCACGCCGCGCCGCTGGCTCAACCAGACCAATCCCGCGCTGTCAGGCCTCATCACTTCCAGGATCGGCAAGGATTGGGTCAAGAACCTTTCCATCCTCGAAAAGCTCATCCCCCTTGCAGAAGATGCGTCCTTCCGCGAGGAATTCTTCAGGATCAGACAGGAAAACAAGCATCATCTCGTATCACTCATGAAGCTGAGGCTTGGACTCGAAGTGAATGCGGATGCCATCTTCGACGTACAGGTGAAGCGCATCCACGAATACAAGCGCCAGTTGCTCAACCTGCTGCACGTCATCACCCTCTACAACCGCATCCGCAGCGGTCTGGACGTGCACCCCCGAGTCGTGATCTTCAGCGGAAAAGCCGCACCAGGATATGCGAAGGCGAAGCTGATCATCAAGCTCATCAATGATGTGGCAGACATCGTCAACCGCGATCCGCACGTCGGGGATCGCCTCAAGGTGGTGTTCATTCCCAATTACGATGTCACGACCGCCCAGGACATCATTCCCGCATCCGATCTCTCCGAGCAGATTTCGACCGCTGGAACCGAGGCATCGGGCACCGGGAACATGAAGCTCGCCCTGAACGGCGCCCTCACCATCGGCACGCTGGACGGCGCCAACATCGAGATCCTCCAGGCGGTCGGGGAAAAGAACATCTTCATTTTCGGCAACACTGCCGAGAGCGTGCAGCGGCTGAAACAACAGGGATACAACCCTTATGAAATCTACCAGTCCAATCCGGAACTGAAGGCGGTGCTGGACATGATTTCTTCGGGCTTTTTCTCTGCCGATGACAGGGGTAGATATGCAGGCCTGGTGAATTCCCTGCTGCACGAAGGAGACCCGTTCATGCTGCTTGCGGACTATGCTTCCTACCTCGCCTGCCAGAAGCAGGTGGAAGAGGCTTACCGGGACAGGGAAGGATGGGTCCGCAAATCGATCCTGAACGTCGCGAACATGGGCAGGTTTTCATCGGATCGCACCATCGAGGAATATGCGACCCGAATCTGGAATGTCAGCCCGCTCTCGCCGATTACTCGAACGGATGGCGCAGGATGATGGTTTCTTCGCGTTCCGGGCCGGTGGAAATCATGTCCACCGGAACCCCGCAGATCTCCTCGAGGCGCTTCAGATAATTGCGGGCATTTGCAGGCAGGTCCTCCAGTCTGCGGATGCCGGCAGTGCTCTCCTTCCATCCCGGAACGGTTTCATAGACCGGCTTGCACCCTGCGATGGTCTCCGCTCCGACGGGCAGGATGTCGTGCTGCTCGCCTTCGCAATCATAACCCACGCCGATATTGAGGCTCTCCAGCCCGTCCATCACGTCCAGCTTGGTGATGCAAAGTCCGGTCACTCCGTTGATCTGGATGGAGCGCTTCAATGCCGCCGCATCGAACCAGCCGCATCTCCTCGGGCGCCCGGTGGTGGAACCGAATTCGTTGCCGACCTTGGCGAGGTGTTCTCCCACCCCTTCCATCAGTTCGGTCGGAAAGGGACCTGAACCCACTCTGGTCGTGTAGGCCTTGGTGATGCCGAGCACATAATCGAGCATGCCCGGTCCCACACCGCTTCCTGCAGCGGCTGCGCCCGCCACGCAATTGCTGGAAGTCACGAAGGGATAGGTTCCGTGGTCGACGTCGAGCAGGGTGCCCTGCGCGCCTTCGAAAAGCAGGTTCTGCCCGGCCTTCGCCGCATTGTAGAGGAGCCTCGGAATGTCGGCGACCATCGGCCTGACCCGCTCTCCCAGGGAAAGCGCATGATCCAGAGTCTTCCTGAAATCGACTTTTTGCACATGGAAATAATTTTCCAGCACGAAATTGTGGTAATCGAGCACGGATTCCAGCTTCTCGGCGAATCGCTCGGGATGGAAAAGATCCTGCAGGCGCAGCGCACGCCTCCCCACCTTGTCTTCATAGGCCGGACCGATGCCGCGACCTGTGGTGCCGATCTTGTTCACCCCCTTGGCGATTTCTCTCGCCTGATCCAGCGCCACATGATAGGGCAGAATGAGCGGGCAGGCTTCGCTGATCCGGAGCCTTCCGGAAACGTCCACTCCTGCCGATTCGAGCATGTTGATTTCCTCGAGCAGCGCATCGGGGGATACGACCACGCCGTTTCCGATATAACAGGAAACGTTGCCGCGCAGGATTCCGGAAGGAATGAGGTGCAGCACGGTTTTCGTCTGCCCGATGATCAGGGTGTGGCCGGCGTTGTGCCCCCCCTGGAAGCGGACTACCCCGCTTGCATGATCGGTCAGCCAGTCGACGACCTTCCCCTTGCCCTCGTCACCCCATTGCGTGCCGATCACCACCACATTCTTAGCCATGCCTGATTCGTTCCATTAAAAGTTTTCAGATTTTACGACGGACCATTTTCCGTCGGCAAAGGAGAGCATCCTGTCGCAATTCAGCTCGTTCCGGTACGCCGCATGCCCTGGAAGCTCGACCACCACGCGTTCGCCGGATTTTCTGAGTTCGGCGATTTTCGCGCAAAGATGCGGATCTTCGGAATGGGGGGCGAGGATCCCGGTGGCGCGCACCGGGGGCGGCAGGATCGAAGCGATTTCCCGCAAATCCATGCTGAATCCCGTCGCAGGTCGCGCACGTCCGAAAGCGCGCCCCACTTCGTCGTATCGCCCCCCCAGGGCGACGGCATTCGGGCACCGCGCAACATAGGCGGCAAACACCATTCCGCTGTGATAATGATAGCCACGAAGCTCGGCGAGATCGAAGGAAAGCGCGGCATCCTGCAGATCAATCCGTTCCGCAACCGATTGGAGTTCATCCAGGGCAGCGCAGGCGCCCGGAAAGGCACCAAGCGCTTCCCGGGCACGGGAAAGTACATCGATTCCGCCATACAGCTCGGGAAGAAGGCACAGCGCCTCCCTAACCTCGGGCTCGAGCTGCGCGGAAAGTTCGGAAATCCCGGGGGCATCCTTCGCCTGAAGCACCCTGAAAAGATCGGATTCCAGTTTTTCATCCAGGCCGCGAACGATGCTGCGAAACACGCCGACATGTCCGAGATCGAGGTGGATTCCTGAAAGCCCCAGACCGCGCAATGCGTCCAGCATCAGGTTCTGGATCTCGATGTCGCTTTCGATTCCCGCATGTCCGTAAATGTCAGCACCGACCTGCAAGGGTTCACGGGTTCTGGTCAGTCCGGGCGGCAGCGTGTGCAGCACGCTGCCCGCATAACAGAGCCTCGCAGCCCCTTCCCGGTTGAGGAGCTGCGCATCGATTCTCGCCACCTGCGGGGTGATGTCGGCACGAATCCCCAGCAGTCTCCCGCTCATCTGATCGACGAGCTTGAAGGTCATGAGATCCATGTCCTGCCCTGTTCCGCTTCTCAGGGATTCGATGTGCTCGATCGTGGGCGGAATGACGAAATCGAAGCCATGACAGAAAAAAAGATCGAGAAGACGCCTGCGCATCTCTTCGATGCGCTCCGCATCGGACGGCAGGATGTCTTCGATATATTCGGGAAGTATCCAGTTCAGCATCGATCGGGAACCTATGTATTGAAAACGAACAGCAGGGTCAGGCCGAAAAGCATGGAAAGCAGGCCGACGAATCGAACCTGCCCGTTGGTCAGATTGGCGATTTTCAGGAAGGTCTCCTTCCAGAGCCCGGGCGCGGTGAAAGGCAGCAAGCCCTCGAGGACCAGAACGAGGGCAAGCGCCATCGCAAGATTTTCCTGCATGCCGACCTCACTCTCCCAGCATCATTTGGTCTTGTCACCGGGGTTCCTGAAATACTTGAAGAATTCGGAATTCGGTTCGAGAACGAGGGTGCTGTTCTGTCCGTTGAAACTCTTGCGGTACGCTTCCAGGCTTCTGTAGAAGGCATAGAATTCAGGATTTCCTGAAAACGCTTTGGCATAGATCGCTGTCGCCGCAGCATCCCCTTCGCCTTTGACCTTCTGCGCTTCGCGGTAGGCTTCAGCGATGATCACCTGACGTTGCCGGTCTGCGTCGGCGCGGATCTGCTCCGATTCCGCTGCGCCCGTGGAGCGCAATTCGTTCGCCACGCGTTTCCTTTCCGCCTGCATCCTGCGGTATACGGAATCGCTCACCTGCTGTGGAAGATCGACCCGTTTCAGGCGCACGTCGACAACCTGGACGCCGATCTTTCTCGCATCGACATCGGCCTTGTCGCGCATCAGTCCCACGATCATGTCGCGTTGCCCGGAAATGACGTCATGCACGGTCCTGGTGCCGATTTCATCGCGCAGGCTGGAATTGATGGTCTGGGAGAGACGTAACTGCGCCCTCGTCTCATCCCCGCCGGTGCTGATGTAATACTGCTTCGGATCGACGATCCGCCACTTGACGAAAGAATCCACCAGGACGTTCTTTTTCTCGGAAGTGATGTATCGCTCCGGCTCCGGGGATTCGAAAGTCAGGATCCTGGTATCGAAATAATGGATGTTCTGGATCAGAGGGATCTTGAAATACAGTCCCGGTTCCTTTTTGATGGAAACGATCTCGCCGAGTTGCAGCACGATTGCGCTCTGGCGCTGGTCGACCGTATACATGCTCGAACTGCCGATCGCCAGGGCGGCAATGATGGCTCCGATGATTCCTGGCTTCATGGCCTGTCCTCCCTGTCGCGATTCCTGAATGCATCCCTGGAGCGGTCCTCCTGGGCAGGCGCAACGGGCTTCGCAGCCGCCTGTTCATCCGGGGCCGGAACCGGCGTGGATGCAGCGGGCTGGGCCACCACCGGCTGCTGGATCAGTTTCCCCAGGGGAAGGTAGAGCAGGTTGCCGCTCCTGGACTGGTCGACGAGCACCTTGTTGGTGGCGGAGAGCACGTCCTGCATGGTCTCGAGATACATTCTCTCCCTCGTGACCTTGGGCGATTTCTCGTACTGGGCCAGGATCTGCTCGAAGCGGCTCGCATCCCCTTCCGCATTGGCGATCACGCTCTGCTTGTAGCCCTGCGCCTGCTGGAGCAGCCTTGCGGCATCCCCGCTTGCACGCGGCACGACATCGTTGGCATAAGCCTGGCCTTCGTTTTTCAGCCTCTCCCGATCCTGGTTCGCCTTCACCGCATCATCGAAGGCCGCCTGAACCTGTTCAGGCGGCTGCGCATTCTGCATGGTCACCTTGCTGATCGCAATGCCGGTCTTGTACCGGTCGAGCAATTTCTGCATGAGTGCGGCCGCCTGGTCTGCGACCTGCTCGCGCCCCTCATACAGCACGAAATTCATCTTGCTCTTTCCGACCACTTCGCGGATGGAAGCTTCGGCGACCTGCCTCACCGCTCCTTCCGGATCCCGGTTGTTGAAAAGATAATTCTCGGGGTTCTTGATGATGTACTGCACTGCGAACTGGATGTCGACGATATTTTCGTCGTCGGTGAGCATCAAAGATTCCTGGGGAATCTTGCTCTTCAGGTTGTTCCTGTATCCGATTTCCACGGTTCTCACCGTGGAGACGTCGACGATCTCCACGTGTTCGATCGGATAGGGAAGATGCCAGCGGGGACCGGGCATGGTTGTCTCGACAAATTTTCCGAATCGCAAAACGACGCCTCGCTGGCTGGCGTCGACGATGTAGAAACCGCTCGCCAGCCAGATCAGGCAGGCGAGGACGACGAAGATCCAAAGACTGGCGCCGAGATTCGGGCCTCCCGAAGGAGACGCAGGAGGCGCGCTTCCTCCGCCTTTTTTCGAGAACATCGCTTCGAGCTTCCGGTTGAAGTTTCTCCAAAGCTCGTCAAGATCGGGGGGGCCGGATTTGCCGCCTCCGCCCCACTGCGGATCATTTAATCCCATTTTGCAAACCTGTCATATAGATGCTGCGATTCCAGCTTCGATCCCGGGAATCCTCCCGGATGCCACGCCAAGAAAGCCGGTGATGGATTTCCTGACCAGATCCAGCCCTTCACCGGTCAGTGCGCTCACTCGAACCCTCGAGATTCTACCATATTCGTCGAAATCCATCCCTGCAGGCTGACCGCCCAGATCGATTTTGTTGTAAACGAGGATCTGCGGCACGGATTGCGCGCCGATTTCGGCGAGCACCTGATTGACTTCAGCGATCTGATCTTCCCTGGCCGGATTGCCCGAATCGACCACATGCAGCAGAAGATCGGCATGAATGGTCTCTTCCAGGGTGGCGCAAAAAGCCTCCACCAGGGTATGCGGCAATTCCCGGATGAATCCGACGGTATCCGACAACACCACCTGTCCGAAATCTGCGATGTACATGCGACGCGACGTGGTGTCCAGAGTCGCGAAAAGCTGGTCGGCCGCGTAGGCATTGGCCTTGGTGAGCGCGTTGAAGAGCGTCGATTTGCCCGCATTGGTGTAGCCGACGATGGAAATCGAAGGAACCTGGCCCCGGGAACGGGCGCGGCGCTGCACCTCGCGCTGCCGCTTCAGCCGGTTGAGCCTCTCCTTCAACAGCTTCACCCTCTTGCCGATCAGGCGCCTGTCCGTTTCGAGCTGGGTTTCCCCCGGTCCTCGCAAACCGATCCCGCCCTTTTGCCGTTCGAGGTGGGTCCATCCGCGCACGAGTCTCGTGGAAAGATGTTCAAGCTGGGCGAGCTCGACCTGAAGCTTGCCTTCGGAGCTTTTCGCACGCAGGGAAAAAATGTCGAGGATCAGACTGGTCCGGTCGATCACCCTGCAGGCCAGACGCTTTTCCAGGTTGCGCTGCTGTGCCGGAGACAGCTCGTGATTGAAAATGACGAGACTGGCGCCGGTTGCGGCCAGAAGCGCGGCGACTTCTTCGAGCTTGCCGCTCCCCGCATACGTGGCTGCATCGGGGGAATGACGCCTTCCGGTCACCATTCCGAGCACTTGCGCACCTGCGCTTCTCGCAAGCTCATCGAGTTCCTCCAGGCTTTCCCGAAAACCGGCTTCGCCGAAATCCAGGGCGACCAGAACCACCCTGTTTCCGGATGCAGGCCTTTCGATCATCCAGCAGAAGAAGAATCGAACGGTATGGTAACCGGGCGCGAAGGTACGACCGTCGAAATGGCGTGCTTGTAAACCATCTGGGTGACTGTATTCTTGAGCAGGATCACATACTGATCGAAAGACTCGATGAGGCCCTGAAGCTTGATGCCGTTCACGAGATAGATCGAAACAGAAACATGTTCCTTACGCAGGGTATTCAGGAATGGATCTTGTAGTAATTGCCCTTTTGCGCTCATCAATGTCTCCGGAAATTATTATTGGCAAGTTCACATTTTAGACCACTCGGTCCTGATGTGTTAAAAATTTGTGAATCTGATGCAACTCCGAATTCGACCGGGAACGAATCATAAGGTTCCTCAACCGTATTTCTTCCTTCCGAGTATGCGCTTGCGATGGGCTGCACGCTTCTCGCTTTCCGTCATCGGCGCAGGCTTTTTTTCCGCGAAGGGATTCTTTCCCTGCTTGAACTCCACCCTGAGCGGGGTTCCTTTCAGATCGAAGGCATCCCGGAAGGTTTTTTCCAGATAGCGCTTGTAGCTGTCCGGAACCTGATCGAGGGAGGTGCCGTGAATCACGATGATCGGCGGATTCATGCCGCCCTGATGCGCATAGCGCAGCTTGGGGCGGAACGTGCCGATCCTGGGCGGGGACTGCTTTTCCACTGCAGCGATCAGGAGACGAGTGAGCTTCGGCGTGGAAAGCTTCGCCATTGCTGCCGCATGCGCTTCGTTGACGGATCTCATCAACGAATCGAGCCCGGCGCCCTGCAGTGCCGAAATGTAATGGACGGCTGCGAATCCGGTGAAGTTGAGCTTCCTCGCGATGGTTCGCTTCACCGTCTCGCGATCCACCGGGGAAAGCCCGTCCCATTTGTTGACCGCGATCACGAGAGATCTTCCCGATTCCAGGATGAATCCCGCGATATGCGCGTCCTGATCCGAAATGTCCGAGATCC
>JAJZTT010000081.1 GCA_021848705.1 Pseudomonadota bacterium
GAGCTGGTTGAGCAGTTCCGATAGATCCTTCATGAATCCCTGCTTTCCGGAAACGCCCATTTTCACGCTGAAGTCTCCGCGGATCGCCGCAGCCTCCACGATGCTCCTGATCTCGGAGACGGTGCTGCGCAGGCTTTCCTGCATGATCTTCAGCGAATAAAGCAGGGAGGTAGTGTCGCCGGATTTCAGTTCGAGGCTCATCGAAAGATCGCCGGCCGCAATTTTCTGCACGGCGTCCGCTGCATAGGAAGGCTCTCCTCCGAGCTGTTTCATGAGGATCCGGGTGATGAAGATCGCAGTGCCGATGGCGACGATCACTGCGATCGCCGAAAGAAAGATGATTTCGGTGAGCGCGGTGCCGGCTTCGGAAGCTGCGTTCTTGCCGCTATCGCTCATCAATTGACCCTGGTACTCGTTGAGCTTCAGGATCGCGGAAACATAGGTTTCCTGAAGGGATCTTACCTCCGAAAGCAGGAATGCCCTCGCCTGATCGATCTGCCCCTGCTTCACCAGTTCGATGAATGCATCCTGTGAATGGACATAGGCGGCCCGCGCATCGCTGACGGCCTTGAGACGCGTCTTTCCTTCTTCCGTGGTGACGGTCTTCTGGAGCTTGTCGAGATTCTCCAGGATTTTCTTTCTCTCCGGCTCGATCCTGTCGATTTCCTTCATGGCATCTTTTTTGTCCACGATCAGGCTGTTTCTCATCGCCTGGGAGATGAAGTTGATGCTTTCGACGACCTCGTTCGCCCATACGGTTTTTGGATATTTGTCATTGACCAGATTGCCGATTTCGGAATCGAGCGAACTCAGGCTCCTGATTCCGACCATGGCCGTGGCAATCAGGAGCAGGATGACCAAGCCGAATCCGATTCCCAGCCTCATGCTGACTTTCATTGCGTAACCCTTTCCGTCTCAGTTCTGCGTGATCTTCACGAGCGCGCCCACGTCGAGGATGAGCGCAACCGTTCCGTCCCCCATGATGGTCGCAGCCGAAATGCAGTCCACTTTCCTGTAGTTCGTCTCCAGCGCCTTGATCACCACCTGATGCTGGCCGAGCAGTTCGTCGACCAGAAGCGCCACTTTCCTGCCTTCCGCCTCGATCAGGATCACGATGCCCTGGTGGATTTCATGCACTTTCGGTTCGACGCCGAATATCTGGTGAAGCGCGATGAGGGGAATGTATTCCCCACGAACATGCACCAGCCTTCCCTTACCCGCCACGGTTTTGATCTCGGAAGGCCTGGGCTGGAGGGATTCCGTGATGAATGCAAGCGGCAGGATGAAGGTCTGACCGCCCACCGCGAGCGACATGCCGTCCAGGATAGCGAGCGTGAGCGGCAAGCGGATGGTGACGCGGCTTCCCTTTCCGGCGAAGGAATCGATCTCCACCTTTCCGTTCATCGCAGTGATGTTCTTCTTCACCACGTCCATGCCCACACCCCGCCCGGATACGTCTGTGACCACATCGGCCGTGGAGAATCCGGGAGCGAAAACCAGTTGCCAGATTTCCTGGTCCGACAGGTTTTCGCTCACCTCGAATCCCTTCTCCTTCGCCTTGGCGAGGATTTTATCCCGCGGCAGTCCCATCCCGTCATCGCTCACCGAAATCACGATGTTGCCGCCCTGATGCGCGGCTTCCAGCGTGATCCGCCCCTGGGCCGGCTTGCCTTGAGAGATCCGTTTTTCGGGCGTTTCGATGCCGTGGTCGAGGCTGTTCCGGACGAGATGGGTGAGCGGATCGGTGATTTTCTCGATGAGCCCCTTGTCGAGTTCTGTTCCTTCCCCGACCGTGACGAGTTCGACTTCCTTTCCGAGCTTTGCAGCGAGATCCCGGATCAGCCTCGGAAAGCGGCTGAAGACGAAGCTGATCGGCATCATGCGGATGGACATCACCGATTCCTGCAGATCCCGCGTGTTCCTCTCCAGTTGCGAAAGCCCGTTGGCGAGACGATCGCTCAAGGCCTCGTCCAGCCCTCTCGCGGTCTGGGCGAGCATAGCCTGGGTGATGACGAGTTCGCCCACCAGATTGATGAGCTGGTCCACCTTGTCGACCCCCACCCGGATCGAGGCAGCCTCGCCGCCTTGAACCCTGTCGGTGGCCCGCCTTCCCCAGTTGACTCCCTCTGCAGGAGGAACCGGTTCCTTCGGCGCTTCGGCCGGCTTTTCCGGAATCTCGACGAAAAATCCATAACCCGGGTCATCCTGCTTCACTTCGGGAAGAGGCTCGAAAAAACCGTATCCCGGATCCTTTTTTTCGGCTGGAGACTCGAAGAACCCGTATCCGAGTTCCTCTTCGAAAATTTCGGCTTCACCGGCCTGCGCGAAAAAGGAGAATATTTCCTCGATCGAGTCCTTTCCGGTATCCGTCTCCAGGGTGAAACTCCAGCGATTCCCCCCTTTCTCTGAAACTTCCAGATTCCCCAGCCTCTTCAGGTCGGCCAGCAGATTTTCCATCCTGAGCCCAGCCAGTGTCTGGCTGGAAGGAGAGAAATGAATGTGGAACTTCCTGGAAAAGAGCTTTCCAGGCTGTTCCTCATCAGTGAGCTTGTTGAGTTTGGCGGAAACGCTCGATGCGGCTTCCCTGTCGACTTCCGATCCGTGCTGGTGACCGTCGAGTTGCCCGCGCAACACATCGACCGCTTCGAGAAAAACGTCGATCATCGCGCTTCTGAGCGAAATCTCGTTCTTCCTCACCCTGTCCAGCAGCGATTCCAGGATATGCGTCACTTCCGTCATGTCGGTGAAGCCGAAAGTGCCGCTGTTCCCCTTGATGGAATGGGCTGCGCGGAAGATCGCGTTGAGATCTTCCTGGGAAGGGGATGCGACGTCGAGCCCGAGCAGAAGCCGCTCCATTTCGTTCAGGTGTTCGGCGGTCTCCTCGAAGAACACCTGGAAAAACTGGCTCATGTCGGTCGTCATGATGTCCCTCAGCCGATGAGTTTCTTCACCACTTCCAGCAGGCGTTGCGGATCGAAGGGCTTGACGAGCCATCCGGTCGCTCCCGCCGCCCTTCCCTGCGCTTTCATGGCATCGCCCGATTCCGTGGTGAGCATCAGGATCGGAACCGTTTTATATTCGGGCATTCCGCGAAGAGAGCGGATCAGCGTGAGGCCGTCCATATTGGGCATGTTCTGGTCGGTGAGCACCAGATTGAAGAGCCTCGATTTCGCCTTGCCGAGGCCGTCCCGCCCGTCGCTTGCCTCGACCACTTCGTATCCTGCACTCTTGAGCGTGAATCCGACCATTTGCCGAATCGACGCCGAATCGTCCACGGCAAGTATCGTCTTTGCCATTTTTCCCTCTGTGTTTGATCAGGTTAAAAAAGTTCTATGTCCCCGGATCCCATGTGGGTCTGGGAGACCGGATTGTGTTTCGTGCTCCGGATCATTTCGGTAGCATCCTCGATCGACTTGTGAAAACGGGTCAATCTCGCGAGGCATTCGATGCGGGAATTTCCTTTTCCGTCTGCATCGGAAAGGGAAAGGCCTGCGAGGCTGCCGATGATGAGATTGATGCTGTCTATCCGGGTCCGGATATGCCCCATCAACTGGGCGGCCAGATCCTGGAATTGCAGGGAGGTGATCGCCATTCTGACGTTTTCCTCCACTTCCCCGGCGATGGCCGATACTTCCTTCACCGCATTTTCCATGCTGGAATTGAGCAACTGGATGTCTTCCATGGCATGGTCCGCCTTGTTCTTGGATTGCAGTGCGCTGTTCATGTCCCTCGATGCCATCCTGACGATCGCCTTCTCGGCCGCCCCCACCGATTCGTGTACGGAATCCATCAGCGTGCGGATCTGGTGGCTGAAGCTGTTTGCCTTGTCGGAAAGTGCGCGCACTTCGTCAGCGACCACTGCGAACCCCCTGCCCGCTTCCCCTGCCCGTGCAGCCTCGATCGCAGCATTCAGGGCGAGCAGATTGGTCTGCTTCGAAATGTCTTCGATCTGGCCGAGCACACCGACGATCTGTTTCACCACATCGCTGATGTCGTTCATCATGGTGACCAGGCTGGTCGCGGAAGCGCTGGTTTCCACGGTGGTATCGACGAAGAGTTCCAGCGTTTTCGTCATTTCCTGCACGAAATCCTCGAAGGTGCCGATCGAAGCTTCCCTTTCCGTATGGATGTTCCTGCCCATGCCGAGCGCGATTTCCTGTTGCCTCCTGCTGCTTCCCTCCATGCCGGTGAAGCTCGAGACCAGTTTCTCGATGGCGTCCGAAAGCAGCGACTGGAGCTGGACGATTTCGGCGAGACTTTCCCCGTTGAGCACGCCGAGTTGTTCAGAGAGCTGGGTGAAGAGTTCATGCGTACGCCGGCTCAACTGGCCGACCTCCCTGTCCACCGCCTCCCATTCCTGGAGATGCCTGGATTCCATGCGCTTCATGGCAAAAAAATGATGGATCAGCCAGCCGAAATACACCACGCAAATCATTGCGAGATTGAGGAAGCGGATTCCCGGGGAATGCTCAGCAAGGCTTTCGAGAAAGAACAGGAATGAAGTTCCTGCCAGCCCGACAGTGGCGCCAACAGCAAGGAATTTCGTGGTTTCTGGTTTCTTGTTCATTTTTCGTCGGTCACCGGGTACCCGGCGGCGAATCCGGGCAAATTTCACGTTCAATTATAGTCAGCATTCGGCTCTTCCGTACACTTTCCGGAAAGGCTGCTTCGGGAAAACATCCTGTTGGGGAACGATTTAGAATGGTTACGGATGAATTCCGACAAACTTGAGGAGCCTGCAACGGCACAGGGTATACTGGCATTTTGGGAGGATTCCATGCAGATCGATCCGGATCTCCACTCCGATGCACATAATTACAGGCTGCTCACCAGCCTGGTGATTCCCCGTCCCATCGCATGGGTGACGAGCCTGGGAAAAGACGGTGTCGTCAATCTCGCGCCATTCAGCTTTTTCAATGCGCTGGGCGGAAAACCCATGTATCTGATCGTCAGCATTGCAAAAAACGATTCGGGAGAACAGAAGGATACGGCGAGGAATCTTCTGTCGAAGGGGGAATTCGTGGTGAATTTCGTGACCGAACCGCTGTTCGATGCGATGAATCTCTCCGCTGCAGATTTCCCTTCAGGGGAAAGCGAGCTTGCCGCAGCGGGGCTCAGCGAAGCCCCTTCCGTTCGCATCGGCGTTCCCAGGGTCGCAGAGTCGGAAGCGAGCCTGGAATGCAGACTGCACGAGACGCTCGGGCTCGGGGAAAACACCCTCTTCATCGGCGAAGTGGTGATGTTCCATGTGGCCGATCACCTGCTCGGAGATGGCCTGAAGGTGAAAAACTTCTTCCCGATCGGACGCCTCGGATCGCCTTCCGAATACTGCAGGACTTCAAACCGCTTCAGCGTGCCCCGGATTTCCTACCGGGATTGGCTTGAATCGGAATGACCCAGTGCTTCGAGCAGTCTTTCGTGGATCCCCCCGAAACTTCCGTTGCTCATCACCAGGATCTGATCTCCCGGTTTCGCCTCCGACGCGATCGCTCGCACGAGATCGTCCAGATCGGAAATCACGACGGCCTTTTCTTCGAGCGGGGCGAGGGCCGCATGCACATCCCAGCCGAGTCCGCCCGAATGGCAGAAAACCCGATCGGAACCGGAAAGCGAGGCGGCAAGCGCGTCCTTCATCACACCCATCTTCATGGTGTTGGATCTGGGTTCGAGCACCGCGATGATCCTGGCCTTTCCGACCCTTTCGCGAAGACCTGCAATGGTGGTTTCGATCGCCGTGGGATGGTGGGCGAAATCGTCGTAAACGGAAACGCCCGAGGAAACTCCGCGCAGTTCCATCCTGCGCTTCACGCTCACGAAACCGGAAAGCGCCTCGATCGAAACCCCGGGGGGCACGCCGCAATGCCTCGCTGCCGCGATCGCGGCAAGCGCATTCGACCGGTTGTGCTCCCCGAGAAGATCCCATTCGAGCATTCCTTCGGATTTGCTTCGGAAGAAAATCTCCGCTCCCCGGTCATTCGCTTCAGCCTGCCACCCCTCCTTCGACCCGAACCATTCCACCGGGGTCCAGCACCCCCGCTCGAACACCCGCTTCAGGCTTGATTCGGCGGCATTCGCAACGATGAGCCCGTTGGAGGGAATGGTCCTGACAAGATGATGAAATTGCGTTTCGATCGCGGCAAGATCCGGGAAGATGTCCGCATGATCGAACTCCAGATTGTTGAGGATCGCCGTTTTCGGATGGTAATGCACGAACTTCGATCGCTTGTCGAAAAATGCGGTATCGTATTCGTCCGCCTCGATGACGAAAAACGGAGAATCCGAAATTCTCGCCGAGGCGCCGAAATTCTGTGCCACACCGCCGATCAGGAATCCCGGATCGAGTCCCGCATGCTCCAGGATCCAGGCAAGCATGGAGGTGGTGGTGGTTTTGCCGTGTGTGCCTGCCACGCCGATCACCCATTTCTTCCACAGGATGTTCTCGGCCAGCCATTGCGGTCCGGAAACATAAGGCAGATTCCTGTCCAGAATCGCTTCCATCAGCGGGTTGCCGCGACTCACCACGTTGCCGATCACGAAAAGGTCAGGGGAGAGACCGATCTGGGAAGGATCGTAGCCTTCGATCAGGTCGATCCCCAGATTCCGGAGCTGCGTGCTCATCGGCGGATAGACGGCTGCGTCGCATCCAGTGACCTTGTGACCGGAATCCCTGGCGATCGCCGCGATCCCCCCCATGAAGGTTCCGCAAATTCCTAGGATATGGATGTGCATGCTGATTTCCGGTCAAAGCGGGAATTTTACCCTCTTTCGGAAGCGACTTGAAATCGGTTTTTCCTTTGCTATATTTTGATGGAAAACCGAGTGAGGAGGAAATCATGGCAAACATTTCACGCTGGGATCCTTTCCGGATCGAGCCGTTCGACGATGCGATCGACAACCTTTTCAGGGGATTCATGGTGAAGCCTTTCAGCATGGATCTGGAAAAACAGTCTCCGCGGATCAAGGTGGATGTGAAGGAAGACGAAAAGAACTACACGGTGCATGCGGATATTCCCGGGGTCAGCAAGGAGGACATCCATGTGACCGTGGATGGAAACCGGATTTCGCTTAGCGCGGAAGTGAAGAAGGAAGAGGAGGAGAAGAAAGGGGAAACCGTCATCCGCTCCGAACGCTATTTCGGCCAGGTGTTTCGCTCCTTCACGCTCGAACATGAAGTCGACGAAAATGCTGCGAAGGCGAAATACAGCGACGGCGTGCTGGAGCTCATCCTGCCGAAAAGGGCGACCGTCGAAGCGAAGCGAATCTCCATCGATTGATTCCCCGGAGGAATCCTTCACCCACCCGGGATTCGGAGTAGAATCGATCGTTTTTTCGAGGCGATTCGCTCATGATCCCGGATCTCGAACCGCGTCCCGTATGGGCGCATTTCTCCAGACTTTGCGAAATTCCCCGCTCCTCCCTCCACGAGGCTGCGGTGAAGGAGCATCTCGTGAACTGGGCGCGATCGAACGGGATCGAATCCCGCACCGATTCGGCTGGAAACCTCGTCCTGAAGAAACCGGGCCTGGGTCCCCATGGCGTGATTCTGCAGGGGCATCTGGACATGGTCTGCCAGGCGAACTCCGGAGCCGGCCACGATTTCCTGAAGGATGCGATTCATCCCGTGGTGCGCGATGGATGGCTGATCGCGGAAAATACCACGCTCGGGGCGGACAATGGCATCGGTGTTGCACTCGCGCTTTCCGTTCTGGAAGATCGCACCCTGATCCATCCTCCCGTCGAAGTGCTGCTCACCGTCAACGAGGAGTCCGGCATGGACGGCGCGAGGGGACTTTCTCCGGGGACCCTGGAAGGAAAATGGCTCATCAACCTCGATACCGAGGAGTGGGGGCATTTCTATCTGGGCTGCGCAGGTGGAGTCGATGTCGAAATCTCGAACGAGTACCCCGTGGAAAAGGTTCCGCAAGGACACTCGACCCTGAAAATCGAGCTTTCCGGGCTCCTGGGAGGGCATTCCGGGATCGACATCCATCTCGGTCGGGGCAACGCCATCCTGCTTCTCTCGGAATTTCTATCCGCAATCCCCGCCGATTTCGGACTCTTGGAACTTTCCGGGGGAACCGCAAGAAACGCCATTCCCAGGGAAGCGCAGGCGCTCGTCTGCCTTCCGGAAGAGCGAGCCGACTGCATCGGATCATTCGCAGCGGAATGGAACGAAAAGCTGAAGGAGCGATTTCCCCTTGAAAATCCGCTTCTTTGCGTCAAAACATCCGGACCGGTCGAAAACCATTGCCTCCCCCCTTTGCATGGAAGGCGGCTCGTCGAATATCTCGCGCGCGCAAAAAACGGGGCTTCCACCATGAGCGCGGACTTTCCCGGCGTGGTGGAAACCTCCGACAACCTGGGAGTGATGACCTTCTCTGAAGGAAAATTTTTCACGAATTTCAATGTACGCTCCCTGCGGGACGAATGCGCAAACTCGCTTGCAGAAGAAATTGCGGCAACTGCAAAATCCAAAGATTTTCGCGCAACCATTTCAGGGGGCTATCCGGGCTGGAGACCGGATCCTTCTTCGCGCCTGCTGGAAACCTGCAGGCAGGCCTATCTTCGAGAATTCGGGAAGGAAGCCTCCCTCCAGGTGATTCATGCCGGGCTAGAATGCGGGCTCTTCGCATCGAGCCACCCCCGCCTCGAAATGATCTCTTTCGGCCCGGACATCCGCGGCGCACATGCCCCGGGGGAGCGGGTGGAAATCGCTTCCGTGGAAAAATGCTGGAGGCTGCTGAACGCGGTGTTGAGATCGCTTTGCCCCTGATGCTCGCGACAGGAGACAAGGCGGGGAAAAACCACGATAATATCCGCTAGCCGTTCTCATCAAGGGCGTGCGATCCATCAAGACCTGAAGGCGATATGTCTCTCGAAACTGTCAAGGAACTGCTCAGGAAGCACCGGCTGGTCGAAGGCATGGTGCACAGCCAGCCGCAACCCCGCAAGGAAGTCGTGGAAACCCTGGTGCATCGCCAGCATCTGGCTGCACTGGAAGACCTGATGGGCAGGCTTTCCGCCAACGAGATCGGCAATATCCTGGAAGCATTGCCTGACGAGGACGCGCTGCTATTATGGACCATCATTCCGGAGGCTCGCGAAAACGACATCCTCTGGGAAGTGTCCGATTCACTCCGCGAAAAACTCGCGGGAAGCCGGGAACCCAACTTCAGGGAAAGCCAGATCAGTGCTTTCAGCCTGGTGAACGGCAAGCTGCAGCAGCTCGAAATCGTCACCCGCAAGAATCTCGAGGGAGTGAGGCCGATCTGGATCGATCTGCTCAATGCAAGTCCCGCCCAGCGCGCCTATGTGGGAGACCACTTCAAACTGAAGCTTCCCGATCCGGGGGATGCGGTCGATCTGGAAGTCAGCACCAGATTTCACGTAGAGGAAAACGAGGACATCCACCTTCGCGCCAATTTCCTGCTCGACAAGGAAGGAGAATCCAGAAGCGTCCCCGTCGCATTCATTCTGCACGAGGGCATCCTGTTTTCCCTGAGAAACGAGGAACTTCCGGTATTCAGGCTGCAGCGGCGCCGGGTGCGCACCCGGATCGGCTATGTATCGGACTGTTACGACCTGCTCCTCGATCTTTTCGGAGCCGACGTGGAATATTCAGCCGACTCCCTTGAAGACATCTACAAGACCCTCAACAAGGTTGGGAGAAAGGTTCTTTCCGAAAACATGCCGGACAGCGAGGCATCCGGCGTGCTCGCCAACATCGGCGAGGAAGAGGACCTCAACGGACGCATCCGCAGCAACATCCTCGACACCCAGCGCGCGATCACCTTCCTGATGCAGATCCGGGTTCTTTCCCAGAATCAGTTGAACGATGCGAAGCAGATCCTGAAAAACATCGATTCGCTCAACAGCCACACCGCATTTCTTTTCGACAAGATCAACTTCCTGATGGACGCCACCATCGGTTTCGTCAACATCAACCAGAACAAGCGAATCAACCAGCTGACCTTTTTCGGCGTGGTGTTCATGCCGATCAACATCATCGCCGGAATCGGGGGGATGTCCGAATTCTCCATGATGACGCACAGCATTCCATGGCCGATCGCCTACGGCTCCTTCATCGTCGCAATGGTGCTGCTCGGCTGGGGAGTCTTTGTCGCCCTGAAGCATTACGAGGCAAAAGCCCTCAAGGAAGGCAAGGACAGGTTCCGCTAGATTTTTTCCCAGATCGTCACTTCCGAGACGGTATGCTGGAACTTTCGTTTCGTTTCGCGGATGACGAAAGGAACTTCTTTGGGTTCCCCGATCATCCTGAAATGTTTGCCCAGGATTTCCTTCAGGCCATCGAGCGTCGAAACATTCTCCCCGTCGCGCTTGAATCCGCCGATCCATTCCTCCTTCGGGGTGTGCTCCTGGAGCCACGTGTAAGGCGAAGCGATCAGGAGAATTCCCCCGGGATTGATCCGTTCGTGGATGGTGGAGAGGAATTTTTTCGGGCTGTAGAGCCGATCGATGAGGTTCGCTGCGAGGATCAGGTCGAAATCCCTGAAATGCGGTTTCAGATTGCAGGCATCCCCCTGCCAGAATTCCACCTTCTCCCTGGTTTCCTCGAGGCCGTGTTCCGCAAGGGTCCTTTCATGGAAGGAGACGAGCTCGCCCTCTTCGCAGAGGGTGTAGCGGAGCAATCCCTGTTCCGCGAACGAAGTGCCAAGACCGATGAATCGGGCCGAGAAGTCGATGCCGATCACCTTCGCGAAATGCCTGGCGAGCTCGAAGGTCGCCCTTCCCGCAGCGCATCCGAGATCGAGCGCCCGTCTCATGGTTTTTCCTTCCATCGCGGAAACCGCGATTCCGGACAGCGATTTCGGGAAATTCGGTACGCCGTAATGCGTTTCCCCGTAATGGAATTCAGCGTATTCGGAAAGGAGCCTGTCCGTCTCGTATCTCGATGCGGGAACCTGGGCCGGATTGTCGGAGACGACATAGCGGAACCCCGCGTGCTGGAAGAAATGCCTCCTGAATGCGTATCTGGCGCTCTTCAATGCCTCGTTGCCTGTGGAGATCCAGGATCCCCCCTTGATGAGGTTGTGGCGCCCGTCGTAGGTCGGGGTGGTGAAATCGTCGTAGAGTGGATGCACCCTGAATCCCTCGAAGGGATAGATCGACGTTTCGGTCCACTGCCAGACATTGCCGATCACGTCGTAGAGCTCCCCATGCCTGAATTCGTCCACCGGGCAGGGAGAGGAATAATGTTCGAGATGGAGGTTGGCGTCTCCCGGATTCGCGTGATCGTAAATCCTGTACCACTCGTCTTCGGTCGGAAGCCGGTAGGGAAGGCCGGTCTTCTCGCGCTTCCAGTTGCAAAAGGCCCGCGCCTCGTGACAATTGACTTCGACCGGCCAGTTCCATGGCATCGGGATTTCTTCCGCCATGAGGCGAAGCAGGAAGCCGGCTCCATCCTTCACCCAGAAGACCGGATGGGATGCCTTTGCGAAATTTCTCCAGGCAAGCCCTTCCTCCTCCCAGAAGCGCTCCTCCCCGTATCCTCCTGATTGCACGAATTCCAGGAATTCTGCATTGCTGACGAGATGGCGCCCCGCCCGGAAATCGGGAATGTCCGCTTCGTGCCTGCCGTATTCATTGTCCCATCCATAGGTGGGGTCCTTCTTTCCCAGGGAGACCGTGCCCGCGGGAATGTCCACGATCG
>JAJZTT010000082.1:0-2199 GCA_021848705.1 Pseudomonadota bacterium
AGGACGTTCGAGCATTCCGCAAGCAGGGAAAAAGCTTCCGACCTGGTCTCAGACAGGCCAGGGCACAACAGGAGCGCGGGAAACGGCCGAGGTTCCTACATCCCGCAGAGCGACCCCAAGCAGAACGAAGCGCAGAATTTTGCGATGAAGCTCGCACGGGAGCTCGAGCATGGCAGAACCACCAATGAGTTCCAGAGGCTGATTCTGGTCGCACCTCCCCAGTTCATGGGACTCATCAAGAACAACACCGGACCTGCCCTGTTGAATCTGGTCAGCGACCATTTTGAAAAGGATTACACCAAGATCGACGAAAAAACCCTGACCGGGCATCTCGAAGGCTGCATCTTTCTCTAGATGAGCGGCCATTTTCCGATAATTTCGTAATTTCCATCCGAAGACCTGACCAGACAGAAGGCCGACACTTTCCAAGGAAAAGGCTCGAAATCGGGAAGGGTCTTCGGCAAAAAGCCCCGCCTCAGCAGCGTGACATGCGGCAGGAAGGCTCGCTTCTCCAGTGGATATCCGGAAGCTTCCAGCGCGGTTCTCAGCGATCTTTCCAGTTCGGACAATGCGGAAGGAATTTCCGAGGCGCCCGCCCAGGCGATTCGGTTGTGCTTCCAATATCCCGCCTGATCGATTTTGATTTCGAAGGAATTTGCTGAAATTTCCGATGCGATCCCGCATAGCGGCTTCGAGTCCTCGACATCCCCGAGAAAGGCCAGGGTGAGATGGATCGATTCCGACCGGGTGATCCTCCCTCCGCATGCGCGGTGGAGATCTTTTGCAAGAGATTCGAGGCGGCTCCTTGTGGCCCCGTCCGGCCAGAGCGCGAAAAACACCCGTTCAGGCATTTTCGATCAATGCGACCGCTTCCGCAGCGATCCCCTCGCCCCTCCCGGTGAAGCCGAGGCGCTCGGTGGTTTTGGCCTTGACGTTCACATCCTGCGGCAAGAGTCCGAGATCTTCGGCGATTCTCTCGCGCATTTCCTGGATATGGGGCGCCATCTTCGGCGCCTGGGCGATGATCGTGGAATCCACGTTCACGATCCGGTAACCGGCATTCCTGACCAGGGCTGCGACTTCGCGGAGCAGCACCCGGCTGTCCGCATCGTGAAAGCGCATGTCGGTGTCCGGAAAATGCTTGCCGATGTCGCCAAGACCTGCCGCGCCGATCAGCGCATCGCAGACCGCATGCAGCAGCACGTCCGCATCCGAATGGCCGAGAAGCCCCTTGTCAAAAGGAATCTCCACCCCACCGATGATCAGCCTGCGCCCTTCGACCAGCGCATGCACGTCGAATCCCTGTCCTATCCTCATTTTCCGGTCCTTTTTTCGATGCCCGACATTTTACCCCATCATGAAGAAGGTTTCGGCTTCAAGGAAATCGCAAGCACGCCGGCGAGGACGAGAGCCGAACCAGAGATCTGCCAGAACGAAAAGGATTCCCCGAGAAAAACATGCGCGAGCCAGATGGTTGCAATCGGCCCTACCGATCCGATCAGCGCAACTTTCCCCGGGCCGATCAGGCGGATTCCCGTGGAGAGCAGGAAAAACGGGATGACCGTGGAAAAGATCGCCATGGCGAAGGCAATTCCGTCGACCCTGGCGGAAACATGGAGCAGGGAGAGCGGTCTGGTTGCAAAAAAATGCAGCAGGATGGCGACCGAAGAGACCATCGATGCATAGGAAGTGAAGCGGGTGGCGCCCACCCTTCCCATCAGTCTACCCGCTCCGACCAGATAGAACGCATAGGAAAGCGCGCTGGCGAACACCAGAAGCGATCCGGCTACGATGTTTCCTGAATCTCCCACATCGTGCGCGAACACCAGAAGAATTCCTCCATAGCTCAGCAGGATCGAGAATATCTCCCGCCGGTCCGGAAAGCGACGGGAAATCGAAGCGGAAATCAGCACGACGAGGGTCGGATACATGAACAGGATCAGCCGCTCGATGGCGGCGGAAATGTACAGGAGACCCTGGAAATCCAGCAGGCTGGCAAGATAATATCCGAGGATGCCGAGGATCACGATGGATGCCAGGTCTCGCCTCGAAAGGGGCTCCATCCCCTTGCTGCTGAAATGGGCCGCGACCAGGAAAAAGGGCAGCGAGAAGATCATGCGAAGCGCAAGCAGGGTCACCGCATCGACCGGCTCCTGGTAGGCGAGCTTGACGAAGATCGCCTTGGTCGAAAACCCGACT
>JAJZTT010000082.1:2209-11394 GCA_021848705.1 Pseudomonadota bacterium
AAAATGGTTCCGATGGCGGACGGATTCATGAGCCCCTTTCTTCCGCGCATGCGGCTCGGGAAAATCAGAAATAGGCCAGGCCGAGCGCGGATTTCACGTCGCATACCGTTTTGGCTGCTTCCTCCCGCGCAAGCTCTGTGCCCTTCTGCAGCATCGAGATGACTTCCCCCTTGTCGCGGGACAATTCCTCGCGCCTGGCCCTGATCGGACCGAGCAATTCCTGGAGACATTCTTCCAGCCTCGCCTTCGCCAGGCTGTCGGCAACGCCGCCGCGAACATAGCACGCCTTCAATTCTTCCAGCCCATCGCGATCCGGATCGAATGCGTCAAGGTAGGCGAAGGCGACATTGCCTTCGAGATGTCCGGGATCCTCCACCTTCAGGTGGAGCGGATCGGTGTAGACCTTTTTCACCGCATCGCGGATTTCCTTCGCTGTCGCACTCAGGCTGAGCGCATTTCCAAGCGATTTGCTCATTTTCGCCTTGCCGTCGATGCCCGGCAACCTGCCGATTTTCGGCACGAGCGCCTTCGCTTCCAACAGGATCTCCCTTCCCGCGATCCGGTTGAGGCGCCGCACGATTTCGTTCGACTGTTCGATCATGGGAAGTTGATCCTCGCCAACCGGAACCAGGCTCGCCCTGAACGCGGTGATGTCCGCAGCCTGGCTCGCCGGATAGGCGAGAAATCCTGCCGGAATGTCGCGCTCGAAGCCGCGCAGCCTGATTTCTTCCTTGACCGTGGGATTTCTCTCCAGCCTCGCCACCGTGACGAGATTGAGGTAGTAGAAGGCAAGTTCGGCAAGCTCGGGCACCTGGGACTGGATGAAGATGGTGGACACTTCCGGATCGATTCCCACGGCGAGATAGTCGAGCGCGACTTCCAGGACGTTGCGGGACACCTTTGCCGTGTCCTCCATATTGTCGGTGAGCGCCTGGGCGTCGGCGAGCATGACGAACTGCCGATATTGTCGCTGGTAAAGCACCCGGTTTTGCAGGCTGCCCACGTAATGTCCAAGGTGAAGGGGGCCGGTGGGCCGGTCACCGGTCAGGATCACTTTCATATTCATTCCTCCATGAAAAAGCCATGGCCGGAAAGCGCAATGCCGCCCAACCATGGCGGCATTGATTGATGGGTAAGGTCAATACGGTGCCGCCGGCATCCGGCGCCACCAGGAAAAAGAGGGGATTTGGGGAAATGCGTTCATGACGTGATGTTCTCCGAACTTCGAAAAAATGTCAACTTCGGGCCTGCTCAGGAAAATTTGCTGCAGGCGGAAGGGCGCAGTCGACCACGCAAACTGAAATGCGATGGCTTTCCTCAGGGGAAAGCTGCTGCCGAAGACGCTCTTCCAGTTCCGTGGCGCTCGAAGGCCTCCTGCTGCCATCCGGCGGTCTTTTCAGATTTTTTCCACCGAACCAGAAAACCAGATAGATCCCGTATCCTCCCGTTCCCGGATCGCGAACATACTTCGGAATCAGTTGGTCATGAATGGCCTTCCATACATCCTCATGGCTATCCTTCTTGATTTCGATCGGCACATTGAATTTTCCTCCGAAAGAAACCCGGATATCCGCTCTTTTGCTTTCAGCGTAATTGCCCTCGGGCTGAGCATCGATTCCGTACCTTGAAAGCCGCACCTTGAGATCGGAAAGCAACGCGTTTCTGCAATCGTTCTCGGGTTTCGGCTTGTCCAGTTGTTTGTTTTTTTCGCCATAGCTCCAGTATTGCCTGTAATCGTCCGTATTTCCGTCTCGAATTTCCCTGGCAATCTCGCGCAAATTTTCCAGGGTGAGTGCCGCAAGATCCGCGCTGTTCGCAGGTTGAAGATTTTCCAGGGTGAAGCAGATTTCCCCGACGCCGGGGGGGCGAAACGAAGCCTTGCGCATGGCGATGCGCTGCGCATGCAAGGCGCCCAGAAGATGATTTTTCCAACCGGACAGACTCGGCAAGGAGGCCATGCGCTCCAGTTCATGGTGAATATTTTCATCGGGATGTCCACCCAATATATCGATGAACGATCCCACCATATCGGCATGATTCATGGCTACAGTCACCGTATGCACTCCAAATGGGCGTCGTGGAGGGTAATCTGGCGCCAGCATTTCGATCAATTTCGGAAGAACGACGGGCTGCAACCAATTCCGATCATTTCCAAACGCATAAAGCATTCCGGCCAATTGCTCCCTGCGCAACTGGCTATTTTCAACATAATCGAACAGCTTGTTTGCGTAGCGCTCTGGACGCAGAAGCACACCGAGGCATAACCAACCGATTCTCTGTACGGCCAGCATTTTGGTTTCGAGTTTTCTTGCCACGAGGGATGCGAGAAACTCCCGATCCAAATATTTCAATCCAGCCCTCATCAGATCGATCAGGATATTGAAAATCTGGTTTTTCCTCGCACGCAGGGGAAATCCTTCGAACAAGCTGGGGAGAGCAATTTTCGCAACTTCCGAATATGCATCCTCATGCGCCAGTTGATGTGCGCCCGTTACATAATCCCTGCCTTTCTTGAGCATGGCCAATTCGTAGGAAACCAGCACATTGGCAAACAGTTCAGGATGCAACTTGATCAAATCTTTCACCCATTCCGGATCGCTTCCCATGCCCTGAACAAAGTGAAATGCCAGGAGGCTCGATAGCCTGCCCTCTTCCAGTCCCAGGACGGCAGACGGATCGGATCGATAAAGTTCTTCGATGCCGATTTTGCAAGGGAAGTAAATTGGATGCACTCTCTCCTTGACAGAGAGCTTCAGGATTTCATCGACGGCTGGAATGTCATGCCGTTTCAGAACATTTCGGAAACCGCAATGCACCGCTTCGATCAGATCCAGCTCTTCTCCCAGCAGGTCGGCAAGTCGCTCGTCTGGCGAATTTCCCTGAATATTGTAAAATCGCCCCAGATACGCAAAAGCAAGATCATGGAACAGGTTCGGATGCGCGCTACCAAACCGAATTTCATCCAGATTTTTTCGAACATATTCGCGCCATACGTTTCTTCTTTCCTGCCTCTCTCGCTCCCTTTCCTTGCGTCTGTTCTCATTTTCCAGTCGCCATTTTTCTCTTTCAGGAGGCGGTTCAAGCCAATTATTGATTTCTGGCAAATCGCCGAATCTTTGGTTGAGCATTTCGATCGCTTCAGGAGTCAGGTATTGTTGCCCGCCTTGCTGCATCAACTGGCGCAATGCCTGGTCGAAGAAGAACTTGGAAAGATCTCCTTGGTGATCCTTCGACTGCTGCATATACCATTCCCATAGGTCCCGGGGGGCTGTCGCGCCATACAGTCTTTTCATGCATTTATGCATGCAATGCGGCGCATTTTCGCTTTCAGCGCACCGGGATGCGCAGAACGCGATGATTCCCCTGATGCGCCCGGGACGAACGGACAACCAGTTCCTGATGCGATCCACATTGTCGGAAAATTCCCTCGGATGACCGTATTCGTCGAGACCGACACCCAGCCAGTCGTATAGGCGAGCTGTTTCCACTTCGTCCCCGAAAACTTCGAGACCCTCCGCGAGAAGATTCACGACGACCTGATTGTAATGATAATACCTGTCCACATCCGCACCGGAAGGCGGCGTTTTTGCCAACCTGTCGAGGAAAACCAGCAAATGCTGTTTTTCCTGAATTTCAGGAAGAATGTATCTCCAGAAAGTTGCATAGCGCCCTGTCAGGTTGCTTTGCTTGGGAATATGGAAAAAATCGAACAGTCTTTCCGGCGAAATGGTGCCGGGATAGAGATCCTGGAGCAGGATGCCGAGCATTTCATCGTCACGGTCTTCGACAACACCTTTCAGGATGTCATCGGCAAGATTCAGAAATCTCTGTTTCTCGTTCGATACTGCCCGAAACAATGCCCGGAGCGCTCCTCTGCATATGAAATCGGGATGATCCCTGTTCCTTGCAACCGCCTCCAGAACATCGGCAAGCTCGGCAATCGCATCCCCATATTGCAGGGCATCGAGTACACAATCGCTTAGAACCTGATCGGACTCATTTTGCATCGGCTTGACGAGAATTTCCCGAAATGTCGAAGTCATATCCTTCGTGGCCAAGGCACCGAAGGATGTGCCGAAAGAAGCCTGGTTCCATTCGCCGTTACGGAACCATGGATATCTTCCCGCTTCCGCTTCAAGTTGCTCGAAGACCATTTTCTTGTCTTGCACCGAAAAATTTCGCACATCTCCGTAGAGCACTACAGCAAGGGGATCCCGCTCAATCAATGTTCGCCTTGCCGCGAGAGAATGAACGGCAAGCCACGCCGCAAGTCCGCGCAAATCGGATACGACACCGCCATCTTCACCGGTCATCAATGCAAGTAGGCGCCCGAGCGGAAGACCTTCACCGATCAGCCCGGCAAGATGACGCGCGCCCAGATATTCCGATACGCTGCGGTGAACGGGAGTAAAGCAACTTTCGACATCTTTCGTAAACAAATTGGATTTCAGTGCTTCGAGCAAGGGAAGTCGATTCCCGTTCAAATCCTTCCAGTAAATATATGGGTCGCTGGAGGCCTCTTCATCCAGCGAAAAACCCGCCTTGCCCGAAAGCATCTGAACTGCGCACAGATATCCTGCAGCATCGAGCAAGCTGGCTACAGAATCGTTTTTTTCACGTTTGGCTTGTCGATGTTCCGGACTGATGTCTCTTGCCAATTGGCGGCAAGCCATTTCGTAAACTTCCTGGCGGCTTTCCGGCCATGCATTTTCGCTCACGGCGTTCACCAGCAGATTCAACGTCTGAGGATTACGCAGCAATTCTTCCAGCCTGTGCTGTTTCGCCTTGCGAATGAATCCCTCGGGGTCGGAAACGGCTGGTTTGTGATGAAGAATTTCGACAACATCATCGTCGGTCAAAGGATCGAGATGAAGCACTACGACTTCATTGTCGGGAGAGACAAATTTCAGCGCTTCGCGGTCGCTCGAACCCAGCCAGTCGGCTTCGCGACAGGAGATTCGAAAATCGGGACAACCCAGCCTTTTAAGATGTTCGCGTATCTGGTCGAGAGGAATCCTGCCATCCCCTCCATTCGCACGCATTTCATCCAGCCCGTCGATGAACAGGGTCTTTTTTCCTTCCTTCCAATCGAACAGGAAAAGATCGCTAGCCTTGACATATTTTCCACCCGCGCTTTCCGCTTCCATCTTGAAGATGGTAGTTTTTCCCGCCCCGGGATCCCCCAGCAATACATAGGCAGGGAGATTGCTGAATTCTTGCAGCGGACGACTCCGGCTCTCCGCAGGATTCCCGGATTTTTTTGTACAGGTTCTTGGGACGAGGAAATTTTCTTTCAAAGCCAAAATTCCGCAGGGTGTGACAAAAACTCGGCAAGCGGGATTCCGCCCTCACCCACCAGTATTTTTCTGCATATGCCGAAAGTGTCTTCGAATCTGTCCAGTCCGCTCACATGGGCCTTCGCTTCGCCGCTTTTGACTTCGATGGCGGTACGTTTCCTTCCGAATTCCAGCACATAATCCACTTCATGAGCGCCATCGCGCCAGTAGTACAGCGAGCATTCGGGGTGACCGGTATTGTAGAGATGTGCACCTACCGTGCTTTCGACCAACCGCCCCCAGAAGCTCCTGTCCGCCTTGGCTTCCGATTTGCTGTAACCCGACTTCGCCGACATCAGCGCGGTATTGAGCACATTGAATTTGGGCACCGAAGCCCGGCGTCTGTGCTGCTGCCCGGCATACTTTTGCAGCCCCTGGATCAGTCCGGCATTTCCCAGAAGTTCGAGATAATGCGCAAGCGTCACGGTATTTCCGGCATCCTGGAGCTGGCCAAGCATTTTCGTATACGACAGGAGTTGCCCTGAATAATTACAACCAAGATTGAACAATTGTCTGAGAAGAGCAGGCTTGTCCACCCTGGCCATCATCAGGACATCTTTTGCGATGCTCGGTTCGATGAGTCCGTCCCGGACATAATCCCGCCAGCGGGGCTCATTTCGTATGAACGCTGCCGAACCCGGGTAGCCTCCGAAATAGATATAGTCATCGAGGTCGAAATCAAACGCCTCGTACATTTCGGAAAATGACCAATGTGCCACCCGGATCAGTTCATACCTTCCGGTCAAACTTTCGGTCATGCCTTTTTGCATCAGCAAGGGAGACGACCCAAGCAGCACGACATGAAGCCTCAAACCTTCAGCACGGTCAGCATCCCACAATCCCTTTACCGCCTCCGACCAGCGGTGGATTTTCTGAATTTCGTCGAAAACCAGGATATGTCCATCAGGGGCTTTTCGAGCCTTGTCACGCGCCCTTTCCCATTGCCTTACCAGCCATGCCGCATCTCTGGCTTCTCCTGGAGAATCGAGGGTCTCGCCATCCATCGGGAGCCCCAGGGAAACGAAAGAACCATCAGGTCGATCGACAGGAACAAAACTGGAGCGGTCTTTCGGGAATCCGGACAAAGCCTGCCTTACCAAGGTCGTTTTTCCGACTTGTCTTGGTCCTGCAACGATGATCAACTTGCCTGGCTCTTCGACCAATCGTTCCTTAAGTTGCTGAGCTTCCTGACGCTGGTAACTATTCCGCATGAATTCACATACTGAGTTAAATTACTCACAATGTTAAGCAACACTCTCCAGTTCGTCAATGCACGCCAGCATGCACCATTCAACATCGAGGAGATTACAAATCTTGAATAATGAATCGCCAAAGTGAGTTCAAGTGAAATCGGGGGCAAGGTCGACAAGGTGTGCTATCATCCCCCGCCATGAAACCAGAACCCGACACCCTTCACAGATATCTCTTCGAGCATTTTCCGATCCGGGGCGAATTCGTGCATCTCGACCAGTCCTGGCAAGGCATCCTGGAAAATCACGACTATCCGCCGCTCCTGAGGAAGACCTTGGGCGAATTGTGCGCTGCAGCCGTTCTCCTCGCAGCCACCCTGAAACTCGAAGGATCGCTTGTGCTGCAAATCCAGGGTCAGGGGGCGATCCGGCTGCTGGTTGTGGAATGCACCGGCGATCTCGCCATCCGCGCGACCGCGAAATGGGAAGGGGAACTGGAAGGAACGTTCGCCGAACTCGTCGGTGACGGAAATTTCGCCATTACCCTCGACCAGGAAGGCGGCAAGCAAACCTATCAGGGAATCGTCGCACTGGAAGGGGAAAGCGTCGCGGAAATCCTGCAAAACTACATGACCCGCTCCGAGCAGCTCGAAACATGGATCCGCCTTGCAGCCGACGAAAATTGCGCATCCGGCTTCCTGCTGCAGAAGCTTCCGGGAGAACCTTCTGGGGACGAGGATGCCTGGTCCCGAATCACGCAGCTCGCCTCGACCTTGAGCGATGAAGAACTCAGGGATCTGTCGGTCGAGGTCCTGCTCCGCAGGCTGTTCCACGAGGAAGACGTTCGTCTATTCGAAGGAGTTCCGGTTTCCTTCCGCTGCTCCTGCTCTCGCGATAAGGTGGGTGAAATGCTGAGGATGCTGGGAGAAGAAGAAATCAAATCCGTTCTCGCCGAAAGGATGGCCGTAGACGTGCAGTGCGCATTCTGCAACCGCCACTATGAATTCGACAGCGTCGACGCAGCCCAGCTTTTTGCCACATCCATTCCGGTGCCGCCCAGCGATACCCGTCACTAGGACCGCCGGGCGGACCTGAATTCTAGCGCCTGCCCTCGCCGCCACCTTGACGGCGGTCGTGGTTCATGTCGCGCCTGTCGTGTCTCTTGTCCATGCGGTCCCTGGCCAGATCGCGACGATCCCGATTTGCCGCCCTTTCGTTGCCGTTGCGTTCCGCGCGGCGCATGTTCTCCCGGTCGCGGTGCATATCCCTGTTGTCCCTGCGCATGTCGCGGTGATCGCGACGCATGTCCCGGTGTTCCTGGCGCATCTGCGCCTGATCGCCGCCGTCATCCGCATGGGCAACGGGAATCGCAGACAAGGCTAGCAGCGCCGACAAAGCAACCATCGTGGACCTGATCATGATTTTCTCCTGAATTCGATTGGAATGAACTGCAAAACCATAACGTCTCTCGGCTGCTGAACGTTGACTCAGTCAACCTCGCCGCCAAGGGCATGGATCAGATCGGGGATGAGATGGGAAAGTTCCCCGGTCATGATGGCAAATTCCGAATCGAATGCGTCGTCAGAGTCATCGATCTCTTCCTTCAGAAGGTCGAGCATGGCGAGGCGCTTGAGTTGCATTGCATCATCGAGAACGAACGATATTTTCTCGCCCCACGTCATGGCAAGCTTGGTCACTTCCTTGCCCTTGCCGATATGCCGCCTCACTTCATCTGTATCCGGCGCATGATGGGCATAACGGATTTTCGCGCGCTCGTCGTCCATGGCACGCAGTTCGCAATCCAGGTCAACGGTGAAGACTGCGGGAAGCTCCCCACCGGAAAGCCACGAAGTCATGGCGGAAGCAGGAGAAACGTTGGTTCTCACGAGCGAGGAAGTAAATTCCACGGAAGATTTTCTCAATGCTTCCAGGAGCTCTTCCGCCTTCGCCTGGCTGGAAGAATCGACCACGAGCCATCCTCCTTGCGGATCAATCCAGGCAAAAGTCGCACGGCGAATCGAAAATGCGCGAGGCAGCAGTTCTGCGGTAACCGCTTCCTTGATCTCGCGCATCTGCTTCCTGCCAGGCTTGTATCCCTGCCTTTCATTGAATTCCTCGGCGCGCGCCCTCGCATACTGGTTGATCACCGAAGCGGGAAGCAGTTTCTTCTCAACGCCCAGCGAAATCAGCATCTGTCCGCCCTGGTTGTGAACGTAAACGCCCTCTTTCGGCTGCAGCCAGCCCGTGCTCTGCAGGGAAGCGCCGGAACATTCCAGAAGCGGTTTGCGGGCAAGGATTTCATCGAGTTCCGACGGGGTCGATTTCCAGCCGGAGATGCGAAAGATCTGAAGATTCCTGAACCACATGTTTTTTGCCCAAATGGCCTATTTTACACCAAACTCCGTTCATTCCGGATTCCCTCGCACCGGCCCAATCCAGAAAAAAAACCCGACAAGATCAACGAGGGGAGGAATCCTGACGGGTGAAAAACTTCCACGAAATTTTTACAGCCGTCTGTCAGAATCCCTTTCCGAACTCCACCCAGGCGCGGGAGGAGGACGCGTTGACGACGAGCGGGGTGGACCCGGTGCGGAAAGCGAGATAGGTCTTCATCTTCCAGCCCTTTTGCCCTTCCCAGTTGACGCCGAAGCCTCCACCG
>JAJZTT010000083.1 GCA_021848705.1 Pseudomonadota bacterium
CGCCGCCGCTGCGATGATCGGAGAGAGCAATAATCCGAAGAAAGGATAAAGCAGGCCTGCAGCTATAGGAATGCCCAATACATTGTAGATGAAAGCGAAGAACAGGTTCTGCCGGATGTTTTTCATGGTAGCGCGGGAGAGGCGCACTGCGCGCACGATGCCCCGCAGGTCACCCTTGATCAGGGTGATGCCTGCGCTTTCTATCGCCACGTCGGTGCCAGTTCCCATGGCGATCCCGACCTGGGACGCGGCAAGGGCAGGTGCATCGTTGATGCCGTCGCCCGCCATCGCCACGATACGACCTTGCGACTGGAGTTCCTTCACCACAGAAGCTTTCTGTTCAGGCAGTACTTCAGCTTTCACCCGATCTATCCCGAGTTTTCTCGCGACTGCCTCGGCCGTGACCCGGTTGTCTCCGGTGAGCATGATCACCTGGATGCCTTCATCATGCAGGGCCTTCACTGCCTCGAGCGTGGAATCCTTGATTGGATCTGCAACACCGATAAGTCCAGCGACCCTCCCGTCAATTGCCACCAGCATCACTGTCTGGCCTTCCCCTCGCAACATTTCAGCACGCCCCGCCAGTTCAGTCGGATTGATACCGAGTGTTTCGAAGAGCTTGGGGTTTCCAAGCGCAACCTGGCGCCCTGCTACATATCCTGTTACGCCTGTTCCCGTGTGGGAATTGAAATCGGTAGCCGATTCGGGTTGCAGATTCTTCTCCAGAGCACCGTTGACAATGGCTGCGGCCAGCGGGTGCTCGCTGGCGCGCTCGAGGCTAGCGGCGAGACGTAGCACCTCCTCCTCGCTAAAACCTGGCAAGGCGAGCATCGATACCAACTTGGGTTTTCCTTCCGTCAGCGTGCCAGTTTTGTCCACCACCAGCGTATCCACCTTTTCCATGAGCTCAATCGCCTCCGCGTTCTTGATCAGCACACCGGACATTGCACCTTTTCCCGTACCAACCATGATGGACATGGGCGTTGCGAGCCCCAATGCACAGGGACAGGCGATGATCAAGACAGCCACGGCATTGACTATGGCATGGGAAAGTCGGGGTTCCGGCCCCCAGATGCCCCATGCCAGCAGGGTGAGGAACGAGGCTGCGACCACGACAGGCACGAAATAGCCAGATGCAATATCCGCCAAGCGCTGGATCGGGGCGCGCGACCGCTGCGCCTCGCTAACCATGTGTACGATTTGTGCGAGCAGGGTATCGGCTCCTACTTTCTCCGCGCGCATCAGGAGGCTGCCCGTGCCGTTCACTGTTGCGCCGATAAGCCTGTCGCCGTCGGTCTTCTCCACAGGAATGGATTCGCCGGTGACCATGGATTCGTCAAGCGAACTGATTCCTTCAAGCACCACGCCGTCCACCGGCACTTTCTCTCCGGGGCGCACGCGCAGTACGTTTCCGGGCTGAACATTCTCGAGAGGAATGTCTTCCTCGCTTCCGTTTTCCTTCACGATTCGCGCGGTCTTCGGCGCGAGCCCCAGCAGGAGCTTGATCGCGGCGCTGGTCTGGCTGCGTGCCTTGAGTTCCATCACCTGCCCGAGTAGGACCAATGCCATGATCACGGCTGCAGCCTCGAAATATACTGGCACCAGATCACCCATACTGTGCATCGCGGGCGGGAACAGTTCAGGCAGCAGCATCGCCGCCACGCTGTAGCTCCAGGAAACACCGACGCCAAGCGCGATCAGTGTAAACATATTGAGGCTGCGGTTGACGAGCGAGGCCCAGCCGCGCTGGAATATCGGCCAGCCGTACCACAGCACCACGGGGGTCGCCAGAGCGAATTCCAGCCATTGCAGCGTACGCATCGAAATGGATTCCGGCATGACTTGCGGGAACAGGTCAGAACCCATCGCCATTACGAACACCGGCAAGGCCAATATTACGCTGATTTTGAAGCGGCGCGTCATGTCGGAAAGCTCCGCATTGTCTTCGACAGGCGCGTTGCGCGGCTCCAATGCCATGCCGCAAATCGGGCAACTGCCCGGCTCGCTGCGCACGATTTCTGGATGCATGGGGCAGGTATATTCGACTGTCGCCGCTGTAACCGGAGACTCAAGCTCCAGCGCCATACCGCACTTGGGGCAATTTCCCGGTCTAGGCTGATGAATTTCTGGGTGCATGGGACAGGTGTAGCCTCCGGCAGATGGCATCGGGGCAGCGGGCACAGCCGGGCTCAGGTATTTGTCGGAATTTGCGGAAAACTTTTCCATGCAATGTTGCGAGCAAAAGTAATAGCGCTTGCCGGTATGTTCCAAGCTGCGCCCCGATTCGTTGTCGACCTCCATCCCGCATACCGGATCAATAGTAGTGCTCACGTTGATTTCCTTTCGGGGGCATGAATTGAGACGTTTTGAAATTTCCGGATCATGCAACTGCATGCATTTCGAAGCCACCATTTCGCGCAATACGGTTCATGAAACATCCTGTTTCATCCGGTCGAATTCTTCCTTCGAAATTTCTCCATTGGCGTAACGCCTCTTCAAGACAGTCAGAGGGGTTTCGGATGCATCTCCGGACGGGCCGAAGCGCCTCCCGTGCAAAAACGAGAACCCGATGAAAATCAACACGACCAGGAAGAAAATAGAAAAAAACCACACACCGGCAAACCACATATGATCAGGGAACATGTCTTTTCCTTATCATTGCTGACCTCTCGCCTAAAGGCGAGGGAGATCGGGTTCTCAAGAAAGCATCCAAGTAGCCATACTGGGTTACTGACCATCCATAGGCTTATTCATATCCATGAGCATGTGCTGTTCTTTCATCATTTGTCCAAATATGGATTCCATCAATTTCTGATGCTCGTCGATCCACTCCTCGTGCTCTTGCATGGTCATGTCAGGTTTCGGCTTCATGGCCTTCATCTTATCCATGACGTCTTTCATCATTTTCAGATGTTGCGCAAGCAGCTTCTGTCGCTCGGCGCCTTTGGCCACCTCAGCCTCCTTCATTTTCATTTCCGCTTCGCGGATGTTTTGGTACAACTGCTTTTGCTGGAAATCCGGGCCAGCCCATGCGGAAACCGACAACAAGCCGATCCCGCCAACCAGAAATGCAGTAATCAATTTATTCAGACCACTTCTTTTCATCGCAACCCCCCTCTTGTCAAGATTGATCCACTACCGAATGCGGCAGGACCCAATTGGGTTCGAATTCTGCCGACATCGCCTGTTTTATTTTTTCACCGAACCCCGCTGCAGCTTGGCCAGTTCGAGGTCTTCTTTCGCGGCTTCCTCGTATTTCTTGGCGAGGTTGCTGCAGTGGCGCGCCAGGTCGAATTTTCCGCCAGGACCAAAATAGCCCGTCCTGTACGCCTTGGCCATTTCCCTGTGCTCTTCCGCCTTAGCCTGGAGTTCCCTGGCCTCCTGTTCGTACTGCGCAGCCAGAGCCTCCGCATCCGCCTTGCTCTTCGCCCCGAGGATTTTCTGCACCATGGGCAACGGCGATGCCCCGTCCGCGCCCACGGCATACCCGCCAAGCGACAGGCCGAATGCAAGCGCCGCACCGCAAATCGCTCCCATAAACCACGACGATCTTTTGTTCATGTCCATCTCCATTTGATCATAAATAAATAGCGGAACCGCTTTCGGTCCCTAAGCACCAAGAAACTCGATCTTCAATTTCATGACAGTCAGGTGGTGTTCATTGTCATCTCCTTTCAAATTGGCCTTGATCATTTATAGCAGTGTCCCCCTGATCCGCAGACTACTCCACGTTCGTCACCACGTACCGGTCGGCCTTCTTGACGAACTCGAAGCGGACTTTCCTGCCCGGTACGAGCTTGTCGAACAGCATCTTGTCTTCGACGGCGAAGCTCATGGTCATGGCCGGCCATCCCAGACTCTTGACCGGCCCGTGCGCGAGGGTCACCGTGCCATTGTTCCGATCGACCTGCTTGACGACCCCAATGGCTTCGCTCTTGGCCGTCTTGTCGTGCATCTCCATGCCGGACATGTCCATGCCTTTCATGTCCATATTGTCGGACTGCGCCAGCGCGACTCCGGAAGCGGATACGCTCAAAATCAGCGAGAGGGTTGCGATTTTTTGTTTCATGGCGATTCTCCTTTACTGGGTTGATTGAACTGCAAATCTGACTGTCCTTCATCGATTCTGTTTCATGCCTGCTCCTTTCCACAACGGAATGCGAAAGCGGAAGCCGCCTTGCCGCATCAGGCGGTAAGCCACCGGGATCACGAACATGGAAAGCAGTGGCGCTGTGATCATCCCGCCCACCATGGGCGCGGCGATGCGGCTCATCACCTCCGATCCCGTGCCGCTTCCCAATAGAATGGGCAGGAGGCCGGCGAGGATGACCGCAACGGTCATCGCCTTGGGGCGCACCCTGAGCACCGCCCCTGCCCGGATCGCATCCAGCAATGCTTCCCGATTCGGATTCGGCCCTTTTTCGGCCACAGCTTTCTTCAGGTAGAGGAGCATGATGACGCCGAATTCGGCCGCGACCCCGGAAAGGGCGATGAAGCCGACCCCTGCTGCCACGGAAAGGTTGTATCCGAGCAGATAGAGGAGCCATATTCCGCCCACCAGGGCGAAAGGCAGGGTGCCCATGATGAGCAGGGCATCGAGGAAGCTGCGGAAGGTGAGATAGAGCAGAATGAAGATGATCAGGAGCGTCGCGGGCACGACGAGCTCGAGCCTGGCATTCGCCCGCTCCATGTATTCGAACTGCCCGGAATAGGAAAGGCTGATCCCGGGCGGCAATTTGACTTCTCTCGATACAGCAGTTCGAAGATCGGATACTGTGGAGGCGAGATCGCGTCCCCGCACGTCCACGTAGATCCAGTTCGAGGGCCTCCCGTTCTCGCTTTTCAGCATGGGAGGGCCGTCTTCGATGGAAATCTTTGCAACCGTCCCGAGCGTGATCTCTTGCCCCATGCCGGTAAAGATCGGGAGATTGCGCAGCCTTTCCAGGGAATCGCGGTATTCCCTCGGATAGCGCATATTGATCGGATAGCGCGCCAGTCCCTCGACCGTTTCACCGATATTTTCGCCGCCTATGGCGGACGAGACGATGTCCTGCACGTCCGAAATGTTGAGCCCGTATCGGGAGGCAACGCTACGATCGATGCCGACGTCGATGTAGCGCCCGCCCGTGAGCCGCTCCGCGAGCGCCGAACTGACGCCCGGAACGTCCCTGGCGACCGTTTCGATTTTCCGGGCAACGCTGTCGATTTCCTTCAGGTCGGATCCGGAAACCTTGACGCCGATCGGGCTCTTGATGCCCGTCGCCAGCATGTCGACCCGGTTCCTGATCGGCGGCACCCAGATGTTGGAGAGCCCGGGCACCCTGACGATGCGGTCGAGCTCGCTGACGAGCTTTTTCGGCGTCATGCCGGGACGCCATTCGCTGCGCGGCTTGAATTGTATCGTGGTTTCGAACATCTCCATGGGGGCGGGATCGGTCGCGGTTTCGGCGCGGCCGGCCTTGCCGAAAACGCTTTTGACTTCAGGCACGGTCTTGATCAGGGCATCGGTCTGCTGCAGCAGTTCCGATGCCTTGGCGGCAGACAGGCCGGGAAGTGCGGATGGCATATACAACAGATCTCCCTCGTCGATAGTTGGCATGAATTCGCCCCCGATATGGGTTATCGGCCAGACGGTGCTGATCAGAGCGAGCACGGCAACCACCAGCGTCGTCTTGGGATGGTCGAGCGCCCAGTCAAGACGCGGTCGGTAGATCCGGATAAGCCAGCGATTCAACGGGTTTTCGGATTCATCCGGAATTCTCCCGCGTATCCAGTAACCCATCAACACCGGGATCAATGTTACGGACAATCCTGCCGCCCCCGCCATTGCATAGGTCTTGGTGAAGGCGAGCGGCCCGAAGAGTCGACCTTCCTGTGCCTGAAGGGTGAAGATGGGAATGAAGGAGAGCGTGATGACGAGCAGGCTGAAAAAAAGCGCCGGTCCGACTTCCCCCGCAGCTTCCCCGATCACCCCCCAGTGTTCTTCGCCGCTCAATGCTTCACCAGGATGTTCCTTTTTCCATGCCTCGATTTTCTTGTGCGCATTCTCGATCATGACCACCGCGGCATCGACCATCGCGCCGATGGCGATGGCGATCCCGCTGAGCGACATGATATTGGCGTTGATGCCCTGGTAATACATGACGACGAAGGCGATCAGCACCCCCAGCGGCAGCGACACGATGGCGACCATTGCGGAGCGCAGGTGCCTGAGAAATGCGGCGCACACCAAAGCGACGACGATGAATTCCTCGATCAGTTTGTGATTGAGGTTTTCAACGGCGCGGTCGATGAGCTGGCTGCGATCGTAGGTCGGAACGATTTCCACCCCTCCAGGCAGGCTCTTCTGGAGTTCGGCGAGCTTCGCTTTCACTGCTGCGATGGTGGTTCTGGCATTCTTTCCGGAACGCAGAATGATCACCCCACCGACAGTTTCACCCTGACCGTCGAGCTCGGCAATGCCGCGCCGCATCTCGGGACCGACCTGTATCCGGGCGACATCCCCCAATTTCACGGGAATGCCGGCCTGAGCCACGCCCAGCGGGATATTTCTGAAATCCTTCAGGTTTTTCAGGTAGCCCGAGGAGCGGACCATGTAATCGGTCTCTGCCAGCTCCAGCACGGAACCGCCCGCTTCCTGATTTCCCTTGCGCAGCGCATCGACGACCTTCTCCAGGGGGATTCGGTAGGCGGCGAGCTTTTCAGGATCGAGCACGACCTGGTATTGCCTGACCATTCCGCCCAGGGTCGCCACTTCCGAGACGTCCGGAAGGCTTTTCAGCTCGTACTTCAGGAACCAGTCCTGGAGGCTGCGCAACTGCCCGAGGTCGTGCCTTCCGGTTCTGTCCACCAGCGCGTATTCGTAGACCCAGCCCACCCCGGTCGCATCCGGCCCGAGGGAGGCTCGGGCTGAGGCGGGGAGCCTGCCCTGAACCTGATTCAGGTATTCAAGGACGCGGGATCGGGCCCAGTAAAGATCGGTCCCGTCCTTGAACAGCACATAAACGAAGGAATCGCCGAAAAACGAATATCCTCTCACCGTCTTGGCGCCGGGAACGGAAAGCATGGTCGTGGCGAGCGGATAAGTGACCTGGTTTTCGACGATTTGCGGCGCCTGTCCGGGGAAGCTCGTGCGGATGATGACCTGCACGTCGGAAAGGTCGGGGAGCGCATCGACAGGCGTGTTTTTCACTGCCCAGACGCCCCAGGCGACGGCGAACAGGGTGGCGATCAGCACCAGGAAGCGGTTGGATATCGACCAGTGGATGAGCTTGGCTATCATTTCCCCATCCTTTCCAGCTTCCGTATCACATATCTGTCCTTTTCCTGCCCGAAGCCGAAATGCACCCTGTCTCCCGGCTTGATCGATTCAGCCATTTCCGGTTTGCTCAGCGCGAAGGTCATCGTCATCGCGCCCCATCCGATCGAAGGGATCGGCCCGTGGGAAATCGTGATGTCGTTGGCTGTCGCGAATTCGACGATGCCCGTGCCCTCGTGGAGCATGACGCCCTGCTTTTCAGGCGCATTCATCCTCGCCAGAACGCCATCGAGGCTCGCTTCCGAGTCGATCAGGAACTGGCCTGAAGTAACGACCTGCTCGCCTTCCTTCAATCCTTTCAGGATGACTGTCCTGCCTGCCGATTCCAGGCCGGTTTCCACTTCCACGGGCTGGAAGCCGCCCCGAGAGGATAGAATGACGAGGGTGCGCCGGCCCGTATGGATGACGGCTTCGGAAGGCACGGACAGAACGGGCCCGCTTTTTCCTGCATCGATCCTGACTTCGGCGTACATGCCCGGTTTCAGCTTTTGCCCGGGATTGGGCAATTCCATCCTGACCCGCAGCGTCCGGGTATCGTTCGAAACCACGGGAAGCACATCGATCACCTTCCCCCCGAATGTTTCCGACGGGTAGGCGGCAAGACGCGCTTCCATCGGCCTGCCCACGGTCAGGAGGGAACCCTGCGCTTCCGGAACTTCGGCTTCCAGCCAGACGGGGTCGAGACCGTTCACCCTGGCCAGGGTCGCGCCTGCAGGAATATTCATGCCTTCCCTCACATCGAGACTCTGGATCACGCCGCCCCTGGGCGCCGATATCGTCACGACGGGGTATGTCTTGCCCGTTTTCTCGATAAGGCCGATCACGTCAGCCGGCATGCCGAGAAGCTTCAGGCGCTCTTTCGCTGCAACAGCGAGATCCCTGTCCCCGGTCCCGAGCATGGCGAGATATTCGTTTTGCGCGCCGGCCCACTCCGGCATCAACAGGTCGGCGATCGGCGAGCCCTTCGCAATCAAATCCCCGGGCGCCCGGCCATAGACTTTTTCGACGAAGCCCGAACTTCTTGCCTGCAGGATGGCCACCATGCGATCGTCGAAAACCACATTGGCGAAGGCCTCGATTTGCTGCGGGAGCCGTGCTCGCTCGACGGGAGCGAGGCGGATGCCGAGGTTCTGCTTCATGACCGGATTGATCCTGACGGTTTGCCCGCCTTCCTCACCGGCATATTTGGGCAAAAGCGGCATGTCCATGAAGGGCGACTTGCCCGGCTTGTCGAAATGCTGGTCGGGCTTCATCGGATCGTACCAGTAAAGCACCTTGCGCCCGTTTTTCATGTTCATGGCAGTCGCCGAACTTTGATGTCCACGGCTGCTTTGGAGCGCATACCAGTAGCCTCCTGATGCGCCCAGGGCGGCTGCGATGATGGCCAGAATCCCGGTTTTGAATATCGTTTTTTTCATTGCATGTCCTCCCCATAGGCGAAACGGAGCCTGGCTGCGGCCTGCTCCTTACGGCTTTCCAGATCGATCGCCTTGAGCCTTTGCTCGATCCATTCCTGACGGGCATTGACGACTTCCTCTATGCGCCCCCTGCCTGCGCGGTAGCTGCTCAGATCGAGATCGTATTTTTCCCGGGAAAGCGGCAGCGAGATTTCGTTCATGCGGTCGAGCTGACGGCCGAGCGCGGCATAATCGGCGAGATCCTTTTCGAGTTCCGCAATATGATCCCGCAGCATGGCGGCCTTCTCTGCGGAGATTTTCTCAAGCTCCTCTTTTTTGGCTGCAATCCGGGGATCCTGTCGGGTCTCGGGAAAGATGGGCAGATCGAAAGTGAACTGGACTGATACCATGTCGCTGTATAGGGGGCTGCGCCTCTGGTAGGCGACGGCGACCCCCCAATCCGATTCCTTGGCCGCCTCGGCTTCCCTGACTTCCGCCTCGGTTTTCCGGGTCAGAGAATCGAAGATCGCAATATCCGGGTGATGGTGCAGATGCATCCTGAGTCTGTCCGGATCGATATCCAGTTGAGGAGGAATGCCCGCAAGCGGCTCGTCCGCTGCCTGTCCGATAAAACGCCCGAGTTCGGCACGGGATTTTGCGAGATCGCGAACGACATCGTCGCGCCGGTCGGCAAGCTGCACCGCCTCTTCTTTCGGCGTAATGATGTCGGCGGGCTGGCTGCGATTCGAGGCAACTTGTGCTCGAACGGCCTCGATCAGGGTGCGATTTTCCCGATCCAGTTCATCGAACAGGGCAAGCCGCTTTTCGACATAGTAACGGTCGATCCAGGCGAGTGCCGCATCGCGCCTGATCCTGTTCAATTCGATGCTGCGCCTGCCCCGTGCCTCGTCGATGCCGGCCATGGCCTCCGCCGCTTGCGCGTGGCGCCTGTCCGAATTCGGCACATCCTGCATCAGCCCGATTTTTTCCATGGTCATGAAATCTCGGCTGGTGCTCCAGCTGTCAGGCCCGTTGACGGGCAGATTGTCCACCCCGAAAAACACCTTCGGGTCTGGCAATTTGCCTGCCGCGACTGCCGAAGATTTGGCTGCGGCTATTGAAGCGCTTTGCGCCGAAAGATCGGGGGATGCGCGCTCGGCCAAGTCGAGCGCAGCATTGAAACTCAAGGGTGCTGCCTGGGCAAACCCGAGCAGCCCCATAAAAGGGAATACCATCCAGCGATAGTGCATGATCCAACTCCAGGCGTGACAGTGCGCAAGCGGGCGCACCGATATCCCGTCAAACAAGGACGGGCAGTCAGGGGAGAGTCAGACCGAACGAGGGGGACGCCAGAATCCGTCCGGACCCTGGGTGAAAAGCGGTGCTATGGGAAGAGAACCAAACGCCTGAGAGAATTCAAGCGGGGGAAATATCGATCGATGGAAAAAAACGGGCTGATAAGCGCTGCATCCCTGACAGGATTGGCAGGGATGATCGTGCTTCATTTTGCCATTCATGCCAGCCTTGTCGCATTTCGGGCAGCAATCGGACATTTGCATATGACCCGACTGCATCGTACATTGGCCGGACGATATCACAGCCGCCTGACCGTAAATCGGCAGCGACAACGTTAGCATCAAAATGAGAATCAGGCGCATTAGCTTCACTTTTTCAGTATAGCAATATTTTCAGCATCCCGCACTTTCCCTGCGAAATTCCATTCTGCAATGCCATCTCTAAGATGCACAGCCCAATAGCCTTCGTTCATGAGCAGATCGACCGCATCCTTTGCCATCAGGCAATAAGGTCCCCTGCAATAGGCGACAATGGGTCGATCCTTGGGAAGCTCGTCGATGCGGTTTTTCAGTTCGTTTAATGGAATCGATCGTGCGAACGGCAGGTGGGCGTTGAGGTATTCCTCGACCGGCCTGACATCCAGCACGACCACTTCTCCCTTGCGGGCTGACTTCATGAGGTTCTCGCGATCGTTGGAAATCAACTCGCCTGGTGATGAGACAATTTGTTGCAGCGCCATCTGCAATTCAACCAGCCGTTCTTCTGCAAGCGTGTGCAGCATCACCCAGAATTCCGCCACCTGCCTGTCCGCAAGACGATAATAAATGTTCTTGCCGTCCCTTCTCGTGTCGACGAGATGCGCCTCCCTCAATTCGCGCAAATGCGCGCTGGCAAGCTTCATGCTGATCGAGGATTCCTGAGCAAGTCGCTCCACGGGTTTTTCGCCCTGGCAAAGCAACTCAATCAGTTCCAGCCGTTTCGGGCTGGAGACCGCCTTGCCGATCCGGGCCACTTGTTCATAGAGCACATTTTTAATCTGTCGAGCGTTATTCATGATTGCTAATCTATCTATAATCAGACTGTAAGTCAAATAACGTGGAGTGAATCGCCCCGGTTTTGACGGAGGGTGTTTTGTTCAAGCTAACTCTGGTACCGGTGCGGTGTTTTGCATCTGGTAGTATTTTGCCTCAGCTTCGACTGGCGGTATATATCCAATCGGTT
>JAJZTT010000084.1 GCA_021848705.1 Pseudomonadota bacterium
ACTGTTATTGAAAGGGCTTCCCTTCAAGGACGGTGAACCGGTGCAGGACAATCCACCGGCTCAGCAGAAACTCGCCGCCTGATCCATCATGCAAAACAGCCATACACCAGAATTGACTTTATCTCCTGAGATTGCCAAAGGAGGCAGTGCTCGCTATACTGTCTTACATTATTCTTACCTGGCAAGTCAATGGAAACCACCAGACTATCGAGCAAGGGACAGGTGATACTCCCCAAACAGATCAGGACTGCGCACAAATGGGAACCCGGGGTCGAGTTTTCCGTCGAAGATACGCCGGAAGGCGTATTGCTGAGGCCAATTAAACCATTCAAGCCTGCCAGGCTGGAAGACCTGTTTGGCTGTACCCGCTACGATGGCCCGCGAAAAACCATCGAGGACATGGATGCGGCGGTCGCAGCCGGAGTAAAAGCGACCTATGATCGCGATTGATACCAATATTCTGGTCCGCCTGGTCACACGAGATGATGAAGATCAGGCAATTCGGGCATTGACGCTCTTTCAGCACAATGAAATTTATATCGGCAAAACCGTGCTGCTCGAGACGGAATGGGTCTTGCGTTTCTGTTATGAATTGAGCAGGACGACCATCCTGGATACTCTGAAAAATACGGTAGGACTGGTGCAGGTCACCGTCGAAGATGAAGCCGCAGTAGCGCAGGCGCTCGCATTTTTCGAGGATGGAATGGATTTCGCCGATGCATTGCATCTTGCATCGTGCAAGAAGGCGGAGAAGTTTGCCACTTTCGACGAGAGCATGAAGAAGCGGGCAATCTCTTCCAGCCTGCAGGTAGTACTGGTTTAAGCTGATGCAGGAATTTATTTACGCGTCATTGGCTTCATTCGTGATATCCATCGCACTCCTTTTCTTGCTGACAAGGAGAAGGCTGCTCGGATTTGCACTCGATCAGCCCAATGCAAGGTCGCTGCACACGAAACCGGTGCCGAGGACCGGCGGGATTGGCATCCTCTGCGGCATTCTTGCCGGCTGGGCCCTGTCTGGGCTGCCGGGATGGCCGGTCATTGCAGGCATGTCCATCCTCGTTTTCGTGTCGTTTCTCGACGATGTCATGAGCCTGCCGGTGACAATCCGCTTCGGCGTGCATTTCGTGGCGGCGGGCCTTTTTGCGGTTCCCGTCCTGTTGCCCTCCATCGGCTGGATCTGGACCTGTGTATCCATGATCTTCATCGTGTGGATGATAAACCTGTATAATTTCATGGATGGATCGGATGGCCTCGCAGGAGGAATGGCGCTTTTCGGATTTCTGTTTTATGCCATTGCAGCCTGGATGCACCATTCCCCGGAATTCGTCCTGTTAAACATGATCGTCTCGATGAGCGCCTGTTCCTTCCTGTTTTTCAATTTCCATCCCGCGAAGATCTTCATGGGCGACTCCGGATCGATCCCGCTCGGATTCCTGGCAGCCGCTTTCGGATTTGCGGGATGGAACCGGGATCTCTGGCCGCTGTGGTTTCCGTTCCTGGTGTTTTCCCCTTTCATCGTGGATGCGACAGTGACGCTGCTGAAGCGCCTGCTTCGCGGCGAGAAGATCTGGCAGGCGCATCGCGAGCACTATTACCAGCGCCTCATCCGGGCGGGACTCGGGCACAGGAACACCGCATTGCTGGAATATGCGCTCATGGTCTCGGTCGGAGCGACTGCAGTACTGTCGTTGCGCATGTCCGCCCCATGGATTGCCCTAGGGATCTGGGTTTTCGCGTATCCGGTGCTGATGCTGAAAATCGACAGGCTCTGGGCGGCCCAAGACAAATGATATTGCTCAACCCCAGGAGCCTGCTCGCTTTCCTGCACGACATCGCGGCAATCTTCTTCGCCTGGTATGCTGCCTATCTGCTGCGCTTCAATTTCGAAATTCCTGAATATTATTCCACCCAGATGCTGCAGGATTTGCTCGTCGTCCTGCCCGTTCAGGCCTCATTGTTCCTGGGGCTCGGGCTTTACCGGGGCATCTGGAAATACGCCAGCATCCCGGACCTGAAGAAGATCCTGGTTGCGGTTGTGGTTTCCATGGCTGCGATGGCCTCGCTGCTCTTCATGATGCATCGGACCGTTCCGCGTTCCGTCCTCATCCTCGATCCGATCCTGCTCGTATTGATCATGGGAGGGGATCGCCTTTTCTATCGTTCCTGGAAAGAGAAGAAACTCTATGGCATTTCGCAGCTCGGCAGCCGTCCTGTCCTGGTTCTCGGGGCGGGAGATGCTGCGGCGAGCCTGGTCAAGAGCCTGGAAAGAAGCCGCGAATGGCGGGTCGTGGGTCTCCTCGACCGGGATCCGAAAAAGCACGACAGGATGATCCACGGCGTCAAAGTGCTGGGGTCTCTCACCGATCTTGCCGGGATCGCGAAAGGGCTTTCCGTGGAAAATGCGATCATCGCCATGCCTTCCTCTTCGCATACAGAGCGGCGCGAAGCGCTGGAACTCTGCTCGAAGGCAGGGGTCAGGGCCATGACCGTTCCCGCATTCGACGATCTCATCAGCGGCAAGGTGACCATTTCCCAGATCCGGAACGTCGAGCTCGACGATCTTCTCGGGCGGGATGCGATCGCACTCGATACTGCGGGACTCGGCGCGCTTCTTTCAGGAAAGACGGTCCTCGTTACCGGGGCTGGAGGATCGATCGGGTCCGAACTCTGCAGGCAGATCGCGAAATTCCAGCCGGAAAAGCTGGTTCTTTACGATTCTTCGGAATTCTCGATCTATCGCCTGGAACAGGAGTTTCTCGCGCAATTCCCGGAGATCCCGATCGTCTGCGCCATCGGCGACATCAGGAATCGGGTGAGGGTGGTCCATCTTTTCGAAACCCATCATCCAGAAGTGGTTTTCCATGCCGCGGCCTACAAGCATGTGCCGCTCATGGAAACGGAAAATGCGTGGGAGGCGATCCGGAACAATGTGCTCGGAACGTATGTCGTCGCGAGCGCCTCGCAGAATGCCGGCGTTTCCAAATTCATCCTGGTTTCCACCGACAAGGCGGTCAATCCGACCAACGTGATGGGGGCATCGAAGCGGCTTGCGGAACTGGTTTGCCAGACGCTGCAGCAAGAGAACGGAACCCGCTTCGTCATGGTGCGTTTCGGAAACGTGCTGGGAAGTACCGGCAGCGTGATCCCGAAATTCAAGTCGCAGATCGAGGCAGGCGGCCCGGTCACCGTGACCCATCCGGAAATCACCCGTTATTTCATGTCGATCCCCGAAGCTTCCCAGCTCGTATTGCAGGCAGGCCTCATGGGGAAGGGAGGGGAGATTTTCGTTCTGGATATGGGCGAACCGGTGAAGATCGCCGATCTGGCGAAGGATCTCATCCGCCTTTCCGGTTTCAACGAGGAAGAGATCGGGATCGTTTTCACCGGGCTCAGGCCGGGAGAAAAACTTTACGAGGAACTCCTTGCCGACGACGAGCACACCCTTCCCACGCCCCATCCCAAGCTGCGCATCGCGAGGGCCAGGAGGCAGGACGAAAAGTGGCTGGAAGCTCTGCTTGGCTGGATCCTTGGTTCGGAAGTGAAGGTGGACGAAGAAGTCAGGGGGGATCTTGTCCACTGGGTGCCCGAATACCGGCAGCCGAAGTACTGAAATGAGGGATCGGGCGGAGAGTTCGGCTAGATGGGCGGCGATCGCGATCGGATTTTTCGTCCCGATTTCGGTCGCGCTCGACAATGCGCTGATGCTCGCCGTGTTGATTCTATGGCTGGCTGGAGGAAGGTTCGCGGAAAAATATCGCATCATCCGGGAAAATCCTGTAGCGATCGCGGCTTTTTCCCTTTTCTGTATGCTCGCGATCGGCATGTTCTGGGGAAGCGCACCGCTTTCGGTTGCGCTCGGAACCCTCGGGAAATACATCGATCTCCTGTTCGTACCGATCTTTATCACCCTCTTCGAAGACCCGGCTTCGAGAAGGAATGCCATGCGCGCATTTCTTGCATCGATGCTGCTGACCCTGCTCCTTTCCTTTCTGATCCGCCTCGGCTTCCTGCATGCGAATTCGATTCTGAGAGGACTCCAGAGCAATCCCTTCGTGTTCAAGCAATACGTCACGCAAAATTTTTTCATGTCCTTTGCGGCCATGATGCTGGCTTCCCTCGCCCTGCGGGCAGAAGGTGCCGGAGAAAGGGCGTTGTGGATCCTGCTTGCGGCCCTCGCGACGATCAATGTCCTTTTCATGGTGCAGGGGAGGATCGGATATCTGGTCATCGCCATGCTGCTGCTCTATCTATTCATGAGCCGCTTCGGTTTCAGGGGGCTCGTCGCGGGTCTTGTCGCTACCTCTTTACTGGCGTCTGTCGCCTATTATGGTTCGGGTGAATTCCGCACTCGTGTTTCGACGGCAACTTCAGAACTCAGGCATTGGCACAGGGGGCAGGCGACCGAGGAGACCAATTCGATCGGATCCAGGCTGGAATTCTATACCAACACGCTTTCCATCATCCGCGATCATCCCTTCTCGGGAGTGGGGACGGGCGGGTTCGAAGCGGCCTATGCGGGAAAGGTGAAGGGAACCGGGATGCTCGCCACGCGCAATCCTCACGATGAATTCCTGCTCGTTACGGTTCAGACCGGAATTTCAGGGTTCCTCCTGATGCTGCTGCTTTTTTATACCCAGTGGAAGCATTCCGCGCGACTTCCTGTGGAGCAGAAATTCCTGGGGAGAGGGCTGGTGCTCGCCATGATATCGGGCTGCCTTTTCAATTCCTTCCTGCTCGATCATGCGGAAGGACTGTTCTTCGCCTGGATGAGCGGCGTGCTGTTTTCCGGAAGGAGGAATGGGTGAGTCTGTCGGTGATCATCATCGCGAAGAACGAGGCGCACGCCATCGGAAAATGCCTGGAATCGGTTTCCTGGGCGGACGAGATCGTGGTGGTCGATTCGGGGAGCACGGACGGCACGGTGGAAATCTGCGAAAATCAAGGCGCGAAGGTGGTCATGACCGACTGGCCGGGATTCGGTCCGCAGAAAAACAGGGCACTGGATCTGGCGACTTCAGACTGGGTGCTGTCGCTCGATGCGGACGAATATGTGAGCGAGGAACTGGCCAGGGAGATCAGGGATGCGGTATCCGCCTCCGGGGCCGTTGCGTACTCCATCCCCCGATCTTCGAGCTATTGCGGAAAATACATGCGTCATTCCGGCTGGTGGCCGGACCGGGTCACCCGGCTCTTCAGGCGCGGCCGCGCGCGATTTTCGGACGATCTGGTGCACGAGAGGCTGATCGTCGAGGGTCACACCGGAAAACTCTCGAATCCGCTGATGCACGAGGCGTTCACGGATCTATCCGAAGTGCTGCAGAAGATGGACAGCTATTCCTCTGCAGGCGCGGTCAGGATGGCGGGGAAGGGGAAGCAGTCTTCCCTGGGCGCTGCGGTTCTGAAGGGAATGTGGGCCTTTTTTCGCACCTATATATTGCAGGCCGGCTTTCTCGACGGCAGGGAAGGCTTCATGCTCGCGGTGTCCAATGCGGAAGGAACCTATTACCGCTACCTCAAGCTGATGCTGATGAACCAGAAATGAAGATCGCGATCGTCGTCACGACCTACAACCGCCCGGACGCGCTCGCGGCAGTCCTGGAGGGATTTCTGTTCCAGTCCGACCGGGATTTCGAATTGATCGTCGCAGACGACGGATCCACTTCGGAGACGCGAGATGTCGTGGATCAATTCCGGGAGAGGGCGTCCTTCCCGATCGAGCATGTGTGGCAGGAAGACAGTGGGTTCCGTGCGGCCAGGATCAGGAATCTCGCGGTTGCATCGACCGATGCGGATTACATCGTATTCACGGACGGGGACTGCATTCCTGCGAGAAATTTCGTTTCGGGCCACAGAAAGCTCGCGGAGGGAGGCTGCTTCCTTTCCGGAAACCGGGTCTTGATGAGCGAGTCCTTCACGAAAAAAGTGCTGGAGGAAAAAATCCCGGTCCACGAATGGAGCATGGTCAGCTGGATCGGCGCGAGACTTTCCGGAGACATCAACAGGATCCTGCCGCTCGTCAATCTGCCCGACTGCTGCAGGAAGGGTTCCCCCGAAAAGTGGAAGGGTGCCAAGACCTGCAATCTTTCCGCCTGGAGGCGGGATGTCCTCGCGGTCAACGGTTTCGACGAATCCTACGAAGGCTGGGGGCTGGAGGATTCGGATTTCGTGATCCGCCTCCTCCACCACGGCGTCCGTCACAAGAGCGCGAGATTTTCCTCCCCCGTATTCCATCTCTGGCACCGGGAGAACGATCGTTCCAGGCTGGAAGACAACGACAGGAGACTCGCCGGACTGATCGGGTCCGACACGGTTCGGGCGAGGATCGGGATCGAACGGTCATGAGGAAGATCGCCCAGGTCGTCCGGCGCTACGGCCCGGTCGGGGGAATGGAAAAATACGTCTGGGAACTGACGAGGGAGCTGGCGCGGCGCGGACATCCCGTCCTCGTGGTCTGCGAGCGGAAAATGTGCGAGGATTTTCCCGGAATCACCGTGCACGAAACCGGGGCGATCCGGCAGCGCCCGCGCTGGCTTTCCCTGTTGCGTTTCTCGAACCGGGTGGAGGCCTATTTCGCCGATCATCCCGGCTACCTCATCCACAGCCACGAACGGCTCGGCATCCATCATGTCACGACTTTTCACGGCCCTCCCTTCGCCACGATCTTCGAGAAGCCCTGGCACAGGCGTCTATCCCTGAGGGTCTGGATGCAGCTCTGGCTCGAGAAGCGCGAACTGCTCTCCGCTGCCCTGGTGGTGCCCAATTCGCCGCTGATCCGGGAAATGCTGGGGAAATATTACCCCGAAGCGAAGCAGACGGATCCCGTCCCTCCAGGCGTGGAGCCGGGTAAAATCCGCCCCGGCCATCCGGTTCCGGTAAACGGCGGAGTGGTCGGCTTCGTCGGACGCGAATGGAAGCGGAAGAACCTGGAAATGGCGCTCGAAATCGTCGCAAGGCTCTCCAAGCGTCGCCCGGAACTGAAACTGCTGATCTACGGGCCGGATCCATCGGAGATCGACAGCCTCGTTTCGAAAAGGGGTTTTGACCTGGAATGCAGGGGCTGGAAGGATCCGGATTATGCGGAAATGGATCTGTTGCTGCATCCCGCGAAGGCGGAGCCCTATGGAATGGTGGTGGCCGAAGCCCTTGCAGCCCGTGTTCCGGTGGTCATTTCCGATCATTGCGGCATCGCCACCTATCTCGATGGGGATTCAGGGGAAGTGTTGGGTCTCGGGCAAGGCGAAGAAGAATGGGCGCAAGCATGCGAGAGGCAGCTCTCTCGCGAAGTTTTTCCCGCATCCTTCTCGAGAAGCTGGGGGGAAGTCGCGGACGAGTACGAAAGAATTTACCTGGAACTGGAAGGATCATGATGCAATATTTCGCGCCCTGCCCGAGGGGGCTGGAGTCGGTGCTCGGCGAGGAGCTCTCTTCGATCGGGGCGAAGGAGATCCTGGCCACGGACGGCGGGGTGGGGTTTTCGGGAGGCATGGAAACCGCTTATCGCGCCAACCTGGAATCGAGGATCGCGAGCCGGATCCTGTGGAAGGTCCTGGATCGTCCCTATTCTGGCGAAGAAGACATCTATGCCGCTGCCCTGTCGCTTCCCTGGGAGAACTGGTTCTCGCCAGACCAGTCCATCAAGGTCAATCTTTCGGCGACGAAATCCGGACTGAAAAGTCTCGATTTCGCGACGCTGAGGATCAAGGATGCGGTCTGCGACCGGATGAGAAAAGCCTGCGGAAAACGTCCGAGCGTGGACACTTCGAGCCCAGACATCCGCATCCATGCCTACCTGACTTCGAACCTTTTTTCCCTGTACATCGATACATCCGGAGAAGCCCTTTTCAAACGGGGCGCGAGGCAATTTTCAGTCGATGCGCCGGTCAGGGAAAATCTCGCTGCTGGAATCCTCAGGCTTTCAGGTTGGACGCCCGACACGCCCTTCCTCGATCCCATGTGCGGAAGCGGCACCTTCCTCGTCGAGGCGGCGCGCATCGCCCTTTCCATTCCGCCCGGCGCAGCGAGATCCTTCGCCTTCGAGAAATTGTCGAATTTCGACGAAACGCTCTGGAAAAAGGTGAAAGAGGTTGCGATGAGCAGGGTGAAGCCGGTAACGCCTCTGCAGATTTACGGAAGCGACATCCTGGGGCGCGCGGTGGAGACGGCCCGCGCCAATCTCGCCGGAGCCGGACTGGAAGGCGCGGTGACGCTGAAGCAGGCCAATTTCCTGGAACTTCCCCCTCCTGCGGATCACGGCGTGCTCGTCACCAACCCTCCTTACGGAGTCAGGATCGGCGAAATGGACGAACTCGCTGCGCTGTATCCGCTCCTGGGCGATACGCTGAAGAAAAAATATTCCGGATGGCGGGCCTATTTCTTCACGGCAGACATGAGGCTTGCGAAGCTGATCCGCCTTTCCGCATCGAAAAGGACCCCGCTTTACAACGGTGCGCTGGAATGCAGGCTTTTCGAATACCGGATGGTGGAAGGAGGGATGAAAAGGGTCAGGTGATCTCCAGATGATCGATCCCGGACATGAGGTCGCGCTCCTTCGATTCGCTGCTGTAGAGCTTGATCCTGAGGCGCAGGTCATTGACCGAATCCGCGTTCCGCAACGCATCCTCGTAGCCGATCTTTCCAGCCTCGAAAAGGTCGAACAAAGCCTGATCGAAGGTTTGCATGCCGATTTCCCTTGATTTCGCCATGATTTCCTTGATTTCGTGGACCGCGCCCTTGAAGATGAGGTCGGAGATGAGCGGGGAATTGAGCATGACCTCGATGGCCGCCACCCTTCCTTTCCCTTCCTTTCTCGTGATGAGCCGCTGGGCGATCATTCCCCGCAGATTCAGCGAAAGATCCATCAGGAGCTGAACCCTGCGCTCCTCGGGGAAGAAATTGATGATTCGGTCGAGGGCCTGGTTCGAGCTGTTCGCGTGCAGCGTGCCCATGCAGAGGTGTCCGGTTTCGGCGAATGCGATGGCATGATCCATGGTCTCCCGGTCGCGGATTTCGCCGATCAGGATGACGTCAGGCGCCTGGCGCAACGTGTTCTTCAGCGCGGCTTCCCAGGACTCGGTATCGACGCCCACTTCCCGCTGGGTGACGATGCATCTCTTGTGGGTGTGAACGAATTCAACCGGATCCTCGATGGTGATGATGTGGCCTTCGCTGTTTTCGTTGCGATGTCCCACCATGGCGGCCAGAGAAGTCGATTTTCCGGATCCTGTCGCACCGACGAAGATCACCAGCCCGCGCTTGCTCATTGCCACTTCCTTCAGCACAGGCGGAAGTTCCAGGTCGTCGAAATTCGGAATTTCGGTGTTGATGAGGCGCAACACCATCCCGACCTGCTGCTGCTGGATGAAGGCGTTGACGCGGAAGCGCCCGATTCCGGGCGGGCTGATGGCGAAATTGACTTCCTTGCTTGCCTCGAATTCGGTCGCCTGTTTGTCGTTCATGATGCTGCGGGCGAGTTCCTTGGTATGCTGAGGGGTGAGCGCCTGGTTCGAGACCGGGGTGACTTTGCCGTCGATCTTGAAGGCGGGCGGGAAGCCTGCCGTCACGATGAGGTCTGACGCCCTCCTGTTCATCATGAGTCTCAGGAGGTCGTGAATGAACTTGTTTGTGGAATGATTTCTTTCCATGGATTACCCCGGGAACATGTCCTTGTTGACGGCCTTGCTTCTCGCCTCGGCCGGATAGACCACGTTTCTCCTGACCAGGTCCATCAGGTTCTGGTCCAGCGTCTGCATGCCAAGGCTTTGCCCTGTCTGGATCGCCGAATACATCTGGGCAACCTTGTTTTCCCGGATCAGGTTGCGGATCGCAGGCGTGCCGATCATGATTTCATGCGCAGCGACCCGGCTGCTGCCGTCCTTCTTTTTCAGCAGCGATTGCGAAATGACCGCCCTCAGGCTCTCCGAAAGCATGGCCCGAACCATGTCTTTTTCGGCCGCGGGGAACACGTCGATGATGCGGTCTATGGTCTTGGCTGCCGAGCTGGTGTGCAGCGTCCCGAAAACCAGGTGGCCGGTTTCGGCCGCCGTCATGGCAAGCCGGATGGTTTCCAGGTCGCGCAGTTCGCCGACCAGGATGATGTCCGGATCCTCGCGCAGCGCGGAACGCAACGCATTGGCGAAGCTCAGGGTATGGGGCCCCACTTCGCGCTGGTTGACGAGGCATTTCTTGCTGTCGTGGACGAATTCGATCGGATCCTCGACGGTGAGGATGTGACCGTATTCGTTCTCGTTGATGTGGTTGATCATCGCAGCGAGCGTGGTGGATTTTCCGGAGCCGGTCGGCCCGGTCACCAACACCACCCCCCTCGGCTGGTTGGCGATTTCCTTGAAAATGGGCGGTGCATTGATATCTTCCAGGGTCAGCACCCTGGTTGGAATGGTCCGCATCACTGCAGCGGCACCCCGGTTCTGCACGAATGCGTTCACGCGGAAACGGGCGAGCCCTGGCAATTCGAAGGAAAAATCGCATTCGAGATTTTCCTCGTAGAACTTGCGCTGGGAATCGTTCATGATGTCGTACACCATGCCGTGCACGTCCTTCTGCTCCAGGGGGGGGAGGTTGATTCTCCGGATATCCCCGTTCACGCGAATCATCGGCGGCAAACCGGAGGAAAGATGAAGATCGGAGGCGTTGCTTTTGACGACGAACGCCAGAAGTTCCGAAATATCCATTATAATTCCCGTGTATTGACAATTCATCCCGGCTTTTTTCGCCGGATGCTACGACAGATTATGGGCTCAATCCTGTCCGGCTTGCAAGCCGTCCAGTCACGAATCGGAAAGGTTGCGGATCGGCCTGTCACCCTCATTGCAGTGAGCAAAACCTGGCCTGCGAAGGCGATCAGGGAGGCTCATGCGGCCGGGCAGAAACTGTTCGGAGAGAGCTACGTGAACGAAGCCCTGGAAAAAATGAAGGATCTGTCCGATCTCGGGATAGAGTGGCATTTCATCGGGCCTGTGCAGGGCAACAAGACCAGGGCGATTGCCGAAAATTTCTCCTGGGTGCACGGCGTGGATCGGGAAAAAATCGCCAGGAGACTTTCGGATGCGAGGCCCGGGAATCTTCCCCCCCTTCAGGTCTGCATCCAGGTGAATGTGAGCGGGGAGGAGTCCAAAAGCGGCGTCGAACCTTCCGGAGTCGCTTCGCTGGCGGAATATGTTTCCGGCCTGCCCCGTCTCAAGCTGAGAGGGCTCATGACCATACCGAGATC
>JAJZTT010000085.1 GCA_021848705.1 Pseudomonadota bacterium
GTTTTCCGCCATCAACGACTTCTCGGTGGAATGATGCGCTACGGCATTCCGGGGTTCCGTACGCCGCGCAATGTGCTCGACGCCGAAATCAACAGGATCATCGACCTTGGCGTGAAAACCCGCATGAACTGCAAGGTCGGACGCGATGTCACGATGGAAGAAATCCGCGCGCAATATGATGCGGTGTTCCTCGGACTCGGCGCACAGGCGGGGCGCGCGCTTCCCATTGCGGATTCCGAAGCTCCCAATGTCGTGACCGCGACTGCATTCCTTTCCGCATTCAACGACGGCAGGCTGCGTCATGTCGGAAAGCGCGTGGTGGTGGTGGGCGGTGGAGACACCTCGATCGACGTTGCGACCGTGGCCCGTCGTCTCGGCCATATCGAAAATGCGAAGCCCACCGATCTCGAACAGGCGATCGCAGGACAGATGGCGCACGATGTCGCTGAAATTTCTGCGAAGCAGGGCGCCGACGTCACCCTGACCTCGATTTTCCCGATCGACAAGATGCAGGCAAACAAGCACGAAATCGAGCAGGCGCTTGCGGAAGGAATCGCCATTTACGGCGGACTGGTGCCGACCGGCATCGAGCGCGATGCTTCCGGACGCGCCTGCGCATTGAAGGTCATGGAATGCGAAGCCAAGATGGTTGGCGGCAGGCTGGAGATCAAGCAGATCGAAGGCAGCGAACGTGATATCCCTGCGGACCTCATCGTTTCTGCGATCGGCCAGGCGGTGGACTTCACCGGGCTGGAGGAATTCAACAACGGAAAGGGCGGGGTGAGTGCGGACCGCAATTATCAGGTGAAGCCCGGTGTTTTCGCTGGCGGAGACGTGCTGCGCCCCCATCTGCTCACCACGGCGATCGGACACGGCTCGATCGCAGCGGAAGGCATCGACCGTTTCCTGAATGGAGAGGAACTGGAAAAGCGTCCCAAGATCGACGTGCACACCTTCGACCTCATGAGAAAGATGACGGAGAAGGGGCTTTCGGTGAACGAGGTCCACGAGGCGACCCGTGGAACCGATTCCCAGGATATCGCGGTGCACAATTTCGAGAACCGCTCCGGACGCTATGTGATTCCGCACGACGAGATGTTCCTCGGCCACTTCGGCTATACGGCGAGGATGAAGAGGAAGATCATCACCCTGGATCGCGAATCCGCACTCGGCAACTTCGAGGAAAGAATCGAGGCGCTTTCCGAAGCGGAGGCGATTGCCGAAGCCAAGCGCTGCATGAGCTGCGGCCTGTGCTTCGAATGCGACAATTGCGTGGTGTACTGCCCGCAGACCGCCGTGTTCAAGGTGAAGAAGAACAAGTCGACCACCGGACGCTATGTGGACACCGATTACAACAAGTGCATCGGATGCCACATCTGCCACGATGTCTGCCCGACCGGCTACATCCAGATGGGACTGGGCGAGTAGTCATGAGACTGATTCTGGCGCTGGCCCTGTTTTTTGCCGCATTCTCCGCCAATGCCGATGTCACGATCCCGCATCTCGACATCGGCCAGGGGGGACATTGCGTCAACGACCCGAAATTCATGAGGATGAACCATGGCGATCTCCTCAAGCACCAGAGGACGATCACCGTGCACCAGGGCATCCGGGGCGGGCGTTACAGCCTGGAGCGCTGCGTGAACTGTCATGCGAGCAAAAAGAACAACAGCGTGCTCGGGACCAACCAGAATTTCTGCCAGGGATGTCATGTGTATGCTGCAGTGAAAATCGACTGCTTCGAGTGCCATTCCAGCAGGCCGGAGACTGCAGCCGAATTGGAGAGCGACAAACATGAGTGATATGGATTCCGACCGCAGGCAGTTCATCGGCCGGAGTTCGGCGCTGGTCGCCGGGCTCACACTCGCTCCGGGGATGATGCTGTACGATCTCGCGCACGGGCGTCCTGCAGGAGAACCTGCATCCGCCAAGGTGAGATGGGGGATGCTCATCGATACCACGAAATGCGAGTCCGGATGCGACGAATGCGTGAAGGCTTGCAACAAGGAAAACGGACTTCCGGGTGGGACCGGGCCCACGGACGAGCAATGGATCAGGAAGGTCCAGCTTACCGATCTCAAGACCGGGAAAAAAACCTCCCTTCCCATGATGTGCCAGCATTGCGCCGAGCCGCCCTGCGTGGATGTATGCCCGACAGGGGCTTCGTTCAAGCGGGTGGACGGGATCGTGCTGGTGGATAGGCATCTTTGCATCGGCTGCCGTTACTGCATGATGGCCTGCCCCTACAAGGCGAGGTCTTTCGTTCACGAACCGTTGCATGACCAGAAGCCGGACGTTCCGCGCGGCAAGGGAACGGTGGAGAGCTGCACCCTTTGCGTGCAGCGGGTGGATCGTGGCGAGACCACTGCCTGCGCGGAAGCCTGCGAAAAGGCTGGCCACAAGGCCATCCTGTTCGGCGACCTGAATGATCCGAATAGCGAAATTTCGAAGCGCATCAAAGAAGTTGCATCGATCCGCCTGAGGGACGACCTAGGACTCGATACCGGGCTTCACTACGAGGGATTGTGATGGACATACTCGTCAGGAAACAAAAAGAACTCAGAAACTTCTATTTTCTGGTGGCCTTCGGCCTGCTGGTCGCGCTGACCGGTATGGGGGCCGCGCATTACATGGAAGAGCATGGCCACATCGTCACCGGCATGACCAATCAGGTGGTGTGGGGGATGCCGCATGTGTTCGCGATCTTCATGATCGTGGCGGCCTCCGGGGTGCTCAACATCGCCTCGATCGGCTCCGTTTTCGGCAAGAAGCCCTACAAGGCGAGGGGACCTCTTTCCGGGCTCCTTTCGATCGCGCTGCTTTCGGGCGGGCTCACGGTGCTGATGCTCGACCTGGGCAGGCCGGAAAGGGTGATCGTCGCGGCGACCCACATCAATACCACTTCGGTTTTCGGCTGGAACGTATTCCTCTACTCGGGCCTTTTTTCGCTGGTCGCGGTTTATCTGTGGACCATGCTCGAGGCGAGGATGAACCCCTGGACCAAGCCGGTGGGCCTCCTGGTTTTCGCCTGGCGCATCATCCTTACCACCGGTACCGGCCTCATTTTCGCCTTCCTGGTGGCGAGGCAGGCTTACGGGACCGCGATGCTTCCGCCGATGTTCATCGTGATGTCCTTTTCCTGGGGGCTTGCCGTGCTCTACATCGTGCAGGCGGCCATGTACGGCTGGAACAGGATGGCGCTCAATCCGCATGTGCTGAAGCGTTTCAGGAATCTGCTCGGGCTTTTCATCCTGAGCGTCGCCTATCTCGTTGCCGTCTACCACATGACGAACCTTTATTTCGCGAAGCATGCCGACTTCGAGCGTTTCATCCTGATCGACGGAGGGATTTATCCACTGCTCTTCTGGGGAGGATATTTCTTCCTGGGAACCCTGGTTCCGCTTGCCCTGATCTATTCCCCGAACCTGGGAAAGCATTGCCATGTTCTCCTGGCATCGCTTCTTACGGTGATCGGAAGTTTTTGCTTCCTCTACGTCTTCATCATCGGCGGGCAGGCTTTCCCGCTTTCGATCTTTCCAGGCTATGAGGTGACCAGCACTTTCGGCGACGGCCAGATCGCGTATTACAGCCCGAGCCTTCCGGAAATCCTGCTTGGGTGCGGCGGCCTCGGCGTCGCGTTCCTGATCACGACGGTGGGGGTGCGGCTTCTCGACATGCTGCCGCAAGACGAAGCGGCTGCCGAATGAAGAGGATCCTGGTCTCGGCTGCGCACAAGTCTTCCGGCAAGACCACCATCAGCATCGGGCTTTGTGCAGCGCTGAAGGAAAGGGGACTTGCCGTCCAGCCCTTCAAGAAGGGACCGGACTATATCGATCCGATGTGGCTTTCGGAAGCATCCGGTCGATCCTGCAGGAACCTAGATCTCTATCTCATGAACGAGCGGGATGTGACTTCCACTTTCCGCCGTTACAGCCATGGTTCGGACATTTCCCTGGTGGAAGGGAACAAGGGGCTTTACGACGGCCTCGCGCTCGACGGAAGCAACAGCAATGCAGCGCTTGCCCGGATGCTGGACCTTCCGGTCGTTCTGGTCATCGATGCAAGAGGAATGACGCGCGGCATCGCTCCTCTCATCCTGGGTTACCAGGCTTTCGACCGGGAAATCTGCATCGCCGGTGTGATTCTCAACAACCTGGGCGGAGCGCGGCACGAATCCAAGCTTCGCGCCGTGATCGAACATTACACCGACGTTCCGGTGATCGGCGCGGTGCATCATGACGAGCAACTCGAAATCGTCGAACGCCATCTCGGGCTCATGCCGAGCAACGAATCGGGAGAGTCTGCTGCCCGGATCGAAAGGATAGGGCAAGCGGTAGGCAGCCAGGTAGATCTGAAAAGACTGCTGGAAATTGGCGAGCGGCCCGAGATCGAACCCGGCATAGCCTTCGAGGTTTCGCCTCTTCCGGTTCGCGAGAAAGTGAGGATCGGCATCGCGAGGGACGCAGCTTTCGGTTTCTATTACGTGGACGATATCGAAGCATTGGCTGCGGCAGGGGCCGAACTCGTGGAATTCGACACCATGAAGGATGAACATCTTCCGGAAGTGGATGCGCTTTTCATCGGCGGAGGATTTCCGGAGCATTTCGGGCGCGAACTCGAAGCAAATCGCACCCTGCGGGAGGAAATCCTGAATGCCATCGAAAATGGCATGCCCGCCTATGCCGAATGCGGAGGCCTGATGTATTTTTCGAAATCGATCACCCACCAGGGCGAGACTTTCGAGATGGTTGGCGCGATTCCTGGCGACATCGTGATGCACAAAAAACCGGTCGGGCGCGGATTCGTCCATCTCGTCGAAAACGAAGATCATCCATGGCCTTGTCCCATTGCGAGGACATCCGGTCAGAAGGCGCATGAATTCCACTATTCCAGTCTCGAAAATCTGCCTGAAGATGCCCGCTTCGCCTACAGGGTAGCAAGGGGGCATGGCATCACTGGGGATCGTGACGGCATCATGATCCACAATCTGCTCGCGCAGTTCACCCACCAGAGGAGCATCGGCGGGTGTTACTGGGCGGCGCGCTTCGTTTCTTTCGTCGCCAGGACCATCTCGAAGCAGTCCGGCGAAATCAGGGCATCCGCATGAAACCTCATTACATCGTCAATACCGATCTGCACGAATTCCAGAAGGAAGTGCTCGAATCGGAAATCCCGGTTCTGGTCGATTTCTGGGCGGACTGGTGTCCGCCCTGCACTGCGCTCACGCCGGTTCTCGAACGCTTCGTGAAATCGATGGAAGGAAAACTGAAACTCGTCAAGGTAGAAGTCGACGAGGGGGACAACATGAAACTCGCCGGCCGCTATCTATTGCGAGGTTTCCCCACCGTGCTTCTTTTCTCGAATGGGGATGAACTCGGGCGGTTTTCCGGTGCCAAACAGGAACATTGGGTGAAAAATTTCATCCAGGAGCATCTTCCTTCGTGAACCTGCACTTGATTTAATTTTTTCACAGGAGCATACTAGGTATATCCATGGCGATAGTAAGGCCTTTGGGGAAGGATGGCTCGGAAAAGGGTGATTCCGCAAAGAAGTCATGGAACAAGGCGTCGGCAATCGCGGGAGGAACCCTCCGGTTTGGATGTGTCGCAGTCATGTCTAGAAATGTTCCGATAAAAATGGAGGACTAAAAAATGGATGTTCAATACTGGTATGCAATCTTCATCACCACCACCTTTGTCATTCCCGGCATCATTCTCCTGCTGGACGACGGCAACTTCAAGCGCAAGAACAAGTAAAAAAACGGGCGCCCTGAGGCGCCCAAACTTGGAGGAGGTTGAAAGCCGTGCTTTCAGCCTTTTCCAAGCAGTATTCGTGCCATCCGCAAAGGGTCTTTTTCAGGTTTTTTCCGGCCCGGATGCTCTTCAATGGAACATTCCCGCTTCCGTTGCACAAGGTTGGGGCATTTCCTCCTTTCTGTAGTATCCTTTCCCAGTTTTGTCGCACCACGACGAGATTCCTCTTTCATTCGAGTGCAATGATCCGGTTCCCGCTGCAACAGGAGAAGTCATGAGCGAAATCCGTGAACTCACGCAGGAATTGCTGAAATTCCGCGACGAACGGGACTGGGAACAGTTCCACAACCCAAAGGATCTCGCTCTCGCTGTGAGCGTCGAGGCGGCCGAACTCCTGGAGCTTTTTCTGTGGAAATCCGCCGACGAGGCCGATCCGGAAAAGGTGAAGGAGGAGATCGCGGACATCCTTGCCTTCACGCTGCTGATCGCGGAAAAGTACGGATTCGACGTGAAGCGGATCCTCCTCGAGAAGATCGGGAAGAACAGCCTGAAATATCCGGTGGCAAAGGCGAGGGGGTCGGCGAAAAAATACACGGAATACGAGGAATGAGCCAACAGGATCTCGAAAAGCTCGTCACGGTCGTCATGCCCTATGGGAAATACAAGGGAAGGAGGATCGCAGACCTGCCCGGACATTACCTCAACTGGTTCGCCCGGGAAGGGTTCCCCAAAGGGGAGATCGGCAGGCTCATCGCGCTCATGCAGGAGATCGATCACAACGGACTGAAATCCATGCTCGATCCCTTGCGGCGCAAGAAGGAGGAAGAATGATGAAACTGATCGCATCCTCGATCGTCATTTGCACATTGTTCGGCTGCGCTACACAGCATGGATTGGATCGAAAGGATCTTCAGGGGGCATACGAACTCGGCCGCCGCTACGAAAAAGGTCTCGGGGTGAAGGAGGACGACCGCAAGGCTTTTCAATGGTATGAAAAGGCAGCCAATCTCGGGTCTGCGGAAGCGATGTGGAGCATCGCGAACCTGTATGGAACCGGGAAGCTCGGAGGGATCGACATGATGAGGACCTGCGCCTGGGCGGTTCGTGCCGGAAAATATGCAACGGACGACAAGGTGAGATCCGAAGTTGCCGTCGCCATTCCCCAGCTCCGGGCGATGTTAGGCAAAAGGTTCCCTTCCTGTGAAAAACAGGCAGGGGATTGGTCTCCTGCTTCCTGATCGCTCCCTTCCCGAATGGGGAAAGCGAACGCTCCGATCACGAAACAGGCCCCCGGGAATTCCGACGATCGAAACGAAGGCGGGGAGCCAGGCAGTCGCATCCCGTCACCATGGCCCTTTTCCCAATCTTGTCATGTCGTGTGGCGTCAGTCAGAAGCCCCATTCGCGAAGATGAGGTGCATAGAATTCCATATTTTCAGGAATTGCGCCGCGGATTTCGCAAATTCCCGATGCGAACCGGTTCGCACGCTCGATCGTTTCCTGCTCCGACCAGCCCTTCAGCATGCCGAGGATACAGACTGCGGTGAATCCGTCTCCCGCACCCACCGTGTCTACGATGCCGACCGGTTCCACGCCTTCCGACCTGGTTTCAGCACCCCTGTCCGACTTCTGCCAGGCACCGGACGCTCCGCAGGTGACGATGAGCCTGCGGATCGAAAACCTGGAAAGAATCTCTTCCGCGAAGTGTCCGCAATTCTTCCCGGGGAGATCCAGCATCCTGGCGATTTTTTCCAGTTCTTCCCGATTCATCTTCACGAAGCTTGCGCGCTGCAGGGATTGCTTCAGGATGCGGACGTTGTACCAGGGTTCCCTGAGATTCACGTCGAGCATTCTCGGCGCATCGCACCGGAGCAGATTGCAAAGCGCACGCCTTGACACCTTGTTGCGCTGTGCGAGCGTTCCAAAATAGACCAGATCGGGCTGGATCGAGAGGGAGACCAGCTTCGCCACGACGGCATCAATATGATCGTAGGCTTGATCAGGGGCAATTTCGAAACGGTGCGCCCCTTCTTCGAAATGCACCAGAACCTGCCCGGTGGGGTGCTCAGGATCGATCTGCACGCCCAGGGTTTCCATGCCGAATTCGGCCATGCGTGCCATCAGCATTTCCTTCAGTTCATCGTTTCCTACCCTGGTGACGAGGATGGGGTTGAGGCCGAAGGCCTTCAGATGCCTTGCCACGTTGAAGGGAGCGCCGCCCAGCAGGTCACCGTCCGGAAACCTGTCCGCGAGCACTTCTCCGAACAGGGCCACTGTTCCAGACGGTTGCCTTGCCAGCAGCTTAGGAAGGGCGTTTGCCATGGTGTTGAAAAATAAAATTGCACAAGATCATTTTTAGTTTTGCAAAGAACTTCCCGCCAGGGCGAATTGCAGTTTTTCGTAAATTTTTTGGAAAATGGGGTTTGGAGATGGCTATGGCCACTGCAAATTTCTGATGGGGGCGGCAGCAAAAGCTCTTGGTGCGACGCAACGTGCCACATTGATCCGCCGAACATGCATCCGTAATAATGGCGTTTCCATGCGACGTATCTTGACGCAACGGGCTGTTAAGATGTTTCAGGATATTCGTGAAGGAATGATCATGCTCGGCTTGGGACTGTCCAAATCGTGCATCGACGCCTGGAAGCCCTGCCCGAAAAGGCTCTGGCTGCAATTTCATCGCCAAGACTTGCGGATATTTCGGATGGAACGGGACGGGGATTCCGGATCGACTACGAGGTCGAAAAATGACGCCCGAGAATACCCGGCAGCTTTTTCGGCTATCCCGGAAAAATCCGCAAGCAACGCCAAATTTGCATGGAAAGGTACGGTCATGCCGCACAAGGATAAAAAAGACACCCTGCTCCGCCAATGGAAAATGCTGGGGATGCTGGGCAGTCAATGGAAAAAGGCCAGTGAAATCACGAACGACCTTCAGAGCAAAGGCCATGAAGTTTCCGTGCGCACGGTCCAGAGGGACCTGAAAAATTTAAGTCTGGTTTTTCAGATCGAACTCAACGACAAGAATCCCCGTGATTATGGCTGGAGATGGATGAAGGATGCTCATTTCGCCATTCCCGGAATGGGCACATCCGAAGCCCTCGCCATGCGGCTCGTGGAAATGCATCTGAAAGAGCTGCTGCCGCACTCGATGCTGGACGCGCTGCAGGGAATTTTCACCCATGCGAAAACCAGGCTGGACCGGGAATCGAAGACGGCGGACTGGCTGAAAAAGGTCAAGGTGGTCCAGCCCGCCCAGCCTCTCCTTCCTCCCCGCATCGACGAGGAAGCTCAGGATGCCATCTACAAGGCGCTGCTGGAAAACCGGAGAATTTCGGCAATCTATCGGCCCATTGACAGGGAGGTAGCCAGGGAATATGTCCTGAATCCCCTCGGTCTCATCATGCGCGGTCCGGTATCCTACCTCGTCGCCAGTGCGCGGGGCCACGAGAATCCGGTACTATTCGCGATGCACCGTTTCGAAAAGGCCGAGGTGCTGCACGAGGATTGCATCATTCCGGAAGGATTCGACCTGGATGAGGCGATCGCCAGGGGACTCGCCGACTTCGCAGACGGGGGTGAAGCGGTTCGCCTCGAAATCCTGTGCTGCGATGAAAAGGCGTCCTATCTTTCCGAAACGCCACTTTCTTCGGACCAGATCCTGGAAGCGTATTCCGAAGGCTGGCAAAAACTTACCGCAACCGTCAACGACACCTGGCAGCTCCGCTGGTGGCTTCTCTCCCAGGGACCGGAAATCGTCGTCCTTTCGCCGAAGGCGATCCGAGAGCGGATTGCCAATGACCTCAAGATTGCAAGCTCGTACTACGAGACTTAGCGACATATCCTGTCGCGATGCCATGGTTTAATCGAAGCTCGCGAACGGAAGGAGAGGCAGATGGAAGATCAGGACAAGGAAAGCGCATCACCGATGGATGAAGAGCATGCCGGAGATAAAAAACTGTATTGCTCGTTTTGCGGCAAGCATAAGTCCGAGGTCAGGAAACTGATCGCAGGTCCAAGTACCTTTATTTGCGATGAATGTGTAGAACACTGTAATGACATCCTGGATGAGGAATTGCAGGGCAAAGATCACAGAAAACGTCCAAGGAATTTCGGTCCTGCGCCTGAATGTTCATTCTGCGGAAAACATGGGAATATGATTTGGAGAATCGTGGCAGGCCGTGATGCCTGTATTTGCGAAAAATGCATTTATATCATCGAGGGTCTCCAGCATGCAGAACACGCAAGCCGTCATTTTGATAACGACCTGAATTTGTCCTGCTCCTTTTGCGGCAAGGGCAGGAGCGAGGGGCACAGTCTGATTGAAAGTCCTGAGGGCAGATATTTTTGCGACGAATGCGCACTGTGGGCTATGAGCACCTGTGTAGAACTGCAGCATGGCGGTGCAAAAGATTCTGGAAAAGGCCCTCATTGTTCATTTTGTGGAACGGCCGTGGAACGAGTCAGGTGTATGGCGACCGGATCCGGCATGTATATTTGCAACAAGTGCATATATCTTGCCCGTTTTATCCTGAAGCAAGGGCCACGTTGGCATTTGAGGGAGATTATATAGACGGGACCGGTGATGAAGGGTGTAAGGAATATGGATTCTCTGGAAATCTGGATGGATTCCAAATTGTTGATAAATTGGTTGTTCATGGATGGTTTCGGTGTAGAATCCGGTGAAGTTGTTAGCGGATGAATATGCAATATTCCTTATTTGACTTTTGATGAGGTGAAATCGTATGACGATGATTACTAAGTGTCTTTGAAGTAAAGCCATGGTTGTGATATAATGGCGGCATGAAATGCAAACGAAATTCAGACGGTAGAGCGATAGATCACCATGCATTGCAGGTGATGCGCCAGCAAGCAGTCAAGGCAGTGCAAAATGGTGAATCGGTGGCGAGTGTGGCACGGGTGTCATTTTTCACCTCAATGGAGCCAAAACGTTTTCGGTCTAATGGAGCCAGCAGATTTTCGGCGTAATGGCGCCAGTGAATTTTCGGCCTAAAGGAGCCACTTCTTTTTCGCCGTAATGGCGCCACTTCGGGTGCTCGAACTTTCCATGAACGGCTATCCTTGCGGATTTTTTCCGGGGGACGCCATGAGCAAAAGGAGGTTCGAGATGTATCACTACCGACAAGTCCTGGTGCGAATGCGCCAGGGCGATTCCGATCGCGATATCGCCAAATCCGGGATCATGGGTCGCAGAAAGCTGTCCGAAGTCCGCGAGATTGCTTGCGGGCTTGGCTGGCTTTCTCCGCAGGTTCCACTGCCGGACGATGAGGCGCTTGCCGCGGTATTCGCGGGCAAGGCGCTGCCAGAGGAGAGTCAGTCCTCGGCTGCGCCCTGGCGTGAGGAGATTGCCAAGTGGCATGCCGCTGGCATCACCGGCACCCGCATCCATCAGGTGCTCGCCGAACGGCACGGCTATACCGGCAGCTAT
>JAJZTT010000086.1 GCA_021848705.1 Pseudomonadota bacterium
CCTGCAGCAGAGGATGAACGAACGGGAAACCTACCTCGACAGCATCAACAAGCTTGCGGCCCTTCTGCTATAGTCGATCATCATGGCCAAATTTCCCCTCCAGAGGCTCGTCGACCTGGCAAAAGACCAGACCGAGGCGGCGATTCGTGCGCTCGGCGATCTCAACCGCCAGCATGGCGCGATCGGGGGAAAACTGGAACTGCTGCTCCAGTACCGGGATGAATACCGGAAGAAATACGAGGACGCCATGCGGAAGGGCATCACCCAGAACGAGCTGCAGAACTTCCGCAATTTCATCTCCAGGCTGGATGAAGCCATCGACCAGCAAAAGCGCCTGCTCGAACAATCCGCCCGGGCGGTCGAGGAGGGAAGGAGCCGCTACCGGGAGCAGCACAGGAAACTGAAATCCTTCGAAACGCTCGCGGCAAGGCACGAAGCCAGCGAATCTCTGAAGTCGGCGAGAATGGAGCAGAAGGATCTCGACGAGATTTCCAGCAATGCCTATTCGAGAAAGGGAAGCGAGGATGGTTGACTGGCACAGGGCTTGCATCTTTCCGTAGGAACCGAACAAAGGAAGCACCATGCAAGCCATACTCGCCATCCAGCCCGCACCTCAAGCCGCACAGGCTTCCTCCGGCAGCCCGGAAGACGGCAGCGCCTTCAAATCCGTTCTGGCAGCGAAAATGCCGCCCACTGCCAATGCCGCATCGACTCCTGAAAATGCCGCAAAACCAGCCGATGTCGTAAAACCAGCAGACGCCGCCCAAAAATCCGCAGAGCCGGTCGCAAAAAAAAAGGACGAGAAACCCGCATCCACACAGAGCGCCCCGGATCTGGCGGCCAATCCCCCTCCCCCGACCATTCCCCTCATCCCGCCCGCGGAAGTGGTGAAGTCGTCGGCCAAACCAGAGCCAGCCAGACAGGATGGAGCGCCCGTGTCCGCCCTGAACAACGCTGCGGCCTTCGTTTCGACCGACAGCAAAATTCCTGCGAAAGCCGTTCCGAAGCCGGTCGCGAATGCAACGCCCGAAACCAGGACTTCCTCCGCTTCGAACGGAACCGTTGCAACTGCATCCGACCATCCAGAAAAAACGAATCCTGCAACGGCAAATATTGCCCAGAACGGCAACATCTTGCCGCAGGCGCAGGCGAAGACGAGCACCAGCCACGCTTCTGGCGACCAGATCGAAAAACCGGTGCTCCCGGAAACGAAAAAGATTTCTGAAAACACGGTGCAAATCGTGATTCAACCGCAGGCGCCGCAAGTTCCCAACACCCCCCGGACGATCCCACAGGCCAGCGTTTCCACTCCGGTCGGAAGTCCCGCCTGGGGAAGCGAAATCGGCCAGAAAATCGTCTGGATGTCGAATTCTAACCAGCATGTCGCAGAACTCCATCTCAACCCGCCGAATCTCGGGCCGGTGGAAGTGAGGCTCACGGTGCAGAACGACCAGGCAAGCGTCCAGTTCGTCGCACAGCATCACGAAGTCCGGGCGGCCCTGGAGTCCTCCATGCCCAAGCTCAGGGAAATGATGATGGACAACGGCATCGCGCTAGGAAATGCAACGGTGGGATCCGGTTCATTCGGCCAGTCCTCCTTCGGTGACCAGTACCAGCCGAGGCAACAGTCTTCTGCTCCCGTTTCGCCAGTGGCGATTTCGGCCCCTGCCACCGTACATGTGAGCCGCATTTCGGGCAAGGTGGACACTTTCGCCTGACCAGAACGAGCTTTCGATGAGTCACGGCATGATGCTATGATATTCGCTACATTCAACCGGCAAATGAAAAGATCATGGCAAAGGCAACCGAAAAACCCGCTGAAGCAACCGAAGGTGCGAAAAAGAAGAATCCGCTGATGCTGGTCATCGTGATTCTCCTGGTGCTCATCGTGCTGGGAGGAGGAGGCTTCGCCTACTGGTTCGTAACCCACAACAAACCCTCCCCGCAGAAGATCGCTGCAGAACCGGAGACTCCGCCCGTGTACACAGTGCTCGACACCTTCACCGTGAATCTCAAGGATCCCGGGATCGCGCTCCAGACCGACATCACGCTGAAGGTCCGCGACGACAAGGTTGGGGAAGCCATCAAGACACGCATGCCCGAGATCAGGAACAACATCCTGCTGCTGCTTTCGAACCAGCATCAGGCAGATCTTTCCAGCTCCGCCGGCAAGGAAAAGCTCGGGCAGGAAATCCAGATCGAAGTGAACAAGGTCCTGCAGGCGAAAAGCCCAAGGGACGGCGTGAGCCAGGTGCTGTTCACTTCCTTCATCATCCAGTGACGCCATGAGCCAGGACTTCCTTTCCCAAGAAGAAGTCGACGCCCTGCTGAAGGGCGTCACTGGGGAAGTCGACGAAGTCGCAGAAGAGGAAACGGATTCTTCCGGAATCCGCACCTACAACATCGCGACCCAGGAGCGCATCGTCCGGGGACGCATGCCCACCCTGGAGCTCATCAACGAACGCTTTGCAAGGCTGCTCAGGATCGGCCTCTTCAATTTCCTGAGGAGAAGCGCGGAAATCTCGGTCGGACCGGTTCGCGTCATCAAGTACAGCGAATTCATCCGCAACATGCCGGTTCCGACCAATCTCAACCTGATCAAGATCAATCCGCTGCGCGGCACTTCCCTGTTCATCTTCGACCCCAATCTGGTGTTCCTGATCGTGGACAACCTGTTCGGAGGAGACGGCAGATTCCATTCGCGCGTGGAAGGAAGGGATTTCACTCCTACCGAACAGCGCATCATCCAGCGCCTGCTGGAAGTCGCCTTCCTGGAATATGAGAAATCCTGGGCTCCGGTATTCAAGATCCAGCTGGAATACATCCGGGCGGAAATGAACACGCAATTCGCCAACATCGCCACTCCGAACGAGGTGGTGGTCGCGACCACCTTCACCATCGATCTTGGCAACAACAGCGGGGAATTCCACATCTGCATGCCGTATTCGATGATCGAGCCCATCCGGGACATCCTTTCGAGCAGCATGCAGGGAGACCAGATGGAAGCGGATATGAGGTGGGTGAAACTGCTTTCGCAGGAAATCCAGCAGGCGGAAGTCGAACTCGTCGCGAACCTCACGGAAGTACCGGTCACCCTCGGGCAGATCGTCAACATGAAAAAGGGCGACATCCTTTCGGTCAACATTCCTGACGCCATCATCGCCCAGATCGAAGGCGTACCGGTACTGGAATGCAAATTCGGCGTCCTGAACGGACAGTATGCGCTCAAGGTCAACAGGTTCATCGGAAGTTCCGATGCCGAAGGAGGGAGGAAAAATGGCTGAAGATCCATCGGACGACTGGGCGGCAGCGATGGCTGAACAACAGCAGGGCGGCGACGACTGGGGAGCGGCGATGGCGGAGCAGGCGGCTGCAGAAGTGAAACCCGCCGCTTTCGAGAAACTCTCGCAATCCGGCGCAACCACCATCGCCAACGATCTGGAGATGATCCTCGACATCCCGGTTCAGCTCACCGTGCAGCTCGGCAAAACCAAGATCGCAATCCGGAGCCTGCTCCAGCTTGCGCAGGGGTCGGTCGTCGAGCTAGACGGGCTCGCCGGCGAGCCGATGGATGTGCTCGTCAACGGCTGCCTCATCGCCCAGGGCGAAGTCGTCGTGGTCAACGAGAAATTCGGGATCCGCCTCACCGACATCGTGACGCCTTCCGAGCGCCTGAAGAAACTCAACAAATGAGGAATGACAGACTGATGGCGGCCCTTTCCGTTTCCTCTGCGCAACCTGCCATTCCCCAGACTTCCGGCATGCTGCAGATGTTCTTCGCCCTGCTTTTCGTGCTCGCCATGCTGATCGCAGCCGCCTGGCTTCTGAAGCGCTATACGGTTCAGCAGAAAATCCCCGGCGGGGCGATCAGGGTGGTCGCAGGGGCTGCTGTCGGGCAGCGCGAGCGGGTCGTTCTGGTCGAAATCGGCGATACCTGGCTGGTGCTCGGAGTCGCGCCAGGCCAGGTCAGCGCCCTGCACACCATGCCGAAAATGGAAGCGAGCGAAGCCGAAGATCGCAAGGCGGACAGCGGCTTCCAGACCTGGCTCAGGCAGATTCTGGAAAAGCGCAATGACCGCAGCTAGCCGGATCCTGTTTCTGGCCTTGCTGCTGGGATCTTTTTCCGCCCATGCAGCGGACCTGCCGATGATCACCTCCACACCGCTTCCCGGAGGGGGACAGTCCTATACGCTCAGCATCCAGACGCTGCTCACGCTGACTGCGCTCTCCTTCCTTCCCGCAGTGCTGCTGATGATGACCGGATTCACCCGCATCATCATCGTGCTCAGCCTGCTGAGGCAGGCGCTCGGCACCCAGTCTTCCCCGCCCAACCAGGTGCTGGTGGGGCTCGCCCTGTTCCTCACCTTTTTCGTCATGTCCCCGGTCTTCCAGAAAATCTACGTAGACGCCTACCAGCCTCTTTCCGAAAACAGGATCGATTTCAACCAGGCGGTGGAAAAGGCTTCCATTCCGCTGAAGTCATTCATGCTGAAGCAGACCCGTGAATCGGACCTCGCCCTTTTCGTGCGCATCTCGCACAGTCCCGCCCTGCAGGGGCCGGAAGATGTGCCGATGCGGATCCTCGTGCCCGCCTATGTGACGAGCGAACTGAAGACCGCCTTCCAGATCGGCTTCATCATTTTCATCCCCTTCCTCATCATCGAGATCGTGGTGGCGAGCGTATTGATGTCGATGGGCATGATGATGGTGTCCCCGTCGATCATCTCCCTTCCCTTCAAGCTGATGCTTTTCGTCCTGGCGGACGGCTGGACGCTGCTCATCGGCTCCCTCGTGCAGAGCTTCTCGACATGACTCCGGAAAGCGTCATGACGCTCGCCCAGCAGGCGATGCAGGTCACCCTCCTGGTTTCTGCGCCGATGCTGCTCGCAGCGCTCGTCGTGGGATTGCTCGTCAGCATCTTCCAGGCGGCCACCCAGATCAACGAAATGACGCTTTCCTTCATCCCGAAGCTGCTCGTGCTGTTCCTGGTGCTGATTCTGGCAGGACACTGGATGCTGAACCAGCTCCTCAATTTCATGACGGGAATCATCTCCGGAATCCCGACGATGATCGGATGATCCGCTTCACCGAAGCCGAACTGTACGGATGGCTCACCACCTTTTTCTGGCCTTTCGTGCGCATCCTTTCCCTGGTCGCTGCGGCGCCAGTGCTCGGCCATGCCAACGTTCCCGCCCGGGTGAAGATCGCACTGGCTGTTGCCATCTCCGTGCTGGTTGTCCCGGTCCTGGATCCTGCACCCAAAATCGATCCCGGATCGATCCAGGGGCTGCTGGTTCTCGCCCAGCAGATGGTCATCGGCATCGCCATGGGACTTGCCATGCAGATCGTTTTCGTCGCAGTGGAAATGGCCGGGAACATCACCGGACTGCAGATGGGGCTGGGATTCGCCACCTTCTACGATCCTTCCAGCGGCGGCAGCACTGCGGTCATCTCCCAATACATGAACCTGGTCGCAACCCTGATCTTTCTCGCGCTGAACGGACACCTGATGATGATTTCCGCGATCGTGGACAGTTTCTCCGTCTTTCCTGTAGGCGACCATCTCATGAGCGGGCAGGGATGGCTTGCCATCGTCTATTGGGGAGAAAAAATCTTTTCAGCCGGGCTTTTTCTATCCCTGCCGATGCTGGCCGCGCTCTTCATCACCAACATGGCGCTCGGCATCCTGACCCGTGCCGCCCCCCAGCTCAACATCTTCGCAGTGGGTTTCCCGGTCACGCTGGCTGTCGGTCTCGGACTGCTCGCCCTGTCCCTGCCCTATTTCATTCCGGTCCTGGAAGACCTGATGCAGGAAGGATTCCGCGTCCTCCAGGAAATGATATCCCTCTATCACATGTAATTGAACAGGGAAAGATTGCTCACCTGGACGAACGACTTCTGCGCCGCAGTGAGCGCAAGGGTCTGCTGGTTGAGCTGCGAAATCGCAGCAGTGTAATCGACGCTGGTCAACGTCGCGAGCCTGGACTGGTATTGCAGGCCGAGGCTGCTGCTGTCTGACTGGGCCGTGGTCACCTCGTTCAATCTCGCGCCGTTTGCAGCACGTACCGTCAGCACGTTGCTGAGCGCATTGGCGAGATTCTGGGTGGCGTCGCTCAGGCTGTTGGTGAGCGACGCCTGACTGGAAGGGCCGGTTACCGAGGTATTGAGTGCGGTGATGAGGTTGCCGATCGTGGTGAAGACGCTCTGGTTCTGGCTCGCCGTGATGTTGAAGGTGTCGCCGTTTCCCGGCGAGCCTGAAATGGTGACCGTCGCGCCGGAAGTCGGCCCGAGGGAAATCGCGTTTCCTGCCGTGTAGGGCTGGGCCGAGAGGACGGTGGTTCCTGTGGAATTGTCGATGACGTCGTAGGTCGTCCCTCCGCCGGACACGTTGAACTTGATCGAGAAATTCTTGTTGCTCGCATTCCAGTCCGTCTGGTTGGTCACCTGGCTCGAATCCACCGTGCCCGAACCTGCATTGGCAGTCGCGGGCTGCACCACGAAGGAACCGTTCCCGGTCCGGATGTTCTGGAAAACATCCGCGCCGGTGAGGGAAACCTGGATCTGCTCGGAAGGACTGATCTGCAGATGCTGCGAGCTCTGATCCCCGACATACTGCACGCCCGATGCGGTATTCTGGAAAGGGGCGATATTGCCCATGCCCCCTGCAAAAAGATATACGCCGGTTCCATCCGTGCTGTTTGCCAGTCCGACGAGTTGCTGCAGATCTCCGGAGAGCTGCGAGGCGATCGCCGCGCGATCGGTATTGGTGATGCTGGAATTCCCGGCGCTCACCACCAGGGACTGGACGCCCTGGATCAGGGTGGTGACGCTCTGCAGCGCATTCTCGTTCAGCGTCATCCTGGTATTGGCCGCATTCTGGTTGGACTGGTACTGGGTATTGATCGAATTCGCCTGCCCCACTTCCAGCGCCTGCGCCGCCGCCACCGGATCGTCCGCCGGCGTGATGATCCGGTTTCCGGAAGAAAGCTGCTGCTGGGTGTGATTGATCCCGGCCTGCAACTGCTGCATTCCGTAGACCCCGCTATTGAATATGGTGCTGGTGCTGATGCGCATTTTCGCCCCCGTTAGAGCTGAAGCAAGGTATTGAAGAGCGTGTCGACCACCTGGATCATTTTTCCCGCCGCCTGATAGGCCTGCTGGTATCGGATCAGGTTCGCCGCCTCTTCGTCCAGATTCACCCCGGAAACGGATTGCTGACTTTGCGTGAGCTGATTCACGAGCGTGGTCTGGGCCGTACTGTTCGTCTGCACCTGATTCGCAGTGGTTCCGACCTGGCTGACGAGCTGGCTGTACGCCCCTTCATACGAAGCGGTATTGCCGATCATCGTGTTCTGCGTCTGGAGCCCTGCGAGCAGGAGAATGTTGCTGTTGTCCGTCACGCCACCGGTATTCGGTCCCACCGAAAAGGTGTCGCCCGAACCCGGCGTGCCGGAAATGCTTGTCGTCCACCCATTGTAGCTGATCTTGCTCCCCGAAGTATAAGTGACATTGGTGGCAAGGGTTGCGCCGGAAGTCGTGTCGGTCACGTTGAAGGTGGTCGCCGGGGTATTGAAGGTGATCGTGACGTTGTGCTGCACGCTGGGATTGAGCGGCCAGGTGGCCGACGCCGCGCCGATGGTTCCGGTTCCGTTATTTTGCGCCCCCGCCTGGCTTTTCACCTGGGAAGCAGCCGCGATCTGGGAAGTGCTGCTCACGTTGAGGGAAAAATCCTGCGCCCCGTTCACGGTGGGCTTGATGACGAAACTCGCAGACTGCGTGGGCGTCGCAGGAGGATTCACCACGATGCTCATTCCGTCAGCGATGAATGGGGAAGAGGAAGTGCCCGCCCCGGTCATGGAAACCGTCTGGTTGGTCGTGGTATTGACGAGCGTCCAGGAAGGGGTCGCCCCGCCGCTGTAATTGAGCAGATAATCGTTCCCGGTCAGCTGGGAAGCCGTCTCCGTACCGTTTTGAGAGACCGAAGAGAGCGCGGTCGCTGCAGCGTTCTGGGTCACCTGGGAAAAATCGGCATTGAAGGAGAGCGGCGAGCTCGCGCCATTGGAAAGCGAAACGGATTTCGCGGTGTTGGTCGCAGAACTCAGTGCGCCCGCCCCGGTGAACACCAATACGGAAGGATTGGGAGAGCCGATGGCGGCCACCCCGTTGTCGGTGGTGGCCGATGCGATCGCTGAAGCCTGCGCTGCGGTCAGCCCTGCAACGCCAGCAGCCGTATTCACCGCAGCCGCCACGCTCGCTGCAGTCGCCCCGACCGCCCCGGCAGCAGTCACTGCAGCCGATGCGATCGATGCCGCCTGGGTGGCATTCGCACCTCCAGCGGTCGCCACCGTAGTGACGGTGGCGGATATGGAAGAAGCGGTCTGTGCACTGTCCGAAGCATTTCCGTCCACAGAACTGTAGGCGAGCCACTGGTTGGCCGTTCCCGTTTTCACATAATAGAGCGAAGCGTTGTGGGACTGCCCGAGGCTGTCGTAGATCGTGGCCGAATGGGTGAAGTTGTAGGTGGCAGGGTTGGCCGGATCGAACGGGCTTGCCGCAGGGGCAGCGGCCCCCGAAGAAAGATTGGCCGAAATCTGGAGGCTGCTGGTCGCGTTCGAACCGGTGAGCGTCACATTCGCCGCCACTCCGGATCCGTTGGAGGCATTGGACAGCACCACGGCAGCAGGAACGTTGAAATACGGCACGCCCGGTTTGCCGTTCAGATCCTGGCCCAGCTGCTGTTGCTGGTTGAAGGTCTGCGCAAGGCTCACCGCGATCCTGCCGAGATCGTTCTGCGCCGGATCGAGAGACTGGCTGCGGAAGGAATAGAGCCCGCCCAGTGCCCCGCCCACCACGCTCGAATCCGGAAGGATCGAATTGTTTCCGTTCGCTGAAAAGGCCACCACGGTCTTGCCGGGGTCCGAAGTGCTGGGAACTGCGGCCAGCGTTTGCGCCTGACTCCCCACGACAAGCCCCTGCCCGGTCCCGATGAAGACACTGTAGCTTCCGTCGCTCTGCTTCAGCACCGTGGTCTGGATCTGCTTGCTCAGATTGGAGATCAATGCATCGCGCTGATCCATGAGATCGTTGGGAGGCTGCCCTCCTGTGGAATTGGTCGCATTCACGATGCTGTTGTTGAGGCTCGCGATCTGGGAGGCATAGGTGTTGATGAGCGACACCGAAGAGGATATCTGGCTGTTCACGCTCGTTCTTGCGCTGGCGAACTGCTGATTGAGCAACTGGAATCTGGCGACAAGGGATTGCGAGGCGCTCAGCATCGATTGCCTGGAAGGAACCGAGGAAGGAGCATTCGCCACCGCCTGGGTGGCGGAAAAGAACCCCTGAACGGCCGATGCAAGCCCCAGATTCGGATCGCCGAGCACGCTGTCGATCTGGCTCACCATGGTCGAATAGGTGGAGAGCTGGCTGCTCTGCGATTGCGCCTGGTTCAACTGGGTGGTGAGGAAGTCGCTGTAGAGGCGTTGCACCGTCGAGACCTGCACGCCCTGGCCGAAAAAACCGCTTCCGCCGCCGAGCGCGATATTGGTCGTCTGGACGGTCTGCTGACGATTGTATCCCGGAGTGTTGACATTGGCGATGTTGTGTCCGGTCACGAGAATGCCGGATTGTGCAGCATTGAGCGCACTCGTGCCGATTTCCAGTATTCCGCTGCCCATTTCAGTCTCCCAACTTCATGATATGTTTACGGCAAATTTCACAAAAACTTGATTCAGCCGGCCAGGTTCAAGGGATTCTCGCCGAACATCCTCATCAGCTTCTCCGCATAATTCGGATCGGTCGCATAACCCGCATCCTGCAGCGCCTGGGCGAAACCGGCAGGGTCCCTGCTCGATGCCAGCGCGTTGCCGTACCTCGGGTCATTCGAGAGCAGGTTCGCATAATCCCGGATCGATTCCGCCTCCGAGGAATAGGCGCGAAAATTCTGGTAGATCTTCTGGGGCACGCCGTTCACGTATTCTGTGGTCAGCGCAGTCACCACCGGCCCTTTCCAGCCAGCGCCAGCCTTGATTCCGAACAGGTTGTGGCTGTTCCTGCCGTTCGCGCTTTTCACCACATGCTTTCCCCATCCGGTTTCCAGCGCGGCCTGTCCGATCAGGAATTTCGCGGAGATCCCGGTGTCCTGTTCCACCGACTTCGCGTCCGCAAGCAGCCTCGTCACGAAATCCTGCGCCGAAGCCGAAGGAGCGGGCGCTGCTGCCGGTTGCGGCGCCTGCGGCTGCGAGTAAACCGCCTGCTGGGGCAAGGAAGGGCTTGCAGGCTTCCCGACTGCATCCGGAAGTCTGGGCGAGAGCTGCTTCACCATCATTTCCGCAAGCCCCATCCCTTTCCCGGAAAGAGTCTGGACCAGTTGCTGGTCCAGCATCGACGTGTACATCTTGGTCTGCTCGCTGTCGAAAAGTCCGTCCTGCGGAGTCGCATCTCGCATGCTTTTCAGCATCATGCTCATCAGCACGCTCTCGAACTGTTTCGCGACGGCGGGCAAGGCCTGCTTCGGATTTTTTTCCGCCTGCAGGCGCAGCGCATCCAGGCTGTGCGTGTCGAGATAGAATTTGCCGGCATTGTCCATCAGATGATCTCCAGATCCGCCTTCAGCGTTCCCGCAGCCTTCATCGCCTGCAGGATGGCAAGCATGTCCTGAGGCGTCGCGCCGACCGCATTCAGCGCCTTCACCACATCCCCCAGGGAGGCGCCTTCCAGCGTGATCAGCGATCCCTTTTCGGACTTGATGTTGATGCTGGTCTGGTTGGTCACCGTGGTCTGTCCCTGCGAGAATGCGCCCGGCTGGCTCACCGAAGGAGTCGAGGAAACCACCACGGAGAGATTGCCGTGCGCCACCGCGCAGTTCTCGATCCTGACGGACTGGTTCATCACGATCGAACCGGTCCTCGCATTCACGATCACCTTCGCCGGCGCCCTGGCCGGATCGACCTCGATGTCTTCCAGTTGCCCGAGGAAGGCAACCCGCTCGTCCGGATTGTCCGGCGCCTTCACCCGGATCATCCTCCCGTCCAGGGCTGCCGCAGTCCCGGGAAGGAAATGACTGTTGATGGCATCGACCATGCGGCTGGCTGTGGTGAAGTCCATGGAA
>JAJZTT010000087.1 GCA_021848705.1 Pseudomonadota bacterium
TGCATCCAGGTGAATGTGAGCGGGGAGGAGTCCAAAAGCGGCGTCGAACCTTCCGGAGTCGCTTCGCTGGCGGAATATGTTTCCGGCCTGCCCCGTCTCAAGCTGAGAGGGCTCATGACCATACCGGAGCCCAGCGAGGATCCCTTCCTGCAGCGCTCGCGTTTTGCGCAACTGAGGAAGCTGAAGGAGGATCTTTGCGGGCAGGGATTTTCGCTCGACACCCTTTCCATGGGGATGTCGGGGGATTTCGAGAACGCCATCCTCGAAGGGGCGACCATGGTGAGGATCGGTTCGGCAATTTTTGGAAACAGGAAATGAAGATTACATTCATCGGCGGCGGCAACATGGCGCGTGCGCTCATCTCCGGCCTCACGGCAAAGGGAGTGCCGGCAGGTCAAATCTCGGTTGTGGAACCGGATCCAGGAAAGAGGGAGGAGCTTTCTTCCAGTTATCGCGTGAATACATTCGATTCGACGAATGCCGATGCGCTTCTGAGCGATGCAATCCTGCTGGCCGTGAAGCCGCAGCAGCTTGCGAAAGTGGCATCCGGAATTTCATCGATGATCTCGGATCAACTGGTGATCTCGATCGCAGCCGGCATTCTCGAGAAGGATCTTTCCGAATGGCTGGGGGGATATGAAAGGATCGTGCGCGTCATGCCCAATACACCGGCCCAGGTGATGATGGGCGTTTCCGCGCTTCATGCCATGGAGGGGGTGGACGAAGCGGGCAGGAAGGCAGCCGAAAAAATACTTTCCGCAGTGGGGGAAACCATCTGGCTGGATTGCGAGGAAAAAATGGATGCGTTCACCGCGCTTTGTGGAAGCGGCCCTGCCTACGTCTTTTACTTTCTGGAAGCCATGGCCGATGCAGCGGTCGCAATGGGATTCGATCGGGAGGCTGCCAAATCGATGGCGATCGCAACCTTTGCCGGATCCGTCAGGCTCGCGGCTGAAAGCGGAGAGGATGCTGCGATCCTCAGGATGAAGGTCACCTCCAGGGGAGGCACGACTGAAAAAGCCATCCAATCCATGGAAAACGACGGGGTGAAGCAGGAAATCGTCGATGCGATCCGCGCGGCCGAAGCGCGCTCCAGGGAACTCGGCATTGAACTCGGCAGGGCGCCATGCTGAGCCAGGGTGCATCGCTGATACTCGATTCGATTTCCGGGCTTTTCATCGTCGCGCTGCTCTTGAGGTTCTACCTGCAGCTTTTTCGCGCGCCCTACGGAAACCCGCTTTCTCCCTTCCTCATCGCGCTCACCGATTTCATCGTGCGACCGACGAGAAGAGTCATTCCCGGACTTTGGGGGCTCGATCTTGCCACACTGATCCTCGCATTTCTGGTCAAGGCGATTTCGATCTCGATCAGCCTCTGGGTGAGCGGCATTGCGCCGCATCCTTTCGGTTCCTCGACCTACCTGGCGATTCTGCTGCTTTCCGTGACCGGATTGATGAAGCAGAGCGTGCATATCTTCATGGTGGTGATCATCGTTCAGGCGATCCTGAGCTGGGTGAATCCCTATGCTCCGATTGCGCCCGTCCTGAACAGCCTCTCCCGTCCCTTTCTGGACTTCTTCAGGAAGAGGATCCCTCCTGTCGGCAATGTCGACCTTTCCCCCATCATCGTCATCTTTTTGATGCAACTGGTGCTGACGATTCCGGTGGCCTGGCTGGAGTCCCTTTCCTTCGGAATGCTCTGAATGTCCTGGCATCGATGCGAAGGAGAAACGCTGACGCTTACGCTGCATGTGCAGCCGGGCGCGAAGAAAACCGAGGTGGCAGGATTGCATGGAGATGCGCTGAAGATCCGGCTTTCCGCGCCACCCGTGGAGGGGCAGGCGAATGCTGCATTGCTTTCCTGGCTCGCGGATTTTTTCGGCGTTCCGAAAAGACAGGTGATCCTGAAGCATGGGGAGACTTCCAGAAGGAAGGTGGTCGCGATCTCCGGAAGCGGCATTTCCCCGGAGTCTCTTCTTCCCTAAATCCCCTTCCGGAGGCGGTCCAGCTCCCCGAGACACAGGTGAGTGAAGGCGAGGCCGATATAGATCGGGGAGAGCAGGTTGATCACTGGGACATAGTGGAGCAGTCCGGAAAATGCGCCGAGCAGATAGAGTTTTCCGGTAGACTTTTCCAGCAACGCAGCGAATTCCTCCCGTCCTGCATGTTCGGCCAGCGCGTCATAGCGGAAAAGCCTCTGATTGAGGTAGGCGGAGAGCAGGACGGGAAGCAGGAAGGCCATCGGAGAGACGAGCCAGAGGGGCAGCGTGAAGAGCCAGAGCAGGCAGAAGACCGAAATGGCCACGAAAGAATTCAACAGGCTGCCGGCCATCGTGCCTCCGCGCTTTCTCTCCAGATCCGGGTAGCTCACGGATGAGACATGATTCACCATGGAAGGCATGGCGAATACTGCGGCCAGGAGCAGCGCGGTGACGTAGATCGCGGGCAGGAGCAGCATGACGAGCAGGAAGGTCACGAGGTATCCGGAAATCGCGGCCAGGAACCCCTTCTCCATCCATTGCTCGGCAGGGGTCGAAGCGATCCAGGAGGCGAGATCCCGGGCCCAGTCCCCCCAGAAAAAAAAGGCGGCGCCGAGCCACAACAGGGCGGCTCCCAGCATCGGCCAGAGTACCAGTGCAAGCATCCGCGGATGGAGCAGCGAGCGCATTGCTGCGGCCATCGCGAGCAGGACTTCCTTCATCTACTGAAGGATCCTCGCTTCCTGCACCAGTACCCATGGCTTCACCACCACGGCCCAAAGCACCGCCTTCGATTCATGCCAGGAAAGAGCCTCCTCGTCGGTGACCTTTCCGATCGCATTCGATGCGATCCATCCCTCGACCATGCTTCTTTCGTCGGAGGAGATGGAAAGGGCGACCTCCACGAGATCGATCCCTTCGCGAACCGCGATCAGATGGCCGGCTGCAAAGTGGCGCTGCAGCTCCCCCCATGAAATTTTCGCCGTATCGAGGTTGAGTTTTTCCCTGAGCATTTCCCTGTTCGTCATTTTCTTCCTACCATGAAATTTCCAGGCTTCTTGGCGGCCAGGGACTCCTCAAAGCCTTGACCCCGAATCCAAGCCTTGCGAGCTCGGACTCCAGGGCAGCGAAAATCACTTCGTTCGGCACCGATTCGAGCGTGATTGCGGTCCTTCCAGCCAGCGCCGCATCGTGAATGTCTTTCATGGCGCTTTTCATGATCCCGGCGAGATGGTTTTCGCGCCATGTCGTGCCGATTTCGTAAAGCTGCCGGGCTTCTTTCGCAGTGATCAGGTCCATTTTGCCTCCGCCAGTTCAGAATCCTGCATAAAAATAACATATTTCCGCCTTTTCTTCCCTGATCTTTCATGCTACAGAAAATGAAAAGGAGGATACGACATGAATTTTCCCGTCTTGCTCGAGACCGTCAGGAAGAACTGCGAAATCACCGATGCGCGTCATGCGAGAAACATGACCATGTGCACCTATCTTCTGGAAATGCAGCAGTATTACCGCTGGGAGAACTCGATTCCCTATGCGGAAAGCCTGCCCAGGGAAAAGCTCGGGAACTGGTTGGTGGAGAAGGAAAAAAGCTGGAGCGAGATCGAGACCCTTCCCTACCTGGCCATCGATGGCGAAATCGATCCCTTCGACAGCGACGCCGTCAATCGCCGCATCCTGCAGCAAGGCCTGGTTTACGGTGCAGGTTACGGGCGATTCGGCAAGCCGCATTTCTTCCTGGGAAGGCTCGCGGACAGGGCCATCAGGGAAGGGTTCAGCGTGCTCGTCTCCGAATGCGAATATGCACGGGACCTTACCTCGCCGGTCGCTGCCCTCCAGGGAAGCACGATTTTCCTGAGAAGGGAGGCGGTGAAACGCATGATCTGGGAAAGGCGCGAGGAATTGCGCTGGAAAGGCAGGGCCTCCCCCTATTCCTGCGGAGATGCCGATTGCGAATCCATGCTGGAAAGCGCATGCGAGGCGGTGATCCTGCACGAGATCGGAGAAGGAATGGCGGGGGCGTTGCTCGGGAAGGAGTGGGAGGAGATGCTTTCAGGGGAAATTTCCCCTCACGAGGAAATCCTGGCGAGGGCGATGCGGGACCTCCTTGCAGACTGCCTTTCCACGCTTCCTTCTCTCGTGCTGGGAAAGGATCCGATCGCGATTCACTTTCATTTCGAGCATTTCAAGGGGATGAGAAGGGAGCTCTTTCCGATGGCGCTGGACGCCTATCGGCAATGGTCGTCAGACGGGAATGTCCTGCCGCTGCTTCTGGCGGCCGAGGCGGGACGGGAACACTGGCTGGCAGAGTGCAGGAAGATGCTTTGTCTCCATGAATCGGGAGAGGCGCTCCAGGAACAGGGGGCGGGATTCATACTTTGACATATCCGCATGTTCAAATATTTCTCACACAGCTTCACGGGAATCGAGTAATCTTTCTGCGTACGAGATTTTTCGCTGCGTAGTCGAGCAAAATGCCGATGAAGGCCCCTGCCAGTACGTCGCCCGGGAAATGATATTCCGTGAGGAGAAGCGCGGCGCCGAGAGCCAGCCAGGCGCCAAGGATCGGCAGCCGCAGTTTCGGAAAAACCTCCAGGAGCAGGAGGAAGATCGGGGTGAACACCAGCATGTGGCCGGAAGGAAATCCCTCGAAATTTCTCCCGCCCTGGAACCAGTGGAAGGAATCCGGAGTTCCCGTGAGCCAGGTTCGGGTGTCGGTCCTGCCGAAAATCCACTTGAGGATCGATTTCGCTGCGAAGGCGAGCGGGATCGAAATTCCGGAAGCCATGAAGCGCGTTGCCATGGGTGCATTTCTTCTCGCGAGCAGGAAATATCCCGCCCAGCAGGCGAAGGTCGAAAGAACAGTCACGCCGAGGAGCAGATCCGGAAGGTTCGAGATGACCTGGCTGTGCAGGAAATTCCTGCCCATGATCCGGGCGATGGTTTCAGCCAGCGGAATGTCGAGGAAATTCACGCAGATCAGGACGAGGAGCAGGGCGGAAAGGATTCTGAGCATGGCCGAGTTGGAGAGTGAATTGCACGCATTGTATAGCAAAAGGAAATGACCATGATCGCGTCGCTGATCCTGCACCTGCTGGGGGCAACCGTCTGGGTGGGAGGCATGTTTTTCGCCTACATGGCGCTTCGCCCGGTCGCTGCAGAACTGCTCGCCGCGCCCGAGCGTCTGTCCCTGTGGGCTGGTGTGTTCTCGCGTTTCTTCCCCTGGGTATGGGCGTCGATCGTCCTGATTTTTTCCAGCGGAACTTACATGATCTTCTCCATGGGCGGATTTCAGTCGGTTCCCTGGAGCGTGCACGCGATGTTCGGGATCGGCGCTTTCATGCTGATCATTTTTTGCATCGTCTTTTTCCTGCTTTTCGCAAGACTCAGGCATGCCGTGGTCGGCAAGGAATGGAAGCAGGCGGGCGGGGCCCTTCAGTCGATCCGCAAGCTGATCGCGTTCAATCTCGCCCTGGGTTTGCTCGAAATCGCACTGGGCGCTCTCTCCGCAACCTAGATGATACTGCTCGCCTCCTGCTGGATTTTCTATTTCTGCATCCATTCCCTGCTCGCATCGACGAAGGTGAAGCAGATGGTGTCGGGTCTCTTTCCGAGTTTCCGTTACCGGCTCGCGTTCAATTCTCTGGCGATCTTGCTGCTTTTTCCACCGCTCTGGCTGCTCTATGTTCATCCCTGGCCGATGCTCTGGAAGCTCCTTGGCGTCCTGAATGTCCTGGCAATGCTCCTGAAGGCGGCGGCAATCCTCGGTTTTTTCGTATCCCTCCGGTATTACGACATGGGCGAATTCCTCGGATTGAAGTCATCCGGGGAGGATTCCTTCCGGATCTCTCCTTTTCATCGCCACGTCCGCCATCCATGGTATTTTCTTTCGCTCCCGCTCCTGTGGGCTTCAGACATGAATGCCGGAAGGCTCGTCACCTGTGTTCTCGCAACGGCCTATCTTTTCATCGGTTCTCGCCACGAGGAGGCCATGCTGATCGATCGTTTCGGGGAACGCTATCTGCGCTACCGGGAGAGGGTTCCCGGAATCATTCCGCTTCCCTGGAAACATTTGAGCGCTGAAGAAGCCGAAACTCTTGTAAAATAGCGGGATGCAAAAAGCGCAAGACATATTCTCCTACCGTCCCTACTGGGCGAGGCGCTTCGGCATTGCCCCGCATCTTCCGACTTCCAGGGACGAAATGACCGCGCTCGGCTGGGATTCCTGCGACATCGTGCTGGTGACAGGCGATGCCTATGTCGACCACCCGAGCTTCGGCATGGCGCTGATCGGCAGGCTGCTCGAAGCGCAGGGGTTCCGGGTGGGCATTCTTTCCCAGCCGGCCTGGAAGGACGCATCGGACTTCATGCGGCTCGGACGCCCCAACCTCTTTTTCGGCGTCACCGGCGGCAACATGGATTCCATGGTGAACCGCTACACCTCCGACAAAAAGATCCGCTCGAACGACGCCTATACTCCGGATGGGCGCGCCGACTGTCGCCCGGACCGCTCGGTGCTCGTCTATTCGCAGCGCTGCAGGGAGGCCTATCCGGATGTGCCCATCGTGCTGGGCGGGATCGAGGCGAGCCTGCGGCGCATTTCCCATTACGATTACTGGTCGGACAAGGTGAGGCGCTCTGTGCTGGTGGACGCCAAGGCCGATCTGCTGGTATTCGGAAACGGAGAGCGGCAGGTGGTGGAAATCGCTCATCGTCTGGCAAAGGGCGAGAAAATCTCCGAACTGACAGGAATTCGCGGTACCGCATATATCCTCAAGGAAATGCCCGAAGGCTGGAGCGTTGTAGATTCCACTGAAATCGATTCTCCCGGGGAAATCTCCCCCCTTCCCGATCCCTATGCGGAAAAACCGGCCTGCATCGACCCGGTGGAAAAATTTTCCCGGTCGAGAAGGGGAGTCGACCGGAAAACGATGGTGATCCGCCTTCCAGGATACGAGGAAGTGAAGAAGGATCCGGTGCTCTATGCCCATGCTTCCCGCATCCTTCACCAGGAAACCAATCCGGGGAATGCCCGCGCGCTTCTCCAGAACCAGGGGGGAAGAGACTTGTGGCTGAACCCTCCGCCCATCCCGCTTTCCACCGAAGAGATGGATGCGGTGTACGGCCTTCCCTACAGCAGGCTTCCACATCCCGGTTACGGAGATGCGAAGATTCCCGCTTTCGAGATGATCCAGCATTCGGTCACCATCATGAGAGGCTGCTTCGGCGGCTGCACCTTCTGTTCGATCACCGAGCACGAGGGAAGGATCATCCAGAGCCGCTCGGAGGATTCGATCCTCCGCGAGATCGAGACGATCCGCGATACTTCCCCCGCCTTCACCGGAGTGATTTCCGATCTCGGCGGACCCACCGCCAACATGTACCGTCTCTCCTGCAGCAGCGAGGAAATCGAGGAAAAATGCAGGCGCCTTTCCTGCGTCTATCCCGGGATCTGCAAGAATCTCGGTACGGACCACGGTCCGCTGATTTCGCTTTACCGGCGCGCGAGAGGTCTTCCCGGGATCAAGAAAATTCTGGTTGCCTCCGGTCTGCGCTACGATCTCGCGGTGCGCTCTCCGGAATATGTCAAGGAACTCGCCACGCATCACGTGGGCGGCTATCTCAAGATCGCGCCGGAGCATACCGAGGAAGGACCTCTTTCGAAGATGATGAAGCCCGGGATCGGCACCTATTACCGCTTCAAGGAGCTGTTCGACCGCTATTCGAGGGAGGCGGGAAAGGAGCAGTACCTCATCCCGTATTTCATCGCCGCCCATCCGGGTACCACCGATCAGGATATGCTGAACCTCGCGCTCTGGCTGAAGGAGAACGGATTCAGGGCGGACCAGGTGCAGGCCTTCCTTCCTTCGCCGATGGCGGCGGCCACCGCCATGTACCACACGGGAAAGAATCCGCTGCGCAGGATTTCGAGAAAAGGCGAGGCGGTCTACATTCCGAAATCCTATCAGCAAAGGAGGCTGCACAAGGCCTTCCTGCGCTACCACGACCCGGAAAACTGGCCGCTGCTGCGCGAGGCGCTGATGAAAATGGGCAGGGCGGACCTCATCGGAAACGGAAAGCATCATCTCGTTCCCCGCTTCCAGCCGCAGGGAACGGGCGACAGGGAGGGAATGAAACCGTTCAGGACACAGCATACGAGGCAGGAAAATGAAGAAAATCGTCATCGCAAGCGGCAACCGGGGAAAGCTGAGGGAAATCGCAAAGATTCTCGAACCGCTCGAGTTCGAGGTGATGGCCCAGTCGGAATTCGGCGTGCCAGAGGCCGATGAGCCGCACCGAACCTTCGTCGAAAATGCGCTGGAAAAGGCGAGGAATGCCAGCTTTCACACCGGACTTGCCGCTCTTGCGGACGATTCCGGGATCTGCGTCGAACATCTATCCGGGGAGCCGGGAATCCATTCGGCGAGATTTTCCGGAGAGCCGAAATCGGACGAGCGGAACAACGCGAAGCTCCTTGAAATGCTGCAGGGAGTTTCGGACCGTCGCGCCCATTATTACTGCGTGATCGTGTTCCTGCGCCATCCGGAAGATCCTGAACCGCTGATCGCGGAAGGAAGATGGAGCGGACTGCTGCTGGAAGAATATCGCGGCTCCGGCGGCTTCGGATACGATCCGCTGTTCTATGTTCCCGAATATGCGATGACCGCCGCCGAGCTTCCGCACGAGATCAAGAACCGGGTGAGCCACAGGGCGCAGGCGCTTGCCGGGATCATGGAAAAACTGAAATGGGGTTGACTTCCCTTCCTCCCCTTTCCCTCTACATCCACATTCCGTGGTGCGCGAGAAAATGTCCTTATTGCGATTTCAATTCGCACGAGGCGAAAGGGGAAATCGACGAAAAGGGCTATGTCGATGCGCTCACCCTCGATCTCGAATCCTTTCTGCCTGAAATCTGGGGAAGGCCGGTTCGCAGTGTTTTTTTCGGGGGAGGCACGCCGAGTCTGTTGAGCCCTGCCGCCATCGAAAAAATCCTGGTTCGGGTGAGGGAGCGCGTTAGGCTCGATGCTGATGCGGAAATCACCCTGGAAGCCAATCCGGGGACGGTGGATCGTGGGCGCTTTCCGGCATTCAGGGACGCGGGGATCAACCGCATCTCGCTCGGCATCCAGAGTTTCGACGACCGGCATCTCGCTGCGCTCGGCAGGATCCACGACGGCGGGCAGGCCGCGCACGCGATCGAATCGGCGCTGCGCCATTTCGGCAACGTGAACCTCGATCTCATGTATGCGCTGCCCATGCAGACGCTCGAAGATGCGAAATCGGACCTGGAAATGGCGACATCCTTCGGTTCACCGCACCTTTCGGCCTACCACCTGACCATCGAGCCGAACACCCTTTTTCACGTCCATCCGCCCGAGGTGCCTTGCGAGGACGAGGCATTCGAAATGCAGATCATGGTGGAGGAATGGCTGGGGTCTCAGGGATACGAAAATTACGAAACCTCCGCATTCGCGAAGCAGGGATTCCGCTGCCGCCACAACCTGAATTACTGGCAGTTCGGAGATTACATCGGCATCGGAGCGGGCGCCCATGCCAAGATCAGCCGTCACGACGGAATCAGCCGCCAGGTGCGCTGGAAGAACCCCGCAATCTATTTGAAAAAGGCACTGGAAGAAAATCCCGTCCAGTCGCGGCAGGAAATCGATGAGGTTGCCTTCGAATTCATGATGAACGCGATGAGACTCAGGGAGGGTTTTTCCCTGAATCTGTTCGAGGAAAGAACCGGTCTTTCGCGTCTTGCCGTGCTTTCGCAGCTGGACGAAGCGGAAAGTCGGGGATTCGTTTCGCGCGATCCTTTCCGGGTCGTGCCGACCGAAAAGGGAAGGCGTTTCCTCAACGATCTGCTGCAGATTTTCCTGGAATAGCGTCCGCATGCCATACTGCCTGAAGGAGAAATGTCCATGAAGCGGAAGATTCTGGCGCTGGTTTCTTGCATGCTGCTTGGCGCCTGTGCAAATGGAGGGGTGAAGCCGGAGGCGGGACTTTCCGGGGGGAGCAGCTACGAGGAGGTTTCGCCCGGAGTCTACCGGATCAAGGTCGTCTCGACCCGCTTCTCCACTTCATCTGCCGCCGACGGGATGTTCAAGGCCGAAGCGGTCAAGGTGACCGAAGAAAGGCATTGCCGGGGTTACCGGATCATAACGTATTCGAGGTATCTGAAGGACGCTTTTCCGGCTGCGGCCATCCCGGTCATCATCGGGGAGATCGAGTGTCTGCACTGATTTTGCGGAACACGATGTCGCGAACTTCGTGGCCCAGGCGGATTCCGCGCGCCTCGAACTTGGTGAGCGGCCGGTATTGCGGTTTCGGCGCATAATCCGCGGCGGTGTTTTCGAGGCAGGGTTCGGCGCGCAATGTTTCGAGGATGTGCCCGGCATATTCCACCCAGTCGGTTGCGGCATGGAAATAGCCCCCTGGCAAAAGCTTTCTGCAAAGCAGGGAGACGAGCGGCGTCTGGATCAGCCTTCTCTTGTGGTGGCGTTTCTTCGGCCATGGATCGGGAAAGAAGATGTGCACGCCGGAGAGGCTTGCATCCGGGATCATGTGTTCCAGCACTTCCACCGCGTCGTGCTGGATGATGCGCACGTTTTGAAGATTCCGCTCCCGGATTTCCTTCAGGAGGCTTCCCACGCCGGGCGTGTGCACCTCGATTCCGAGATAATCGAATTCGGGATGCGCCTGGGCGATCGCTGCGGTCGATTCTCCCATGCCGAAGCCGATTTCGAGGATCACCGGCGCATTCCTGCCGAAGGCTGCGGCCGGATCGAGCGGTTTGCCCGTATATTCGATGCCGAACAGGGGAAGCAGGCTTTCATGGGCCTTCTGCTGCGCATTGGACACCCTGCCCTGGCGAAGCACGAAGCTTCTGATCGGTTTTCTTTCTGAATTCATCGCGAGATTATACCGGCAAAATTCAATACAACGGGAAAGCACATGAATCCGACAGACGTGAAACGGGCGCTCAGAAAAAGTATAATTGCGAAACGGGATGCGCTTTCCGGTGCGGAACGCATCGGAAAAAGTGCGATCATCACGGAAAAAATCACCTCCCTCGATGCGTTCGAATCAGCAGG